>JBGOTW010000055.1:0-19206 GCA_041476685.1 bacterium | reverse complement strand
GCCCCTGTCGCGGCGGGTGCCGATCTGGTAAGCAAGCAGCTTGCCCGGCGCCCGGATGGACCCTCAGCCGGCCGATCAGACCTCCCAGCCAACGGACCCATGAAAGTCGGCATCGTCGGATTTCCCGGCTCCGGAAAGACCACCATCTTCAACGCGCTCACCGGCCAGAGCGCGCAGACCGGCGTGCCCGCCAAGGGCAAGGAGAACCTGGGCGTCATCAAGGTGCCCGATCCGCGCATCGACAAGCTGGCCGAGCTGCACGCCTCGAAGAAGCGCGTGTACGCGGAAATCGCGTTCGTGGACGTGGCCGCGCGGCCCGACGCGCGCGCGGCCGAGCAAGCCAAGGGCGGCGGGCTCGATGCCCAGGTGCTCGCCGCGATGCGCGAGTGCGACGCGCTCGTGGTCGTGGTGCGGGCCTTCGCCAATCCACTGCTGACCCAAGCCCCGGACCCGGTGCGGGACTTAAGCGGATTCATGGCCGAGCTGCTGCTGAGCGACCTGGCGCCCCTGGAGAACCGCAAGGAGCGCATCAAGAAGGAAGCGGGGCGCGAGAAGGAGAAGGCGCTGATCGACCGCTGCATGGCGCACCTGGAGGCGGAGCAGTCCCTCAGCACGCTGGCGCTCTCGCCCGAGGAGCAGCGCCAGATGATGGGCTTCGGCCTGCTCACCCTCAAGCCGCTGCTGGGCCTGCTCAACCAGGAAGAGGCGGACTTTCCCCAGGGCGTTCCGGCAAACGTGCAGCAGGCCGCCCTGGCCCTCGGCCTGGACCTGATGGCGATCAGCGGGAAGATCGAGATGGATATCGCGGCGCTGCCGCCGGAGGAGCAGCCGGAATTCTTGAAGGCGCTGGGCCTGGAGTTCTCCGCGCGCGACCGCTTCATCCAGCGCGTCTATGCGAAGCTGGAGCTGATCAGCTTCCTCACCACCGGCCCCGACGAGAGCCGCGCCTGGCCCATCCGCCGCGGCACGACCGCCCACCGCGCCGCCGGGCGCATCCACTCCGACATCGAGCGCGGCTTCATCCGTGCCGAGGTGATCGCCTGCGAGGAGCTGATCGCCCTCGGCAACGAGAAGAAGGCGCGCGAGGCGGGCAAGCTGCGCCTGGAGGGCAAGGAGTACGTCGTCAAGGACGGCGACGTAATCGAGTTCCGCTTCAACGTGTAGGGGGGCGGGCCGGGCTGCGGGCTTTGATGCGTTTGGATACGGCCTGCGTACCGTGCCATCTGCGACAGCGATGGCGGGGATTGGCGCAGGGAAGGCAACCGTTGCGCAAGCAGTCCCGCCGCACAATATCAATAGTGGCTCGGTTTGAATTGGGGGGACGGTTCTGGGGCACCTCACCTCCGACGCTTCGCGTCACCTCCTCACCCTGATGGGAGAGGAGGAACTGCAGAAATCTTGAGCGGTTGGAAGCCCTCTCCATACGGCGGCGGCGGCGGCGCGCAGCGACGCGGGTGAGGTGCTTCTGGCGTGCTGCCAACGGCTTCACACCGCTCGTGGTGACCAGCCAGCTTGGCTGGTGGAAGCCTGGAGCGCAGTTCAGGAGACGCCGCGCTCCAGGGTCGGCTTCATCGCCTGCGCCGCCGCCTCGACCTGGTTGCGGACATAGCCGGCGATCTCGTTCGGCAGGACGTCGGTGATCCAGACCAGCCGGCTGCGATGCTCGCCCTCGGCGAAGACCTGCAGCGACGCGCTGTGCTGCGTGACCCGGCCCCCAACAACGGCGTAGACGAGCCGGCGCGCGGCGTCGTCCAGGTCCACGAGCAGCTCCCGCGCCACGGTGCCATTGGCGAAGGTGACGATCCGGGCGTCCCCGTCGAACTTGCACTCGACCACGAAGCCCGGAACCAGGCGCCGGTGCACCGCGCCGAAGTCGCGCACCGCCGCCCAGACCTGCTCAGGGGCGGCCTCGATCGGGATTTCCTTGCGAATGCTGGCCATGGGTTGTCTCCTGTGCCCTGCGCAAAACACCATGATGGATGGGGAGCGCCTGCCTGGGCGCCGGACGCCGTGGCGGGCAAGGCGACGGAGCTAGGCCGGCTTGTGGCAGACCGCCTCCACGTTGTTGCCGTCCGGATCGAGCACGAAGGCGCCGTAGTAATTGGCGTGATAGTCGGCCCGGACACCCGGCGCCCCGTTGTCCTTGCCGCCAGAGGAGAGGGCGGCCTGGTGGAAGGCGTCCACGGCCGCTCGGTCCGAGGCGGACAGGGCGAGGTGCATCCTCCCCGGCGGCTTGCCGTTGCCCAGCCACAGGCCCGGGATCGCGGCGCCCTTGGCGCCGATGCCCACCATCCCGTCCTTGTCGTACTGCACGGTCAGGCCCAGCGGCGCGAGGGCGGCGGCATAGAAACGCTTGCTGGCGGCGACGTCCTTCACGTGAAGTTGGATGTGGTCGAACATGATGTCCTCCCTTTGAATGGATGCCAGGTGGAAATGGAGCGGCGCAGGTGCGATTCTCCGCGCTTGCCGATTCAGGCCCTCCAGAACGGCTTGTTCATCTCCTGAATGATCTGCGATCGCGACAGACCGATGTCATGCAGGTCCAGTTCGCTCATCCGCTGGAGAACCGAGCGCGTGCGCGCGCGGTCGCGCCAGAGGCCCAGCAGCGCCGCCGCCCGCGCGAGCGAAAACCGCGCGGCTGCGGCGATGCGGCTCCAGCGGCCGCTCTCGTTTGTGCCACGCAGTTCCGCGAGCCGGGCGAAGACGCCCGGGAACCTGCGCTCGAGCAATGCGGACAGGACCTGACGCCCGCCCCGGCTTTCCACGGGCGGGGCGGATGCGCCTGCGCTGCGGCGGGCGCCGGGTGCGGGGGCGTTGGGGCGTGGGGGTGCGAGGTTCGGTTGCAGGGACATGGCATTTCTCCAAGATTCTTTCCGTTTCCTGCTGCGCATGAGCGAAGCGTCTATCCGTGTCCGGCCGGGAGCGGCGCGCGGACGCTACGCCTCGCGTTGGCCGAACCGGCCTTTCCACGCGGGCTTGTCCGCCAGCAGCGCCTGCGCCAGCCGCGCCGCCGCCTCGGGCGTGATGCCCTGCGACTTCACGTAAAAGCCGGCATTGGTCGCCAGCACCTGCTCGTAGGGCAGCAGGTTGCCCTGCCCATCCGTGCAGTAGCGGCAGTACGGCTGGGTCGGGTCGCCCAGCGCGAAGTCTTCCGGCTTTTCCAGCGGCATCCCGCAGGAGCCGCAGGCCGGGCATTTGTCGGCCATGGTCCCTCCTTTCAGGCTTGCACCAACCGCATGAAGTGCCCCACGAGCGCGTCGCCCTGCTCCGCGAGCACCGATTCGCCCTGCGCAAACACGTCCCGGTTCACCAGATAGTGGTGCACCAGCCCGATCCACGTATTGAACAGCAGGTGCCGCTCGAAGCCGCGGGCCCGGCCCGCCTGGCGCTCGCGCTCGGCCGCCTCGTACAGCCGGTGGGAGACCGCCGCCTGCAGCATCAGCAGGGTGCTGCGCACCTTCGGCGGCAGCAGCGGCGCCTCGCTTACCAGGCGCGCGTAGAAGGGCTCGAACTCGGACAGCGCCAGCAGGTGCGCCTCCAGCACCGCCCGCAACCCCAGCTCCCGCTCCAGCGCCCCGCGGAATTCGGCCGCCAGGCGCCGCGCGAATTCGTCGATCACGGCGATCACCAGATCGTCCCGCTTGGGGAAGTGCAGGAAGACGACTCCGTGGGACATCCCGATTGCCTTGGCAATGTCGGCCGTCGTCGTCTGCACGATCCCCTGGCGGGCGAACAGGGCCATGGCCGTATCCACTAGCCGGGAACGGGTGGCCGCCTTCTGTTCCTGCCGAGTGGCCGCCAGCATGGGGAAACCGATAAATGAGTTATTACTCACTGAGCGTTAACTCACGATACTTGCCCCGTGCGAGTCTGTCAAGAGGGCGTCCGTTGAAGGCGGGCCGATATGGTAATAACATAAGTAATATCAGTCTATTAATAAAAATGTCGAAAACGAACCCAAGCTCCCGGGCGGGCTTGCCCGGGCCAGTCTGAACCCGCTTGGGCGGCAAATGGGCGCTGCGCCTGGCGGTAGAGACGCCCGGCGGATCACCCGTCCGGTCCGACAGCCTCCGCGGCACACCGGCATCCCCGGTACACCGGTCGCCCCAGGACAACGGCCTTCCCCGGGGCACTGGCCTTTCCGAGACGCCGCGGCGCGGCCGCTCGCTTGTCCGCCCGCCCTGCGTTAGGCTGTCAGGCTAAGCGCGTCCTCCAGCCACCCAGCGCCGGGAGTCCGCCATGTTCGAGCATCTGCCCAAGCGCGTGTACCTGCGGGAAGTGGGCCCCCGGGATGGCCTGCAGAACGAGCCGGTGTTCGTGCCGACCGAGGTGAAGAAGGCCTTCATCCGCAAGCTGGCGGACACGGGCCTGCCCCACATCGAGATCACGTCCTTCGTGCATCCGAAGTGGATTCCGGCGCTGGCCGACGGCGCCGAGATCGGCAAGGAGTTCGCGCAGATGGGGCGCACCCACACCTCCGCGCTCGTGCCGAACATGAAGGGCCTGGAGGGCGCGGAGCGGGCCGGCATGAAGGAGGTCGCGGTCTTCCTGTCCGCGTCGGAGTCCCACAACAAGGCCAACGTCAACCGCAGCATCCGGGAATCCCTGGGCCAGTTGGAGGAGCTGATCCCCACCAGCAAGAGCAAGGGCATGCGCGTGGTGGGCTCGGTGAGCGTGGTGTTCGGCTGCCCGTTCGAGGGCGAGATCAAGGCCGAGCAGGTCGCGCCCATCGTCAAGAACCTGCTCGCCTTCGGCGCGGACTACATCTCGCTCGGGGACACGATCGGCGTGGGCACGCCCACGCAGACCAAGCGCCTGCTGGAGAAGCTGCTGCCGCTCGTGGACGCCAAGCACATCGGCATCCACCTGCACGATACCCAGAGCACGGCGCTGGCGAACGCCCTCGCCGCGCTGGAGATGGGCATCACGGTCTTTGACGGCGCGGTGGGCGGCCTGGGCGGCTGCCCGTATGCGCCAGGCGCTTCGGGCAACGTCCCCACCGAGAACCTCGTGTACATGTTCCACGGCATGGGAATCGAGACCGGCGTGGACCTGACCAAGCTGCTGGAGGTGGGGGCATGGATCCAGGGCCAGCTCGGCCATCCGCTCACGAGCAGCGGCCTGAAGGCCTACCTGGGCCGCAAGGCGCGCGCCGCGGAGAAGGCCGCCCAAATGGCAGCCGGGATGGCGACCGCGGCGGCGACGTGAGCCCGGCTGCCGCGGACGCCTTCAGGTCCGACGCCTTCGCTTCAGACACCGCCGGGAAGATCTTCCGCTTCCAGTTCGAGGGGGACGCCCGTCCGCTGAAGCCCTACCTGCTCGAGCGCTACCATTACGGCCGGGAGGTGGCCTGGCGGGACAGCTTCTACCCGGAGCGCGTGCGCCTGAACGGCGCGCCGGTGGCGGAGGATACCTGGGTGCGTCCCGGCGACACGATCGCCTACCGGCACCTGCGCGCCGAGGAGCCCCCCGCCGCGGCCGCGCTGCCGGTGCTCTATGAGGACGAGTGGCTCGTCGCGCTGCACAAGCCCGACGACGCGCCGGTGAGCCCCTCCGGGATCTACTACTTCACCAGCGTGGCCATCCGCGCCCGGGAAGACTTCGGCAATCCCGAGCTGACGCCGCTCCACCGGCTCGACCTGGAGACCTCGGGCGTGCTGCTGCTGGCGCGGCGCAGGGCGTACCTGCGCGCCTTCCATGCCCTGTTCGAGCAGCGCCGCATCGCCAAGCGCTACCTGGCGCTCGTGTACGGCGGCTTTCCCGCAGAACTGAAGGAGATAACGGGACGGCTCGGCCCCCATCCCGCGAGCGCGATCCACACCAAGCTCTGGCTCGATCCCGCGTCGCCCGAGCCGAACAGCCTGACGCGCATCCTGCGGGTCGTCTCCCATGGGCGCTGCAGCGAGCTGCTCCTCGCGCCGGAGACGGGCAAGACCAACCAGATCCGCGTGCACCTCGCCCACGCCGGACACGCCATCGTCGGGGACAAGAAATACTTCCCGGACGAGGGCGTGTTCCTCGACTGGCTCGAGCGGCGGGACTTCGCGCGGCTGCGCGAGCGGCTGTGGCTGCCGCGCCAGGCGCTCCAGTGCCAGAGCCTCGCCTTCGACCATCCCTACACGCGCGCGCCCGTCACGATCGCGGCGCCGCCGGGATCCTGGCGCGCCAAGATCGCGGCGGCCGTGTCCGGGCCGGCGCTGGACTAGGGCCCCGCCCGACGCCCGCGCCGGCGGGCCAGGCCAGCGGCCTGGCGGTCCTCTTCCCGCGTGCAGGACCGGAAAACCTGGGCTAGCATCAGCGCAGGACGTCGGGTGCGCGCGGGCGCCGGCGCAGTGCCGGGCAGCGCCACGCCCGGCGGTGCGGCCGGGCCGGACGCGAATCGGGAGGCGGAGCGGGGATGCTGTCCATGCCGCTGTTCAAGAAGAAGACGCTGACCGGGCTGGCGAAGACCTGCGGCTGAGCGGCGAAGCTCAGTTCGACAGGCTTGTCGGACCTGCTGGATTCCCTGCCCGCCCAGAGCGACCCGAACCTGCTGGTCGGGATGGAAACCTCCGATGACGCGGGCGTCTACCGGATCGCGCCGGACCAGGCCCTCGTCTTCACCGTGGACTTCATTACCCCCCCGGTGGACGAACCCTACGTCTTCGGGCAGATCGCCGCGGCCAACGCCCTGAGCGACGTGTACGCGATGGGCGGCAAGCCCATGACCTGCATGAACCTGGTCGGGTTCCCGTCGCATGAGCTCGGCATGGACGTCCTCAAGGGCATCGTGGCGGGCGCCTTCAGCAAGATCCGCGAAGCCGGGGCGGTGCTGGTGGGCGGACACTCGACGGAGGACGAGGAGCCCAAGTTCGGCCTGTCCGTCACGGGGACGGTGCATCCCGACAAGATCTGGCGGAATTCCACCGCGCGCGCCGGCGACCGGCTGATCCTGACCAAGCCCATCGGCTCGGGCGTGCTCTTCAACGCCAACCGCAAGGGCTGGGTGAGCCGGGCGGACTTCGACGCCTGCCTGGCGTGGCTGATCCAGCTCAACAAGCTGGCGGCGGAAACGGGGGCGGCCTACGAGCCCCACGCCTGCACCGACATCACCGGCTTCGGCCTGGCCGGCCACACGTACCGGATGGCCCGCAGCGCCGGCGTCACCTTCCGCATTGAGCTGGAGCGCGTGCCGGTCATGGCCGGGGCGCTGGAGATGTACCGGCGCGGGGTGACAACGGGGGTGAACGCGTCGAACCGGGAGCTGGTCACGGGGCACACGCGCTTCGAGACGAGCCTGCCCGCCTGGCACCAGGAAATCGTCTTCGATCCGCAGACCTCGGGTCCGCTGCTCTTCTGCGTCGCCCCCGAGCGCGCCGCCGCGCTCCTGGCCGACCTGAAGGCGCACGGGCTCTCGCACGCCGCGGACATTGGCGAGGTGCTGCCTTACCGGGAAGCGTGCCTGATCTTCGCCTGAGCCGCGCCTGAACTTCGCGCGATTTACGCCCCAGAGTGGCGCGGCCCGCTTCCGTCAGAACGAAGCTTCGAATCCCAGGCCGATCCGGCCGCGCTCCAGGATCAGGCCGAAGCGGGAGCGCTGCTGCTCGAGGTAGGCGGCATTGGCCCGGTCGTTGAACTTGTGCGCTCCGCTCACAGCCGCGTAGACGCTCCCCCCGTAGAAGGCCAGGGCCAGGACGCCCAGGCCCACGCCGAGGCCGTCCTGATGCTCCTGGAAAGCCGTCACGGTGCCCGAGATGAGCAGCGCGTTCACGAACAGCGCCAGGGTGCCTTCGGCGACCCTGCCCACGTAGAAGCTGCCCGTGCCCGGGATGACCGCGGACAGGGAGCCCGCGAGCAGGGGCGATTTGTGCGGCAGGTCCGGCGGCTCCTCCAGCGCGCGGAGGAACCCGGCAATCTGCTCGTGGCGGGGCGAGGCGGGGGAAACGGCCGTCAGGTCCAGCCGGGCCCGCTCCAACTGGGGCTTGCGGAGGGTATACGGCTGGTCCGCATCCAGGTCCATCCGGCCGATCGCGCGTAGCACCAGCCAGCCGTCGCGCTCCGCGGCGGTGGGTGGCCGGTCGGGTGCGCCCGCCAGCTGAGCGTCAATGTGACGCAGCGCCTGGGCCGGCTCGCCTCCCAGCAGCAGGGCCAGGGCGATCCGCTGCTGCGCGGCAGCCGTGTGCGCTCCGGCCGGGAAATAGTAGAGCAGGCGCTTGTATTCGGTGATGGCGCGATAGTATTCCCCTTCGTTCAGCAGGGCTTCAGCGAGGCCCCAGACGCCCGCTTCGCTCAGCACCAGCCGCTCACCCGGCGCAAGCCTGGTGCTGGGCGCCTGCGGCCCTTGCGCGCGCGCATCCGGCGCCAGCGCGCTCCAGCTTCCCAGCAGGAGCAGGCAGGCCAGCAACGGGCGCACCCACGGATCGCGGCAGGGCATGCGGTTCTCGCTCAACGTGCGGTGGCAGGGTGCGCGGGAAGTCACCAAGCCGGCTGGTTCGCGCAGGGTGGCGGGGGCAAGACCCGTCCTCCGGCCGCAGCGTAGCGCAATTTACGCCGACCTTCATGCGCTTCATGCGGATTGAGGGCTTGCCGAATCTCGCTTTGCCCGCGGGTCTCCCGGCCCGGCACGCTTTCCCTGCCGCCTGCCGGAGACTCGCGCCGGCGTTCGGCATGGGGGAGGAGTTCCGGCCGAGAGCGCTCCACGCTTGCCCGCTTGCGTGCCCCCGCGGGTCGGTGGGATAACGCGGCGGAAGGGCCGGCGGCGGAAGGGCCGGTGTATGGACTACGGCCGGAACGCGGACCATGCGCAAGCTGAAGATCACGATAGGCAAGATCGTGCTCGACGTGGACGTGCTCGACACGCCCACGGCGGATGCCCTCTACGCCGCGGCACCCTTCGATTCCAGCGCCAGCACCTGGGGCGAGGAGGTGTACTTCTCCACGCCGGTCAGCGCGGGCGAGGAACCCGGCGCACGCACCGTCGTGCAGCCCGGCGAGCTGGCCTTCTGGCCACCGGGAAACGCCATCGCGATCGGTTTCGGACGCACGCCCGCTTCCCACTCCGACGAGATCCGGCTGGCCTCCCCCTGCAACGTCTGGGGCCAGGCCGTGGGGGACGTGAAGCGGCTCAAGGCCGTGCGTCCGGGCGCGGCGATCGCAGTCACGCGCTCATGAGGCCGGCCGCGCCGGCATGGGTGTCTCCGTCCCTCTCCCCCTTCTTCGCACAAGAGGCTGCCCGTGAACGAACAGGCCATCAAAGTCGAGATCGAGGACCGCATCGCCACGCTCACCCTCAATCGCCCGGAGCGTCTCAATGCGCTGGGCGCCGGCATGCGCGAGGAGATGCTCAAGGCGCTGATCGAGCTGGGCGACAACGCCGAGGTGCGGGTTGTGCTGATCACCGGAGCCGGCCGGGCGTTCTGCTCGGGCGGGGACGTGAAGGAGATGAGCGAGCGCCAGGAGTCGGGCGCCGTCACCCGGCACGCCGTGGAGATCCAGCCGGTGCGCGAGAAGATACTCGCCGTCATGCGCACGATGCCCAAGCCGGTCATCGCCGTGGTCAACGGCGTGGCGGCCGGCGCCGGGTTCAACCTCGCCCTGGGCTGCGACATGCGCATCGCCTCGGAACGGGCCTCCTTCACCCAGGCCTTCGTGAAGCGGGGACTACACCCCGACTGGGGCGGGACCTACTTCCTGGCGCGCATGCTGGGCACGGCCCGCGCCTGCGAACTCCTGTTCAGCGGCGACATGATCGGCGCGAAGCAGGCGGCGGAATGGGGCCTGGTCAACCGCGTCGTGCCTCATGAGAAGCTGACCGAGGAGTCGCGCACCTGGGCGCGCAAATTCGCCGACGGTCCGCCCATCGTGCTCGCCCTGGCGAAGCGCGGCATCTACCGCAGCACCGAATCCGACCTGGCGTCGGCCCTGGAATTCGAGGCCTACGCCCAGCGGGTCGTGTGGACGACCGAGGACGCCGCAGAGGGCATCAAGGCGTTCGTGGAGAAGCGTCCTCCGGTGTTCAAGGGACGCTGAATTCGCGAATCCGGACGCCAGACGTGCCCGCCGGAAACGGCCGGGCGCTCCTGCTTGCGCCGCCCGCGGGACCTGAAAGCACCGGAAAGGATCGCGGCGAATGCGGCGCGATAGTTCGAGCGCAGTGGTTTGACAAAGGACCGGGACCACCTGATAATCGCGGGACATACGATGGCGATGCTGGGACTGCTTGGTTGACGAGATAACCATGCGCCGGGCGCCGTTGCTCTGGGAAAGGCAGGGGGCCTTGCCGCTCTAGAGGGGGCGGCGCCCGATCCTCCAAGCAGGTTCACCCCCGTCTATGCGGTTAGTCCGAGGGCGGCTCGCAGGGAAGCCTCCGTACTCCTCTTCATTTGCCGGTGCCCCGTGAGCATCCTGCCGTCGCTGAAGATCCGCAACATGACGGTAAAGGTCTGCATCATCCAGGGCGGGATGGGCGTCGGCGTATCCTGGGACAAGCTGGCCGGAGCGGTGGCGCGCGAGGGCTGCATGGGCACCGTTTCCAGCGCCGGCACCGGCTACTGGAACACCGACAAGGTGCGCATGATCAACGGCCGGCCGCTCAAGCCGGTCAACTTCCATCACAGCGACAACCTCAAGGCGATCATCCGTTCGGCGAAGGAGAAGTCGCAAGGCAACGGGGTCGTCGGGGTCAATATCCTGTGCGCCCTCACCGACTACGAGCGTCAGGTCAAGGACGCCATCGAGGGCGGCGCCCAGTACATCATCAGCGGAGCCGGCCTGCCGCTGCGCCTGCCCGAGTTCGCCGGCAATGCCGACGTCGCGCTCATCCCGATCGTCTCCTCCCCGCGGGTGGTGGACCTGCTCTGCAAGCGCTGGAAGCGCCAGGGCCGCCTCCCGGACGCCATCATCCTGGAGGGACCGAAGTCCGGCGGCCACCAGGGCTACACCTACGAGCAGTGCTTCGACCCGGCCTACCAGCTGGAGTACATGACGCCGCTGGTGCTGAAGGCCTGCAAGCAGTGGGGCAACATTCCGCTGATCACGGCCGGCGGGATCTGGGACAAGAAGGACATCGAGCGGTTCCTCGACATGGGCTGCGCCGGCGTGCAGATGGCGACCCGCTTCATCGGGACGCACGAGTGCGACGCACACATGACGTTCAAGCAGGTCATCCTGGGCGCGAAGCAAGGGGACATCCGGCTGATCAAGTCGCCGGTCGGCTATCCGGCGCGCGGGATCGTCAATACGCCCCTCGTGCAGCGCATCAGCGCGGGCCAGCGGCCGAAGATCACCTGCATCTCCAATTGCGTCACGCCCTGCAACCACGGCCAGGAATCCAACAAGGTCGGATACTGCATCGCCGACGCGCTGGGTGACGCGCAGCGGGGACGGATGGAGACCGGCCTGTTCTTCTCCGGGTCGAACGGCTACCGGGTGAAGCGGCTGCAATCCGTGCACGAACTCATCGAAAAGCTCTCCGGCGCGCGCGAGGACAACGACGTGTGGGAGGAAGACAACTCCTACGTCGAGTTGCCCGATCAGACCAGCGTCGCCGCCCGGGCGCTTTAGCACCCCCCGCAACCATGGCCAGCCCACTCAGCCACTTCGACGCGGAGTCCGGCCGGGCCCGGATGGTGGACGTGAGCGGCAAGCCCGCCACGCTCCGCAGCGCCACGGCCTTGGGGCGCATCCAGGTGTCCGCCGAGCTGGTCGCGGTGCTCCGGGCCGGCACGCTACAGAAGGGCGACGCCTTCACGGTGGCGAAAACCGCCGGCATCCTCGCGGCCAAGCAGACCGGTCAGCTCATCCCGATGTGCCATCCCCTGCCCCTGAACGTCGTCGAGCTGGAGCTGAGCCTTGACGAGGCCGCGCGCGCCGTGAACGTCAGCGCGACGGTGCGCACGGAGGCCAAGACCGGGGTGGAGATGGAGGCGCTCATGGCCGTGTCGGTCGCGGCGCTGACCTTCTACGACATGTGCAAGGCGGTGGACAAGGGCATGGTGATCGACCGCATCCACCTGGCCGAGAAGACGGGCGGGAAAAGCGGGGCCTACCGGAATCCGGCGCCCCGCTAGTCCCCACGCACGCGCCAGGGCCGACACGGAACGGGACGAGGGAGCGAACGTACCCATGACATCCGCGGCGTCGCCCCAGTTCCCCAGCGGCACCAGCCGGTATACCCAGGCCATGGCCAAGTGCCTGGGCCAGCTCCCGGGCGCCAAGTCGCCGGACCGCGCCACGGTGCACATGCTGATGAACCTGGTGCAGGGCCGCATGCTCGAGTACATCGCGGATCGCATCTGCCGCGAGTACGACATCCGCGACGAGCAGTCCAAGTTCCAGATGATCACCGCCCTGCTGGGCATCTTCAGCGACGAGTTCTTCGCCCTTTTCCGCTCGAAGATCGAGTTCAAGCCGGCGCTCGCCGTCAACATCGCGCGGCGCATCATCCGCAAGGAAAGCCGTCCCGCCCGCCTCTCCGGCCAGACCCGCACGCGCCAGCCGGCGGACCGCCTCTATCCCGCCATCTTCCGCAAGTACTTCGAGTACCGCAACCTGGGCACGCTGCTGGAAATGGTGGAGTCGGACGTCGAGATCCAGAAGATCATCCTGATGTCCCACGTCCGGCTCGCGGCGAAGGATGCCCCCGGCTACCGGAAACTCGTCGAGATCCTCGGGCAGGACCACGAAGGATTCAGCACGACGTTCTTCATGGACTATCTCAAGCAGCACCGCCTGCCCGGCCTGCTGCACCTGATCGAGTCGGGCCAATGGGAAAGCCAGGTGCAGACGGTCAAGGAGCGCATGGCCTCCCTGCGCGGCGACTGACGCGTCGCACGGCCACGCACCGGCACTGTCCGCGCACCTGCCCCGGCAGCACCCGCACCCGGCTTGGCGCGCGCCGCCCCCCTCTTCCGCCTTCAGCAAGAGAGACCGCTTTCATGGCTGAGACAACCTTCACCTACGCGCAGGCTTGCGCCGCGCTGGACGACGTGCGCCGCACGACCCAGGCGGCGGACGAGCGCCTGCAGCAGCTGCGCGCCGAGATCGAGACGGTGGCAAAGGAGTCGGAGCGGGCCGAGCAGATCAGCGCGCAGATGAGCGAAGCGGTGCATCGCTGGGCCGAGGACATCCTCGCCCTGGGCGCACAGCCGAAGGGGTTGTGGACCGTGGACTTCGACTCCGGGCAGGGCTTCTTCTACTGCTGGACGCTAAACGAGGACGAACTGTCCCACTACCACACCTACGAAGAAGGATTCCGGGGCCGCAAGCCGCTCGTGGACGGCCAGCCCGAGCGCCTGACCGGCAATCCGAAGCCCCCCGTGCTGAACTGAGCGCCGGCACTTTCAAGCCGTTTCCGGCCCATTGGCAGTGGAAGCCCCGCGTCCGGCCAGCCGCGGCGGCGGGCGTGCGGCCAGGGATCGCCCTTGCGGAGAGCCGCTCCGGAGCGAATTCGCCAACGATTGACTTGCAGGGGGGTGTTACGCGCGGCAGGTGGAAACGAACGAGGTACTGAGGCCTATCTTTCTCATCACGTGCTCCCAACGGCACTCGTACGAATCTTCCAGGATTGGCATCGGATCCAGGTCGGCCAGCCACCAGGCTTCCTGCTCGATCTCCCGGTCCAGCTGCGCGGGCCCCCAGCCGGCATACCCCACGCCGAGGATGTAACCCGCCGGGATCAGGCCCTCGGTGACGCTCGTGAGCACTTCCTGCGCGGCGCTGAGGCAGAGCTGGTCGCCCAGATGGGTGGTGGATTTGCCGGAATAATCGGGCGTGTGCACGACCCAACACAGTTCCGGCTGCACCGGGCCGCCGATGAGGATCAGTTGGTCCTGCGGCTTGACCGCCTTCAGACCCAGCTCGCCCAGCAGATCGTCCACGGAAGTGGTGGACGGCGAGTTGATCACGAAGCCCATCGCTCCGTGCTCGTTGTATTCGCACAACAGGATGACGCTCTTGTCGAAGTAGCCATCCTTCAGGGAGGGCATCGCCACGAGGATCTGCGGTTTGGTCTTTCCGCTGATCATATCCCGCTGACCTCGGTTGGATCTGCGCGCCGACAGGCGGAGGGACAGCGCTGGATGGGAAGCCGGGTGGGCATGCCGTGGGCATCTCCTGCGACCTGCATTGCCGCGTACCAGCCGTCCGATTGGCCCGGCCTTTCCGTTCGCTCCGGCTGTTCCGATAGCCCGGATGTGCTCGAACGAGTGGCTGTGCCGGTCCCCCGAAAGCTGGCCAAAAGCCCGGCAGTAGCGCGTTTGCGGCACCGTCTGGCCTTTGGTTCAGGCTATCACCGGGGGGTGATGTCAGCAAGTCCCAGGCAGGCTGGCAAGCGGATGGAACCGTCCTTCCGCTGGCCGTGCTCGAGCAGGGCGATGAGGGTGCGCGAGACGGCAATGGCGGTGCCGTTGAGCATGTGCACGTAGTGGGTGCCCTTCTTCGCCTTGTCGCGGAATCGGATGTTGAGGCGCCGGGCCTGGTAGTCGGTGCAGTTCGAGGTGGACGTGATCTCGCCCCATTGCCCCCTGCCGGGCATCCACGCCTCCAGGTCGAACTTGCGGTACGCCGGGGCGCCCAGGTCTCCCGTGCAGATGTCCACCACGCGATAGGGGATATCCAGCTCCCGGTAGATGCGCTCCTCGATGGCCAGCAGGCGTTCGTGCATGGCGTCGGACTGCTCGGGCAGGGTGAAGGCGAACATTTCCGCCTTGGTGAACTGGTGCACGCGGTAGAGCCCGCGCGACTCCCGCCCGGCCGAGCCGGCCTCCGTGCGGAAGCAGTGGGAGACCCCCGCATACAGCAGCGGCAACCGCTCGGCATCGATCACCTCGCCGGACAGCAACCCGCCCAGCGTGATCTCCGCCGTCGCCACCAGGCTCAGGTCGGTGCCTTCGATGTTGTAGATCTGGGTGGACTCGCCGCGCGGATTGAAGCCGGTTCCGAACAGGATCTCCTGCCGCGCCACGTCGGGCGTGATGAAGGGCGTGAACCCCTCCTGCTGCAGGATCTTGACGGCGAAGGTCAGGAGGGCCAGTTCCAGCAGCACCGCGTCGTTCTTCAGGTAGTAGAACTTTTGCCCGGCCACCTTTGCGCCGCCTTCGAAATCCACCAGGTCCAGCGCATCCATCAGCGCGAGGTGGTCCTGGGGTGGAAAGTCGAAGGTGGGGAGAGTGCCGTGCTGGCGGAGCACCCGGTTCGACGACTCATCGGCGCCGATCGGGGCGTCCGGATGGGTGAAGTTGGGCAGCTGAGCGAGCAGTTCCTGCCGCTTGGCCTCCGCCGCCTGATGCACCTTCTCCAGCTCCGTGTCCCGCTCCTTGAGCCGGCGGCCTTCCTCGACGAGCGGTTGACGCTGCGCGGCGGGCAGCGGCCCCTTCATCAGGTTGCCGATCTCGTTGCGGCGTTGGCGCACGCGGTCCAGCTCGGTCTTGGCGTCCCGCGCCCGCTGATCGGCCGCCAGCAGGGCGTCCACATCGAGCTTCAAGTTGCGGTTGCGCACGTTGGCGGCGACTTCCGCGGCGCGCTCACGGACGGTGTGTAGATCCAGCATGAGGACTTGAGGGGGGGAGGCTCTCGGAGCATGAAGGACGTCCATCGCCAGGCGATCCGGGCGACGGCCAGCGCGGGAAGTCCGTGCGACGGGCAGATTACACGGAATGGTTGGTCCATTCCACCGGCGCCGGGCGCGACCGCCGCATCCGGTCGGAGGGGCCTAGTGCCTGCCACGCTCCCGCCGCTGGGTTTGATCCTTCCGGGAACGGCGCGGCGGGGACGGCACGGGCCCGGCGCGGTGCTCGCGTGCATCCCGCGAGTCCGTCGGCGCGGGCCCCGGGAGCCGGTTGTGGCTGCCCGGCCGTACGGTCGCGCGGGGAGCGTCGGCCTCGAACTGGCTCCATTGCGCATGGCCGAGCAGGGCGTCGCGGAGGGCCTTGTGCTGCTCCCGATCCGTCCCGGGCGGCCAAGGCTCGCGATCCCGGCGCCAGCGTCCGAGCCAGACCGGGTCCAGCGGCTGCTCCAGGTCGGCGAAGGAGGTGGCGGCCAGCGTGGTGGGCCGGCCGTCCAGGCGCACGCCTTCCCCCACGAAGTACCCCGCCAGCAGCAGGGCTGCGCGCACTCCGAAGGCGGAGCTATAGGTGACGAGGCGCTGGCCGCTGCCGGGCCGGCGGCTGCGGTACACCGCCTGCAGCACCGGGACGCTCCATAACTCAGGGTTGGTGCGGTGGGAAAAGGGATCGTAGAACACGATGTCGGCCCGCCGCGGTTCGACCTGGATGAGCTGGACAAAATCCCCCTGGCGCAGTTCCCAGCGCACCCCGGGAGCTTCCCAGGCTCCGGCAGCCAGGATGGCGCGCACGGCCGCTACGTGGCCGCTCAGGTAGTCCAGCCGCTCGGCCTGGTCCAGGGCGAACGCCAGGGCCGCGAGCTCCCGCTCGAAGCTGACGATGGCGAGCGGCCGCGCCTGACGTCCGGCCCGCACAATGCCTTCCCGGCAGGCGATGGCTGCCAGGGCGTTGGCCGCCCCGCCCAGGCCGACGTCGAACACGACCAGCTCGGCCCGCTCGCCGGGCTGTGCGCGTCCGGTCAAGGCCCGCTCGAGCCCCGAGCCTCCGGCATACAGCCGGGTCGCTTCCGCCCACGGGCCGAGATGCGGGTGCATCGTCTCCCGCAGGCCGAGATGGTACACGGCGTAGGACCCGTTGGGCTGACGGCGCAAGGCGTAGGACATGGGTCGGCCCTTCAATGCGGAGATGGGGGATTCCAACGGAGGTCAAATGCAGCAGGTCCGGTATGCAGAGAGGTCGTTCGCTTCGTTGCGGGAGATCATGGTTCCGTTTGCACGTGAATTAAGGTAGGGAGTAATGTCGCAAAAAGACCCGAACTGAAAACGGACCGAATCCATAGTACGGTGCCCGGTCAGTTCCGGCGCGACGGAACATGGTGCTACGGGGGTCTCGTTCGGGAGCGAGCACAGGGTAGCATGCGCAAACTGGAATCCGCACTGAAAGTATGGCTGTTCCCCATTGGGCTAGCCATCGGCATTTGCATCCTGCTGATGGTGGGCTCGCGCTGGGTGGACTTCCTGGTCTACTCCACTCCCGGGGGCCCCTGGTTCCGGAACTTCATCTTCCCGCCCGATCCCGATCTCGCCCGGGACACGATCCTGGCCTCCCTGCAGACGCTCGCCGGGGTGTTCGGGATCTCGATCACGGTCGTGGCCATCATCGTGCAGTTGGCCGCCACGCGCTATACGTCGCGCGTCGTGGACCTGTTCCTGAAGGACGTCCGGAACATCGGCATCTTCTTTGTGTACGTCATCCCGCTCGTGCTGGGGATGTGGCTGGCCAACGTGCTGGACGACGCCGACTACTCGCGTCTGGCGGTCGGAACGTTCATGATCCTGACGACGCTGGCGATCGTCCTGATCATTCCCTACTTCCAGTTCGTGTTCGTCTTCCTCCAGCCGCACAACATCATCGCCAAGATCGAGCGTTCGATCGAAAGCCAGTTGAGGGACGTGAGCGAAAAGCCGCGGCACGTGGCGCGGGCACGCCGCGAGGTCACCAACTCCCTGCGCCAGCTCAGCGACATCGCCCTGGCCTCCATCTCGCAGTCCGACATCGTGCTGTGCCTGGAAAGCCTCAGCTCGATCCGCGAGGTGGCCCTGTACTACTTGCGCGTCAAGGCCACCCTGCCGCCCGAATGGCACCGGATTGACTCCGGCCACATCGTCGGCTTGTCCGACGAGATGTGGCAGGAGATCGTCCGCAGCCGCACCTGGGTCGAAATGGAAGTGTTCAAGCAATATGAGGTGGCCTACACCAGCACGCTGCGCAAGGTGCGGGACGTCAACAGCTTCGTGGCGCGCGGAATGCGCGAGATCGCCGAGCAGGCGGCCGTGACCATGGACGACGCCAGCCTGGGCTTCATGATCAAGGGCTTCAACACGCTCATCATGTACGCCTTGAGCGAACGGGACATCCGCAGCTGCGTGAACGTGCTCTATCAGTACCGCCTGCTGGCCGAGGCGCTGCTGTACCGCCCCGACATCCTGGAGCGGATCGCGCTGCACCTGAAGTACTACGGGCACAGCAGCCAGCGGCGCCGCATCTACTTCATCCTGGACGCCGTTGCCTATGACATGCGCATTCTCGTCGAGATGTCGTTCCAGCACTTTCCGGAGAACGGGGAGCGGCTGCTGAAGGTGTTCCTGGAGCTGGGCCAGGCGGCGGAAAGCTCCGAGGACTACACGTTCCTGCGCGGCGTGCGCAAGTCCCAGGCCATGCTGGCCGGCTTCTTCATCCGCGCCGGCCGGATTGCGCTCGCCCGGCTCATTCTCGACGATATGATGCGCGAGACCCAGGAATTCCTCCGCTCGGTCAAGCGCGACCTGTTCACCGTGCAGAGCCGGGAATTCTGGGAAATCGAGGACCGCGGCGTATCGTTCTACTTTGTCGAACCCGAGCACCGGCCTTCGGTCGAGCTGTTCTTCTCCTGGGTCATGAAGGAGAGCCCCATCCCGCTCGAGATTGCGCAGAGCGCCTAGTGCCCGCCCGCGGTTTCCCCTCTCCCGCCAGAGACGCGAGTCCCTGGACGGCGCGGCTCAGGCGGCGCTTCCGGGCGCGTTCGGCCCGGCTCGTGCCGAACGGCGGCGGATTCCTAGGCGGGGGCCCGACGCAGCGTCGTTGCCCGCCGCGATCGTTTCAGCAGGCACCCCGGCTGCCGGCCGCGCCGCGGTCGGTATTGCGGCGCACCGCGCCAGGCTGACGGCACCGTTCGCCGCCCGGGCACGGCCGGCGATTACCGGCCATTTCGCATCACCCACGCGGAATACCTCCTCCCATCCGCGTGTTATAAGAGGGGCCGGGCCCGTGGGCCCGCCGTGTCGCGCAATCCGTTTCCTGTCCAATCGAGGAGAAACACATGAGGGACCACCACAGACTGCTGGGAATTTCCTTCCTGGCGGCCCTGTTCGTTCTGGCCGGCATTTCAGGCGCCCGGGCGGACGATGCTGCCGCTATCGGGTATCGCCAGAAGGTGATGCAAGGGAATGGCTTCCATGCCGGCTCGATCGGCGCCATCCTGAAGGGGGAGTGGCCCCACAAGGAAGACGCCGCCGCCCACGCCAAAGCCCTGGCAGCCAACGCCATGCTGATCACGAATGCGTTCAAGGCGCAGACCGGTGACGTCAAGACCGATGCCAAGCCCGAGATCTGGAAGGATTGGACCAAG
>JBGOTW010000054.1:0-19399 GCA_041476685.1 bacterium | reverse complement strand
TTCCCACCAGAATCACAAGCACGAACGGCGCGCGGGGGAAATCCTGCGGGAATTGCTGCCCGGCGCCTACGTGTCCCTGTCCTCGGAAGTCGCGCCGGTGATGGGCGAGTACGAGCGCAGTGCAACAGCGCTGTTCAACGCCTATGTCGGCCCCGTCATCAACAGCTATCTGCGCCGGCTGGAGCGCACGCTTTCCGGACTTGGGCTCCGCAAGAAGCTGCTGATCGTCCAGTCCAACGGGGGAATCGCGACGGCCGCCCAAACCGTTCCGATCTTCACGATCGAATCGGGACCCGCGGCCGGCGTCGTAGGGGCGGCGAGAATCGCCCGCACCCTGGATGTCCCGAACGTCATCGCCACGGACGTGGGCGGAACGACCTTCAAGGTGGCGGTGATCGAGAACGGGGAGTGGGGATACGCGAAAGAGACGATCCTGAACCAGTACCAGCTGCGGCTGCCGATGGTGGACGTCGCGTCCATCGGCGCGGGCGGAGGCTCGATCGCGTGGGCGGATGGCGGCCGCCTGCGGGTAGGACCCCAAAGCGCGGCGGCGCACCCGGGCCCTGCCTGCTACGGCTTTGGCGGCGAGGAGCCCACGGTGACGGATGCCGACGTCGTGCTGGGATACCTCTCGCCCGACCGGTTCCTGAGCGGCCGCATGGCGCTGCATCCTGAGCGGGCGGTGCAGGCGATCCGCAGCCGCATCGCGAAACCGCTGTTCGGAGGCGACGTGCTAGCGGCCGCGGCGGGCATCCGGCAAGTCATTGACAGCCAAATGGCCGACCTGATCCGCAAGTCCACGCTGGAGCGCGGCCACGATCCGCGTAATTTCTCCATCATGGCCTACGGCGGAGCGGGGCCCGGCCACGCCGCATCGTACGGCGCCCTGGTCGGCGCCCGCGAGATCATCGTGCCGTTCCTGGCAACGGTGCACTCGGCCTACGGGGCGGCGCTGTCCGATGTCCGGTTCAGCCTGCGCTTCTCCGAGCCGATGGTCCTGCCGGTCGGGCCGGAGCGGCTGGAACGGATCTACGCGGAGATGGAGCGCGAGGGCGCGCAAAAGCTGGAGGAGGCGGACGTGTCGCGGGACCGCTGGCGCTTCGAGCGCTGGGTCGAAGTGCGCTACCGGCGTCAGGTGCACCATGTCCGCGTGCCGGTGCCGCGCCTGCTCGACGGCGCGGGCGTGAACGAGGTCGCGGCGACGTTCGAGCGTGAATACGAGCGCCTGTTCGGGCGCGGCGCGGCGCTCCGGGATGCCGGAATCGAGTTCGTCAACTACGGCGTGGATGCGATCGGCTTGGTGCCCGCATTGCCTGAGGTGCGCGAGGTACCGACCCGCCCGCGCGGCGGGCCCGCCGCCCGCCTGCAGCGGCCGACGTATTGTCCCAAGGCGCGGGGAATGGTGCCGACGCCCATCTACGACGGCTTATCCCTTTCCGTGGGCGCGGAGCTGGCGGGTCCAGCCGTCATCGAACACCCCGGCACGACGATCGTGGTGCTGACCGGGCAGACCGCGCGCATCGACAGGTCCCGTCACACGCGCATCCTGACGGGCTTGGACCAAAAGGGAGCCGACTCATGAGCGACCGCACGGCGACCGGCGTCGATCCGGTGACCTTCGAAGTGCTGAACCATCGTCTGCTCAGCATCGCCGAGGAGATGGGCATCCAGTACATGCGCTGCTCGGGCTCCAACGTGCTCATCACCGGCAACGACGCCGCGACCGCGATCATGTTGCCGGACGGCGCGCTGGTCGCCGTGGGGCCGTACATCGTCACCCAGGGCAACGTGCTTCCGCTCATCGTGGCGAGCACGCAGCGCCTCATGGGCGAAGCGGTGGGAATCCGGGACGGCGACGTCTTCATCTGCAACGATCCCTATCTGGGCGCCATTCACCACCCCGATTTCGCCACCGTCGCGCCGCTGTTCCATGAGGGGGAGCTGGTGGCTTGGGTCGGCGCTTCCGGACACCAGCTCGACACGGGCGGGATGGACCCCGGCGGGTTTTCGATCAAGGCGGTGGACGTGCACCAGGAGGGCCTGCGCATGCCGCCGGTCAAGCTAGTCGAGGCGGGAATACTGCGCGAAGACGTCTTCGGCTGGATCCTCAACCAGGTGCGGGACCCTCTTGTCGGGCTCGACGTCAAGGGCCAGATCGCGGCGCTGAACGCCGGACGGCGCAGCCTGGTCGACCTGATCGCGACCTGGGGCGTGGCGGCGGTGAGGGCGGTGATGGACGGATCCATCGCCTACGCCCGCGAGAAGCTGGCCGAGCGCCTGCGGGAGCTGCCGGACGGGACCTGGCGCGAGGTGCAGTATATCGATCATGACGGTCACGAGCCGAACATCTACAGCGTCGTGTGCACCCTGACAAAGCGCGGCGGTCGCCTCGCGTTCGATTTTTCCGGCACCAGCCCGAATGCTCCCGGCCTCATCAATTCGACCTACTCCGGATTGCAGGCCGCGGTGCTCTCGTCGGTGTACATCAACCTGTGCTGGGACATCCCCTGGAACCGCGGCGTGCGGGACTGCCTCGATATCACGACCGAGGCCGGCACCGTGAACAACTGCGCGTACCCGGCGCCCTGCGCCATGGCGACGATCTCGGCCGTGATCGTCACGATCGACGTGACCTGGCGCTGCCTGTCGCATATGCTCCTGGCCAGCGAGCGGTATCGCGAGGACGCCATGGCCGTCTGGTCGGGCACCTCGATGGCGCCGATCTTCGCAGGCACCAGCCAACACGGCTTCCCGTTTGCCGCAACCGAGATGAGCCACTTCGGTGGCGGTGGCGGTGCACGAACGTATGACGATGGGGTGGATACGGCCGGCATCGTGTTCAATACCACGCCGAACATGCCCAACATCGAGGACCAGGAGGCCGAATATCCGGTCCTCTACCTCTTCCGGCGGCACCTGCAGGATTCCGGTGGCCCGGGCCGCTTTCGCGGGGGTCGCTCCGGCGAATTGGCATACACCATGTATAAGGCACCAAACGACTTCCTCGAAGGCCTGTTCGCCGGCACCGGGGCGGAGATGCCCAACGCCATCGGCGCCGCGGGCGGGATGCCCGGGGCGGCGATTCGCGTGGCTCGCGTCACGGGCACCGATCTCGCGGAGCGCATCGCGGGCGGGGCTGTGCTTCCGGACAGTCTCGACGGCATCGCCGGGCGGCGCGAGATCCTGCTTTCCAAGCACGTCCGCTCGCCGATGCGGCTGGGGGACGCCTGGTACCACAGCTGGCAGGCCGGAGGCGGGTACGGGGATCCCCTGCTGCGGGACCCGGAGCGGGTCGCCGTCGATGTTGCACGGGGGGTCGTGAGCTCGGCCGCGGCCCGGGACATCTATGGGGTCGTTGTTGGCGGGGACGGGAATGCCGACCCCTCGGCCACGCCCGCCCGGAGAAAAGCCATTGCGGACGAGCGCCTCGCACGGGCGGGCCGCCCGGGTCCGGACGGCACAATCGGTTTCGCCGGCCGCGGAAAGCACCGCTACGGAGACGCCCTCGTCATTGATTTCGACCGGGACGAGATCCTGTGCGGCCATTGCGGCCACCGCCACTGCGCGGCGGAAGAGGACTTGCTGCCCTGGCTGGGCGAGTTCGCAACGCCGCTCCGCGCGGCAGGACCGGTGCGTGGGGAGGATTACGATCGGGGCCGCTTCGCGCTTCGCCACCTGTGCTGCAGCGCCTGCGGCACGCTGGTGGATGTGCAGGTCGCCTACCGGGATGCGCCGGGTCCGCACATGCATTTCGTCTTCGGCTAGCGCGTGGACGGTGCCGCGAAGCGGCAGGGGACGGACGAAACGGGACGGACGAAGCGCGCGCCAATTCCGCAAGGGGAGTGCGCAACGAGCACCCTGGCGGGGCGGAAGGCGAACTTCAAGAGGCTGAAAGCTGGGCCGGAGCGCGAGCGTCTCGCGCTACCGGACAGGCGGATCGAAATGAGGATCGAGGCACGCGGTTCAGTGTGGAGAGCGTTCACCTACAGAAGGAGGTGCGCCATGAGAATCGGAAGAATGCTGACGGCCGTCGCCGTCGTCGGGCTCGGCTGGAGCTTGGGGTTGCCGGCGCGGGCGGCTGAGCCGGTGCGGATCGGGGCCTTGTATCCCTTGTCGGGCCAAGCGGCCAAGTCCGGAGAGGACACGCTCAACGGCATCCGGCTCGCCGTGGATATCGTCAACAACCGCTATCCGGACCTGAAGCTTCCCTTCGCCGGCACCGAGGGATTGCCGGCTCTTGGCAACGCCAAGATCGAGCTTATCGCCGCCGACCACCAAGGTTCCCCCGAGATCGGGGCGGCAGAGGCGGAGCGTCTGATCGTGCAGCGCAAGGTCGTCGCCCTGATCGGGGCCTTCCACAGCTCCGTCGCGGCGACGTCTAGCCAGGTCGCCGAACGCCTCGGCGTGCCCTACATATCCGGTGAATCCGAGGCCACCCCGCTGACGGAACGCGGATTCAAGTGGTTCTTCCGCACGACGCCCAGCTCGCGCACCCAGGCGCGCGATTTCTTTACTTTCCTGCGCGACGTCAACAAAAGCGACCCGAAGCCGGTGCGGAGCATCGCGATCGTCCACGAGAATACGCTGTGGGGACAGGAATTCGCGAAGTCGGCGGAAGACTACTTCCCGGAGTATTCGGAATTCAAGCTGGCCATAAACCTGGGCTACCAACAGGGCACAACCGACGTGTCCAGCGAGGTGCAACGCCTGATCGCGCTGAATCCGGATGTCGTGATTCACGCCTCCTATGACGCCGAGGCCATCCTGTTTGCCCGCACCTACAAGCAGTACAACTTCTCGCCGCAGGGCGTGATGGCCATCGGTGCCGCATTCGGATCCGGCGCGTTCCGGGACGCGCTCGGCGCCGATGCGAATTACTTTGTCGTCCGCGACCACTGGTCGCGCGATCTGGCCTCCCCGGCCGTGGCCCAGGTGGCCAAGCTGTACCGGGAGCATTACGGCAAGGACATGGACGGGACTCCCGCGCGCGCCTTCACCGCGATGATGACCCTCGCGGACGCGATCAATCGCGCTGGGTCCACCGATCCGGAAAAGATCCGGGCGGCCTTGGCGGCGACGAACCTCAGCGCCGACAAGCTCATCATGCCGTGGGACGGCGTGAAGTTCGATTCCAAGGGGCAGAACGTCCTGACCGGTGCGATCTTCATCGAGACGCAGGGGGGCGCGCCCAAGCTCGTGTGGCCGACCCGGCTGGCTTCCGCAAAGCTGGTGTGGCCGCGTCCTCCGTGGCGCTAGGCGGGGACGGCCGCAGCAGCACGGCCCAAGGGTGATCGGGGAGGGCGCCGGATGTCCTTGCAACTGCTCGTGCAGCTGATCGTCAGCGGTCTGGGCATGGGGTTCATCTTTGCCCTGATTGCGATCGGCTTGACGCTCATCTACGGCGTCATGAACGTGGTGAACTTCGCGCATGGCGAATTCCTGATGATCGCCATGTACGCGAGCTATCTCGCCTATGCGACCTGGGGCGCCGATCCCCTGCTGACGCTGCCGGTGGTCGCGTGCGCCATGTTCGTCTTCGGGGTCGCCGTCTATTACGTGCTGGTGAGGCGGGTACTGCGGGGCAGCATGACCTCGCAGATCTTCGCGACCTTCGGGCTGATGGTGTTTCTCCAGGCGCTGGCACAGTTCGTGATGGGCGCGGACTACTTCGCCATCCAGGCTAGCCTGCTCTCGGGCGTGATCGAGGTCGGCAAGCTCGTCCTGCCGGTGCCGCAGCTCGCCGCGGCAGGCGGGGCCTCCCTCGCGACCGGCCTGCTGTACTGGCTGGTGTTCCGCACGCGCACGGGCCGCTCGCTCCGAGCGGCCGCGCAGGACAGTCAGGCGGCGGCGACTCTGGGAATCAACGTGGACCGCACCTACGCCCTGGCCTGGGGCATCGGCGCCGCCTGCGTCGGGGTGGCGGGGTCGCTATTGTCGAATTTCTACTATGTCTTCCCGCGGGTGGGCGCCGTATTCGTGCTGGTCGCCTATGTCGTGGTCGCTTTGGGGGGATTCGGATCGATCCACGGCGCCCTCATCGCGGGCGTGCTGATCGGTCTATTGCAGGTGGTGGCGGGATTCTTCGTCAGCTCGCAGCTCAAGTTCGTTCCGGTGTATCTGCTGTATCTCCTCGTCGTGCTGATCCGGCCGCACGGCCTATACGGGCGCACTTAGGATGCGATTCAGACGGCCGAAATTCGTAACGTTGGGCCTGACGGTGCTGGCGGCGGCGTTGCTTGCGCTGCCCCTGGGCCTCGGCGGGCGTCCTTTCGAGCTGCGCCTGCTGACCTTGATCTTTCTTACCTCGATTCTCGGGCACGGCTGGAACATCCTCGGCGGCTACGCAGGCCAGACGTCCATCGGACACGGGCTCTTCTTCGGCCTGGGGGCGTACACGTCCACGCTACTCGCGCTGAAGCTGGGAATCGGCCCGTGGTTCGGGATGGCGGCGGGGGGCGCGCTGGCGGCTTGCGCCGGCGTGCTGATCGGCGTCCCCTGCTTCCGCCTGCGGGGGCACTATTTCGTGATCGCCACGCTGGTGGTGGCGGAGATCGCCTACCAGGTTTTCGCCGCCTGGGACTGGGTGGGCGCCGCGATCGGGCTCCAGCTCCCGATCGCCGCGGAAGGCCTGGCGCGGCTCCAGTTCTATCGCGACAAGACCCCCTACTACTACGTCGCCTTGGCGATCCTGGCGGTCGTCACCCTGCTGGTCTGGCTGCTGCAGCGCTCGCGCTTCGGATTCGTGTTGCGCGGGATCCGCGACGACGAGGACGCTGTGCGGAGCCTGGGGTTTTCGCCGGCCCGCTACAAGCTCGCGGCGATGGCGCTCAGCACGGCGATCGTGGGCGTGGGCGGCGTGTTCTATGCACAGTACGTCTTGTTCATCGACCCTCCGAGCGTGCTGGCGCTTTCGCTTTCGGTGAGCATGGCCTTGAGTCCCATCCTCGGCGGCGCGGGGACGGTGACGGGCCCCATCGTCGGCGCGGCGATCCTCGTGCCCCTATCCGAGTATTCACGGGTGTGGTTCTCGGGCAGCGGACGCAACGTGGATCTGCTGATCTACGGTCTGCTGATCATGCTGATTGCGGTCTATCGCCCAGACGGGATCATGAGCCTGTTCCGTTCCGCCGGATGGCGGACCTTCAGCCGCCGTCTCGGGCTCGTTCCGGCAGCCGCGGACGCGGCGACGGAGGCCGCGAGACTCCGATAGCTGGATTTCGATAGCAAGACCTCCATCGCGAGTACGGCCATGCATCTCGAATTCGCATTTGGCAGAGGCGGCATCTTGCGCGCTACGCTGTTGCCGGAAGCGGGCAAGACGGCGCAGTGCGTGACGAGCGCCCTTCCGATCGAGGCGAAGGTCTATCAGGCGCGCTGGTCCGGGCGGGAAGTAGCCGTGCCGGTCAAGCTGCCGGCCAAGCCGCCGCGTGAGCATCAGAGCATCCGCGCGAATCTGGGCGACGTCATCTATTTCTGCGAATGGGGGGACGCTTACGACTACACTGGATTCGAGAACATCGGCCTGTTCTACGGACCGGAAATCGTGCGCGAGTGGCGGGGCGATGCGCCTGTCAACGTCTTCGCCCGGATCGACCCCGCCCAGTGGGGACTGATCCAGCAAATCGGGGAGCGCGTCTGGCGGCAGGGCGCGGAAGATGTCACCATCCGCATCGGCTCCTGACCGCGCCATGACTCCATTGCTCGAGGTGCGCGAGATTTCCCACGCCTTTGGCGGCCTGCAGGCGCTCCGCGGCGTCAGCTTCGATCTTGCCCGTCAGGAGATCCTCGGCATCATCGGGCCGAACGGGGCCGGCAAGTCCACGCTGTTCGCCATCATCGCCGGCTATATCCGGGCGGATCGCGGGAAGATCGTGCTCGCGGGGAGCGACATCACGCGCCACGCACCCGAACGCGTCGCCCGGGCGGGACTCGTCAAGACGTTCCAGACCTCGCGCCTATTCCCATCCATGACGTTCCTGGAGAATGTGACGGTCGGCGCGCTCGCCCGGGGTGGCGCGATGGCGGCGGCGAGGGTCGAAGCCTTGCACTGCCTGGATCGGGTGGGGCTTGCGGACAAGCGCGACACCCCGGCGCGCGGCGCGAGCACGGGTCAGCGCAAGCGGCTCGAGATTGCCCGGGCATTGGCCACCCGGCCGACGTTGCTGCTCGTGGACGAACCCTTCGGCGGCGTGGACGCCGCCGCCGAGCACGCCCTCATCGAGCTGCTCCAGGCGATTCGCGCGGACGGGGTCACCGTGCTCGTGATCGAGCACAACCTGGACGTCGTGCACCGCCTCGTCGACCGCCTGATCGCCTTGAACCGGGGCGAGATCATCGCGGAGGGAAGCGCGCGGGAAGTGACCACGGATCCGCGCGTCGTGAAGGTGTACCTCGGCGAGGAGGAGGCGGCACATGCTTGAAGTGGTCCGCCTTTCGACAGGCTACGACGGCGCTCAGATCCTCTGGGACGTGTCCATGGACGTGGCCGATCGCGAGATCGTCGCCCTGATGGGCCCGAACGGTTCGGGAAAGAGCACGCTGATGAACAGCATCTCCCGCCTCGTGCCGCGCTGGGAGGGGGAGATCCGCTTCGACGGCGCGCCGCTGCACTCGCTGCCGCCGCACCGGATCATGGAGGCGGGCATCTCGCATGTCCTGGAGCGGCACCGCCTGTTCCCCTACATGAGCGTGCTCGAGAACCTGCAGCTAGGCTGCGGACCGCGCGGCAGCAGGCCGGCCATCGCGCGGGGAATCGAGCTGTCTTATGCGCTTTTTCCCCGCCTCAAGGAGCGCAGCGGACAGCTCGCGCACCAGCTCTCCGGAGGCGAGCAGCAGATGTGCGCCCTCGCCAGGGGGCTGATGAGCCGGCCGAAGCTCCTGCTCGTGGACGAGCCGTTCATCGGTCTGTCGCCGCAGATGCGCGGGGAGGTCGCCGCTGCGCTGCGGACGATCCATGCGGAGGGAGTAGCCATGCTGCTCATCGAGCAGAACATCCGCGAGGCGCTGGCGCTGAGCCACCGCATCTACGTGCTCAGGGAGGGGCGCGTGGTGCTGACCGGCGCTTCGGCGGACCCGGCCACCGGCGATGCAGTGCGGGAGGTCTTCCTTGGAAGGCGCGAGCCGCGCGAGGCTGGGTGATCTGGCGCGCTGCATAGACGGGACGGCGAGCGCGCTTTCAATCTGGATTCGGGCGCCGGAACCGTGCCGCACCGCAGGTACGACCCGGTCGCAGGCTCGACCGCTTCCAGCGGCGCCTCGCCACCCGGCCGAATCGTGTTGACCTCCACAGCGTTTGAGAGAAGGATGAACCGCTGGCTCCATGGGGGATGGAGCCGGGTTCTCTCGAACTCCAATCTTTCGGCTCATGCGGCGGCCACATCCGCCCGCGAGGGTACGTGCCTGCGCGACGGTGCCGCAGCGGCACCGGCTCCCGGGAGAACCTTGCGCGGAGGCGGCGCCGAAGCTGCTCAGAGCGGAAACCGTCGGGTCTAAATAAAGAGGAGCGGCGATGAATGCGAAGCGATGGGCGTGGGTGTGCGCGGCACTGCTGCTGGGCGCGGCCAGTGCCGGGGCGCAAGCAGGCAAGAGCGACACGGAGAAGTTCGGCAAGGTGTCATTCCCGACCTCGTGCCGGCCGGAGGTCCAGCCGGTCTTCGAGCACGGCGTGCAGCTGCTGCATTCGTTCTGGTGGGACGAGGGGCTGAAGACGTTCAAGGAAGTGATGGAGAAGGATCCGGACTGCGCGATCGCCGCCTGGGGCCTGGCAGCGATCCTGATCGGCAACACCCTCTCGCCCGGCGATACGCGGCCCGACGAGGCAAAGGTGGCGAAGGAGGCCCTCGCTCACGTGCGCGCGATCGGCGCGAAAACCCAGCGCGAGCGGGATTATATCGAGGGGATCTCCGCGTATTACGACAACTACCCCGGGCCGAAGGCCGCCCGCATCCAGGCGCTCGCCACAGCGTTCGAACGGGTGGCCCAGCGCAATCCCGGCGACGACGAGGCGCAGATTTTCCACGCACTCTACGTGAGCTCGTCCCAGTCCCTCGGCGACAAGACCTATGCGTCGGCGCTCAAGGCCGCTGAAATCCTGGAAGTCCAGTTCAAGAAGCATCCCGACCATCCTGGCGTAGCCCACTACCTCATCCACAGTTACGACTATCCGCCCATCGCCATGAAGGGGCAGGATGCGGCGCGGCGCTACGCGGAAATCGCGCCGTCCGCGCCTCACGCGCTGCACATGCCCTCGCACATCTTCACGCGCATCGGCGACTGGCGCGACTCAGCGGCCACGAACCTGCGCGCCGCCGACGCCGCGAAGAAAGGCAAGGAATTCCACGAGCAGCTGCACACGATGGATTACATGGCCTACGCGTACCTGCAGATGGCCTGGGACAAAGAGGCCGCGCGGGTTGCGGCACAAGCTCCGCAGGTCACCGGCCTGGTTGCCGGCCGCCCGGCCGGATACTACGCGCAGGCTGCGATACCGGCGCGGGTCGCGGTCGAGCGCGGCGCCTGGAAGGAAGCGGCCGCCCTTGAGCCCGAGCGCAGCCCATACCCGTTCACCACCGCCATGACCCATTTTGCGCGGGCGCTGGGCGCCGCCCGGAGCGGCGACGTGGCCGCCGCGGAGAAGGACGTGCAGGAGATCTTGCGCATCCGCGACGAGCTCAAAGCCGCCAAGAACGACTACTGGGCCACCGAGGTCGAAGTGAACCGGCTCAATGCGGCAGCCTGGATTGCGTTCGCGAAGGGCGACCGGGCGGGAGCGCTGCAGCAGCAGCGGACGGCCGCCGACCTGGAGGACGGCAGCGATAAGAACGTGGTGACTCCGGGCCGGATCGTCCCGGCGCGCGAACTGCTGGGCGACATGCTGCTGGAAGCCGGTCAGACAAACGAGGCGCTCGCCGAGTACGAGCGCTCAGCCGTGCGGGAGCCCAACCGCTTCCGCGGCACGTACGGGGCGGCGGTGGCGGCCGCCCGAGCGGGCAACAAGGACAAGGCGCGCTTCTACTTCGCGAAGCTCGTGAATGCGGCCGGTTCGGGCGACCCGCGGCCGGAGCTGCAGCAGGCCAGCACCTACCTCGCCAGCAAGTAGGCAAAATGCCGGATCGTGCGGTTCCGGCGAATGTGGCACGACCGCGCGTGAGCGATCACCCGTTGCTGGATCGCGCGCGCGGTCATTCCGCGGGTTCGGCCAGGTCCTCCCGCGCCCGCTCCAGCAACTCATCGAAGCGGCGCGGCAGCACGATCGGACGCGAAACCACGGCGGCCGCCATGCCCGGCATCCAGTAGGCGTGCGTGGGGTGGCCGCCGCCGGCGACAACCAGCAACAATTGCTCGGGCCGGCGGCAGATCGGCAGAGGATCCTGCAAGGCCCGGGCGATGGATGCATTCGCCTCCAGGTCAATCCACCGCATCAGTCCGGTGCGCCTGATTTCCGCGAGCGGTATGCGGGAGTGCTCCCACAGGAATTCGCGAATCTTGGCTTTGCTCCAATCCAGCGCCGCCAGTTGCCCCGCCACGACACCCGGGATCAGGAGCGCGCCGGGCGTACCCTGCTCGTAGCCCCCAAGGTAGTGGACGTTGGGAGCGCGCAGGAAGCCCGCGATCCGGTATAGGCTGCCGAGCGCCTCTTCCTCTTGGGTCTCCTTCCCGGTTCCGCGCCGCACGATGTTCACCGCGCCTGTCGCCGGATAGACCGTCACGGCGTCGGTCCCCGGCGCGAAGCCGCGGCTCTCCACGTGGTTCGGCATCCACCCCGGCGGGAGGCCGGCCTCGTCCTCGGCGAACACGGCATTCGTGTAGCGCATGCCTCCGAACAGGGCCATCGTGCCCGAGCCTGGCAAGGCGCCCCCGGCGTTCTGCTGTAGCAGGCGCAAGGAACGCCCGATGCTGGCGCCCGCCGGATGCGCGGGATCCGGGCCGACGAGGCCGAAACCCGCATTCAGGCGGATCCGGCGCCCGGCCGCGCCGTTTACGATCACGACGGGGAAGGTGCTCCCCGATGTGGCCTGCCACTTGTCGTGCTGCATGGCCGGGTCGAGGATCGCCTCCACCGCGGCCAGCAGCACGGGCAGGTACTCCGGACGCCCGCCGGCCATGGCCAGCGCGACCGCCGCCGTTTCGACCGTGACGATCCCGCCCCGGGGCATGAACGGGCCGATCACATCCTGTGCAGGCCGGTCGGTGCCCTGCAGGATCCACGTGACCGCTTCCGCGGTGGGCGGAACGAGCGGCAGCCCGTCTCCCCAGCGCTTGCGCAAGAACATCCGGTTGAACTCGGCGGTGGCCTCCCGCTCATCCCGGCCGTGCACCTCCAGCGGCTGCGGCGTGACGAGTCCCGCCCGCGCGACCTTGGGTCGCCACGTGGTCAACCCGGCAGTGAATTCCTCCACCCTGCGCTCGATGGGAGAGATGTCGCTTCCTACCAGGAACATGTCGATGGGAAAGGTCACCATGGGAATATCCGCGTCGAACCCCATTCCGGCGACGGCATTCCTCACCACCCCGACGAAATCCTCGCGGGTCAGGACGACGGTGGGGATGCCCTGGGCTTCGAGCCGTGCCGCAGTGCGACCGCACGCGGTCGCGCAGACCCCTCAGGCGGCATTGCCAATGACCGCGGCCTGGGCCCCTTTCGCCACGACCATGCGGACGGTGTCGTCATTGTCGATCTGCGCGTTGCCTTGCGGGAATTCCTGGTGGGTCAGGATCCGCGCCGTGGGCGACCTGCCCTGCAGCAATTCCTGCACCAACGGCAGGGTGCGGTGCGCCTGCCACGTGTCATTGGAGAGGAAGGCGATGCGCCCGCCGTCGAGCGCCTTCAACCGCGGCGCATGCACGGACGTGATCTCGGTTGCACCTGAAGGATTGAAGACTCGTAGACTGGACATCGCGGCTCCCGGAGTTTGGGGCGGATGGGACGGCGGAAGCAATGGGACGGCGGAAACGGTTCGCTGCGCCGGTTCACTCGGCAGGCAGACGGACTGGCCGGTGGGGCTGCCCCGGCTCTACCGCACGCGGGGCCGAAGCGAGCTTGCTGTGGCGAAGGGACGCCGGTTCCCCCCTTTCTCCAGCGGCGCGGGTGGGAGCTTATCAAATAATCCTCGTCCGCGCAGAATCAGGCTGCGCGGAAGCCGCCGGTTCCAGAACGAATGCGGCGCGAAGCGGATCGGCTTGGAGCAATTGCGACGCCGTACGGATCGGTGCCGGACTGCCGCGTGCAGGACGGCGATTGCTCCTGCGCCTATTGCCGTAGCCGCAGAACTCTCAACCCTTCCAACCGCCCGATTCGTCCTCCGCCATTTTGACACGCCCGCCTTTCCCTGCGAAGCGATACGGGTGCGCGCGACTGCGACGCATTGCGCCCTTGGCGACCGGCGCGCTCAGGCACCGCGTCGATCCCACGGCGAGCCGACTCCTGCACGCGAACGGCAATGCCAGGATTCGGCTGTACAGATGGATGCGTAGCGTCTGTGTCTTACTTATGTAGGGGAGAAACATAATTTGATAATTGTTTTATGAAATTATCTAAGTATCTTCCGGGAAACTATTGCCCACAGTGTGGGTTTGTCCTAGATGTGGCCAACGCTTGGGACGCAAGGATCTTCGGTTTGCGAAGGCCGCGCTCCTCGGCGGGCGAGTACTCGGGCGCCCCAGGCGGAATCGGATGAAGTAACGGAAACCCACGGCACAGACTCCAGCCAGTCCGCAGTCCGATTGCGCAATGGGGTCGCGAGATTCGATGTTACGCCTGCTATTGCTGGGCATCGGTGCGATTTTTCTCGTTCAGGCGTGCCAGAATCTCCCCTCGTCCAAGCCGCGGAGCGACACCAAACCATTCTCATTCGACCAGGCGTCCCCTCCACCGGGCTCTCCGCCCGCTTCGCCCCCTGCTGCCCCGCCGGACCCGCCCGCGGATCCGCCACCGACTTCCCCGCCCGCCCCCCCAACCGGTCCAGTGCCCGGCGCGAGTCCTGCCACTCCTCCGGCCGCGGTGTTTGCGGATCGCGTCATCGGCTACCAACCTGTCGGAGCGCAGGGGTGGCTCGCCGCGGGCAATCCAGCCCTGGCGATCGGCGCGCCGGGAGGCCCGCTGGATACCGTGCCGCTCGGTTTCGATCCGAATGCCGCGGCAACCCCGGGCGGGAGCATCGTGCTCGGCCTCGGCTTCGCGGGAACTCCGTACTGCATCACCGATGGGGCAGGGGCCGACTTCGTCGTCTTTTCCAGCTCGGTTCCGTGGGTGGACCCGCTTGACGGTGCCGGCACGTGGAACCAGGTGATGACGGTCGAAGTGTCGAATGACGGTGCAATCTGGTACAAGTTTCTCTATCAGGTGGACTTGTCGAAGCCGCTGGTGAGGCCCGCTCGCTACCAGCTCCTGGCGGGTGTCAACGCAACCGTCGGAACCGGTGCAGGCGCGCAAGGCGGGGACGCGTTCGACCTCGCCGACATTCAGTTTCTGCCCTCCAATTTCGAGGCTTGCTACGTCCGCATCACGGACGCCGGTACGGTTGTGCAGGACTACGGCAACACCCAACCGGCTTCCGACTCGAACGTGCCGTACTCCTGGAATGAGGGCGGCGCGGTGGACGCCATCCGGGCGACCAGCATCATTGCCCGCCCTGGAATCCCGTAGCCGGAGCGCCAGATCGCCTGAGAGGCCCGTGCGGAGGCGGATCGGGAGCGGTCGCCCGCCTGGGTGACGGGCACGGGCGGTCGGGGGCGCTGGATCGCCTTTGGGAGAAGCCATGGGGCTCGAATACTTGGGGCAGTACTGGAATGCCTCAACGCGCAGGGTGCGCCTGCTGGGAAAAGGCGACGGCGCCGTCCACGACCTGACGCCCCACCTGAGGTATCCCTCCGCGCGGCAGGACCTGCTCGAACGGATCCCGGCGGGACCCGCGCAGCGCCTGCTGCTGGAGTCCGCGCCGTTCCCCACCGTGCAGGCGATCATGCAGGCCGAAGCGGCCCGTACAAGCGTCACGACGCTGCTGGAGCCGGCCTGGCAGGCCGCCACCCGGCGTGCGCGGCCCCTGCGGGAGTCCGATCTGCTGGCCGCTCCCCGGCCCGACCGCTCCCACCTGATGGCGTGCATCCTGCCCCTGCGCGCCCAGGCGTTCGGCGTCACCTACGAGAACTCGGCCTTGGAACGGGAGGCGGAAGGAAAGAAGGAGGACTATCAGTACGTCTACAAGAGCCTCAAGTACCGGGGCGAGCGCTGCGAGATCTTCCTCAAGGGCACCCGGCTCAGCCATTTCTTCGGGCCCCTGGGCAACATGGGCCTGCGCAGCGACCTGACCAACAGCGTGGACGCGAAAGGCCGGACGCGGCCCCGCGAAACCGTGCTGGCCGGCATCGAGCCGGAGCTCGGGGCCGTCACGTATTCCAACGGCGTCATCCTCGGCTACACCCTGTGCAACGACGTGTCGGGCAACCTGATCGAGAACGAATCCATCCTCTACCTGTACCAGGCGAAGTACTTCACCGCCTCGCTGGGCATCGGTCCGTGGCTGTGGCTGTCCGACGAGCAGGTCAATCCGCGCCTGCGCTTCGGCGTGAAGATCTGGGACGACGCGGGGCGCGAGCTGTTCCACGCCGACGCCGATTCCGGGCTGATCGGGATGCCCCTCAAGGATCTGGTGGCCCAGGCCGCTTCGCACAACGCGCTCTATCCGGGCGAGCTGTTCGCCACCGGTACCAACGTGGTACCGGGCAACGAGGCGAAGGTGCTGAAGCCGGGCTGGAAGGTGGAAATCCGCTCCGAGCGGCTCGGCAGCTTTGTGCACGGCGCGCAGCTCGTCAACGCGGCCCAATGGCAGAATCCGGATTATCATGCCCTGGAGCTGGGCCGGTGAGCGCCGGGCCCGTGCGTCCGTGCCGCGAGCCGCCCTGCCGTATGGCGCCTCACTGCGAGCCACCCGGCCGCATGACGCGGCACCGCGAGTCGCCCTGCCGCAGACACGAGTGGCGCGCCCCCGGAGCGCCCGTCGTCCGCAGCGCGGAAGCGTGAGCGATGCAATTTGACGTGTTCAACGGGGATGCCGACGGCCTATGCGCCCTGCACCAGTGGCGCCTCGTCCATCCCGCGGCCGCGCAACGGGTCACGGGAGTCAAGCGCGACGTGCGGCTGCTGGCACGGGTGCACGCGCAAGCGGGCGATGTCGTGACGGTGTTCGACATCGCCCTGCGGGACAATCAAGCCGACGCCCTGCGCCTGCTGAGCGAGGGCGCTGCGCTGATCTACTTCGACCATCACGAGTCCGCCGCGCTTCCGGCATCCCCCGCCGTGCAGCTCCACCTGGACGCCTCGCCCGAGGTGTGCACGAGCCTGCTGGTGGACCGCGCGCTCGGGGGGGTGCATCGTCCCTGGGCCGTGGTGGCCGCCTTCGGGGACAATCTCGCCGCGGTGGCGATGCGGGAGGCAGCGCCTCTCGGCCTCACGCAGGGCGCGCAGGAGGCGCTGGCCGAACTGGGCCGGCTGCTGAACTACAACGCGTACGGCGACAGCCTGTCCGACCTGCACTTCCACCCGGAGGCTCTCTACGAGGCCATCCGCCCCTACCGGGATCCGCTGCAGTGCTGGCGCGAGGCAAAGGAGGTCCCCGTCCTGCGGGCCGCCTACGCGGAGGATTGGGCGCGGGCGATGGCGATTGCGCCCTGCCGGTCGAGCGGCGGCGCGGTGGCCACCCTGTTGCCCGCCGAGCCGTGGGCGCGGCGAATTCACGGCGCCCTGGCCAACGCGCTCTCCGCGCAGCACGCGGAGCAGGCGGTGGCGGTGCTGGTGGAGAACGAGGACGGGACGGTGCGGGTCAGCGTCCGCGCGGCAAGCACGCGGCCGTTCGGCGCGGACCGGCTGTGCCGCTCGTTCGCGACGGGAGGAGGCCGTGCGCTCGCCGCCGGCATCTCGCGCCTGCCACGCGACCAGCTCGAGGAATTCCTCGGCCGCTTCGAGCGGGAATGCGGTTCGTCCTCCCGCGCCTGACATGAACTGCGCGTCTCGTACGCCCGCTCCGCAACACGGAACCGTTGCGGAACCGGGCTGGGCGCGGAGTTGCAGGTAAGTCAGGCGCGGCATGTCCCCGCGCACCCTCACCCGCCCCCTGCGCCACGCTGGCCTTTGCTGCGGTTTTGCCGGCCCGGCTCGCAAGCTGCGCCGCGCATGGGAGATGAAGAAACACGGCCCATTTCCGGCGTTGGCTTCGTTTTCGCGATTTTTCTTAATAAACTGTTCCGATTGATATTTATAGATGATCTGACTGGCCTGAGCGGGCCGGCGCCCAGTGTTGCGCCGGACGCAGGGAATAAGGTGCGTATAAGGTATCGCTCAGTAGCATTTTGGCCCTGCTCGGCGGCGCTTTGGAGGCCGACGGGGGTCGGCCCGAGTACCGTTCGAATTCGGGTTGGCCAGCGGGGGCCAAGAGCGGGTGGGCAGGAGCGGCGAGTGGCGCGAAACGTCGGGCTCGGCTCGGGCCGATGTCGCTTTATCCTCGCGCCAGCGCTCGGCGCCAGCCTCACCTCGGGCCGATATTGCTTGTGCCTCGCTCAAGCGTTCGCCATTGGCGCCACTTCGTCTACCTCGGGGAATGTAGGAAGCGCCACTGCAACGATGCGATACGGGAAACCTGCGCGACGCAAGGAACCTGCGCAATACGGGGCGGGCGGGGCGCTTGAGGAAAGGGATTCGCGCAGGGGGTCGCGGGCACCTATTCCGCGTGGGCGCCATGCTTGGCCAGGAACGAGATCACGCGGCGCTCGAATTCCGCCTGCGCGGCGGTGTGGGGCGTGTGGCCGCTGCCGGGCACCATCCAACACTCGGCGTGGGGCACGCCGCCGCGGATCGCCTCGACCTGCCTGGGCGTGCCGAACTCGTCCCGCTCTCCCTGGATCGCGAGCAGCGGGCAGCGGATGCCGGGCAGCGCGGCCGTGATCCGCCAGCGCGCATGTTCCGCGGTCAGCCAGCCTTGCGCCCAGGCGCCCAGCAGCGCCTCGGCACGCTCGCCGTGCAGGCGGGTCAGCCAGGCGGGCGTGCGGCCCGCACGCTGCAAGGCGACAAGCGCCGCGATTCCCGCCCGCGTCTCCGGCTCGACGAAGACGTGCGCCGCCTCCGTCACGACGGCCGGCACGCTCGCCGGATAGCGGGCGGCGAAGAGCAGCGCGATGCTGCCTCCGTCGCTGTGTCCGACGAGGAACGCGCGCGGGATCCCGAGCCCGGCGAGCAATTCCCGCAGGGGCTCCACCTCCGCTTCCATGAACCGGAAGGGAAAGTCGGGCCGGACGTCGGAGCGGCCGTAGCCCCAGCGGTCGAAGACGAGCGCCCGCGCTCCCAGCGCGTTCGCGATCCGCTCCGGCACGTCCTTCCAGGAACCGACTGCGCCAAGTCCATCGTGCAGGAACACGATGACGGGCGCCGCACCATCCGGGGCGCGGACTTCCGCGGACGACGCTCCTGCCTCGCGGCCGCGCCATTCGTAGTACAGGGAACGGCCCTGGATCGTGATCTGCGGCATGAGGGGTGCGCTCGACAGTGCGGGGATGCGGGGCTAGAGGCGCCAGTAGAGGCAGCCCTCCGGGGCGCGCTCCCTGGGCAGGACCCCGCGCACATCCACCACGACCGCCGGGCCGGGGGCCAGCAGCTTGTGGATCAGCGCCCAGCCCTGCTCCCGGTACGCCTGGTGCGGAACGCAGAGCACGACCGCCCGCGCCGGCGCGAGCGATTCGAGCGCTTGCAGCCGGATGCCGTATTCGGCCTGGGCCTCGCCGGGATCGGCCAGGGCGTCGTGCACCTGCACTTGCAGGCCGTAGGATTCCAGCTCGCGCAGGACATCCACGACCCGCGTGTTGCGCAGGTCCGGTATGTCCTGCTTGAACGTCACGCCCAGGACGGTGATCTTGGACTGCTGCATGGGGTGGCCCTGGCGCACCATGCGCTTGACGACCTGCGTGGCGACATGGTGGCCCATCGAGTCGTTGGTGCGGCGCCCGGCGAGGATGACTTCGGGATGGAAGCCCGCCTGCTGCGCGCGGTAGGTCAGGTAGTACGGGTCCACGCCGATGCAGTGCCCGCCCACCAGCCCCGGCTCGAAGGGCAGGAAGTTCCACTTCGTGCGGCACGCGGCCAGCACCTCCTGCGTGTCGATGCCGAGCCGGTCGAAGATCATGGACAGCTCGTTCATCAGGGCGATGTTGAGGTCGCGCTGCGTGTTCTCGATCACCTTCGCCGCTTCCGCGGTCTTGATGGTGGGGGCGCGGTGGATCCCAGCCGTGACGACGCTGCCGTAAACGGCCGCGACGATCTCCAGCGTGCGCGCGTCCAGGCCCGCGACGACCTTGGCGATGCGGGTGAAGGTGTGCTCGCGGTCGCCCGGGTTGATGCGCTCGGGAGAGTAGCCCA
>JBGOTW010000053.1:0-19660 GCA_041476685.1 bacterium | reverse complement strand
GGGCCGTCGGGCAGGCGGGTGATGACGCCACCGGCCGCCAGAAAGCGCGCCGTCGCTTCCTCCACCTCCTCATGCGTGATGCGCGGCTCCGCCAGCCCGAGGCGGAAGCCGCAGAAGCCGCACAGCCGCAGGCCGCTCACGCGGACCAGGGGCTCAGCGCAGAGGGGACACCAGCGCGGCGGGTTCATGAGGCATGCTCAGCGCGCGCCTTGACCCGCCGGGCTGCGGCCTTGGGTGCGGCCTTGGCTGAGGCCTTGGCTGCGAGCGGCCGCCCCGTGGCCGGCGGCATCTTGCGGAACTGCTTGGCCATCTGCTTGCGCTTGTCCCGCAGCTGCCGCTGCGCCTTGTAGTCGTACGCCGGCGCGGTCTGCTGCTCGTCCAGGTACTGCACGACCGAAGCCGTGTACAGGCGCACCTTCTTGCGGCTGAGCCGGAAGCCGTAGATCTGGCCGTCCAGCATCAGCCGTCGCACGCTCTCGACGCTGACGTTCAGGTAGGCCGCAGTCTCCGGCACCGACAGGGTCGCGGTGCTGAGTCCTTGCTTGAAGTCCCGTGGGATCATCGCGGATCGGTTCCTTTGCCTGGCAGGGGGGAATGCAGACCGGGCGGTCGCGGCGCCAGAGGCACAGACCGCTCGGGGGCCGAACACGGTGCAAAAAGTGCTTCTCCATTTGAAGAATCTATGCTACATAATGGCGAATTCACTGCGCATCCCTAGGATCCATTATTCGACAAATGGCGCCAATTACAACCAAATAATATTACTCCATGGATAAAATTCTCCAAATCACAGAGAGAATTGAGGAATTCCGGGAGCGGCTGCACCTCTCGAAATCCGCTTTCTGCGCGCGAATCGGGTTTCCGGTGAAGACCTACGGCCAGATCGCGGGCCGCCGGCACTCGAAGCCCAGCGCGGAGCTGTTGGCCTCGATCGCGACGCACCTGGAGGTGAACCTGCACTGGCTGCTGACGGGGGATGTGGCGGGCGGCCAGGCGGGCAAGGTGGAGGTGCAGGGCGAGCACCTCGTGCTCATTCCCTTCTACGACGTGCAGGCCAGCGCCGGCTCAGGCAGCCTCGTGCAGCAGGAGCGCGTGCAGGGCAGGCTGGCGTTCCGCGCCGACTGGGTGCACGGGGAACTCAAGGTCGCGCCGGAGAGCCTGGCCCTCATCACCGCCACGGGCGACTCGATGCAGCCCACCATCGGGCACGGCGACCTGCTCCTGCTCAACGTGCACGAGACCGCCGTCACCGGCGACGCGATCTACGCGCTGCAGATGCAGGAGGTGCTGCTGATCAAGCGGGTGCAACTGCTCGTGGACGGCACGCTGGTCATCCGGAGCGACAATCCGGCCTACGGGGAGCAGCGCGTGCGGCTGGAGGAAGGCGCATCGCCGCGCATCGTGGGGCGCGTCGTGTGGATCGCGAAGCGGATGTAGGACGGGCGCGGAATCTTGCTTGGACGGACAAGGCGCATGCGGCGCGCCTGCGCCATGGGCCTACACGGCGCGGGGCGCTGCCCCGAACCCCGCAGGGGCCAATGGCCCCTGACCCCGCTGTTGCCTAGGCAACAGGGCGCGAAAGTCGCGCACAGCGCGGCTTTCGCACCGAATCAGGGTGCAGGGAGCAACCGCTCCCTGCCGGAGTGCGCGAGAGGCAGAGCCTCTCGCATTCACCATCGAAATTGCTGTTACAGTCCGCTACTCGCCCGGATGCACCGTGCGGCGCAAAGCGGGGTGCAGGCCGCTGACGGCCTTGAGGGAGCGCGTGTCGTCGCCGGCGTTGCGGCGCACCGCGACGATCTCGGCCAGCACCGAGATCGCGATCTCGGCGGGCGTCTCGGCGGCGATGTTCAGGCCGATGGGCGAGTGCACGCTCGCGAACAGCTCGCGCTTGAAGCCCTGCTGCTCGAGCAGCTCGTACACCGCCCGGATGCGGCGCGTGCTGCCGATCATGCCGACGTAGGCGAGCGGCATCTTGCGCTCCAGCAGCACCTTGAGCGCGTCCATGTCGAGCGTGTGCCCGCGCGTGACCAGCACCATGTAGTGCGCGTTGGTCAGCTCCATCTGCCGCAGCACTTCCAGGATGGGGCCCGCGATCACGTCCGTGGCCAGCGGGAAGCGCTCGCGGTTGGCGAACATGCGCCGGTCGTCCACCACCACCGTGTCGAATCCGGCGAGCCGGGCGACGGTCTCCAGCGGCTCGGCGATGTGGCCGGCGCCCACGATCACCAGCGTCGGGATCGGATCCCAGCGCTCCGTGTAGACCTCGATGCCGCCCTGGGTGAGGAGCTTGTGGGTGCTGCGCTTCGGCGCGTCCGGGAGGGGGAAGCCCGGCGCCTGCTCGGGGTAGACGAGGCGCCCGTCGGCGGCCTGCACGATGCGCTGGCCCGGCTGCGCCAGACCCTCGCCCGCCTCGGCCTCCGTGCGCACCACCTGATGCACGAGCACCGGCGCGCGGGTGCCGGCCAGCTCGCGCAGGCGGTGCGCCAGGGCGAGGTCCCGCTCCCCGGGCAGCCACGGCTCGATGAACACGCGCAGCGTCCCGCCGCAGACCGCTTCGGACTCCAGCGCGATGTCCTCGGTCAGGTCGGCCAGCTCCTCGCGGATCTTCCCGTCCAGCAGCGTCAGGCGCGCCTTGGTGATGACGCCGCCTTCCCCGCAGCCGCCGCCGATCGTGCCGAAGAGCGTGCCGTCCTGCCGCACCAGCATGGTCGAGCCTTCCTTGCGGGGCGTGGAGCCCTTGGTCTGGATGACGGTGGCTTGCACGACCGGCCGGCCGGCGCTCAACTCCTTCTCGATTTCCCGGTACAACTCGCGATAGGACATGGACGCTCCTTCGACGCCGCTCGGGCGGGCTCGCGGGGGGCGCGCGCCGGCTGCCCGCACTGCGCTCCGCACTGCACTGCACTCCGCACTGCGCTCCCCACCGCACTCCGCACCGCACTTTGCCCTCGCTTCCCCTCCCACGCTACCATCGGCGGACGGCGCGGACAAACTCCGCGCGCTTGACTGCCGAGACCCCATGCCCACCGAAGCTCCGCGGCCCGCCTGGATGCCGGACTGGACGGCGCTGCTGCGGGACGCGCAGCCGATCGCCGTGCCGGATTCGCCCGGGCGGCCGCCCGGCGGCCCCGGCTACGTGTACCTCGTGGCCGACTCGCACCTGGGCGACGCGCGGGCGCCTGCGCCGGAATTCGTGGCCATGCTGCGGGGCCTGCCGCAGGCGCGCGCGGTGGTGTTCATGGGCGACCTGTTCCAGGTGTGGCTCGCCCTGCCGAATTACTGGGACGCACAGGCGCGCGCCGTGCTGGATGCGTTCCGCGCCCTGCAGGCCGCCGGCACGCGCACCGTGTTCGTCGTGGGCAACCGCGAGTTCTTCCTGCCGCGCACGGCCGCGGAGACGCGCGCCCGCGGGCTGCCCTTCGACGCCATCGTGCCGGGCGCGGCGGTGCTCACCTGGGCGGGGCGGCGCTACGGCTTGACCCACGGCGACGTGATCAGCCTGGGCGACACGCAGTACCTGAAGTGGCGGCACTTCTCCCGCGGCCGCGCGTTCGAGGCGCTCTTCCGCGCCATGCCCGGCGGAGTCGCCCGCCGCATCGCCCGTTGGCTCGAACGGGCGCTGTCCACCACGAATCGCGAGATCAAGATCCAGTACCCGGCGGACGAGCTGCAGGCGTTCGCGCGCCTGGCGCTGCCGGGCCTGGACGGCTTCTTCATCGGCCACTTCCACCGCGACGAGGCGATTGCCGCGCCCGGCCAGACGGCGACCCTGCGCATCGTGCCGGACTGGTTTTCGCGCAAGACGGTGCTGCGGCTGGGGCGCGACGGGGAGGTGGAGCGGGTGACGGCGGGTTGAGCCTGCTTGCGCCAGCGGGCCCCCGCGCTCAGGCGGTGCGGGGCCTCCGCGCCGGGGCTCCCGGCTTGCGGCCCTCCGCCGCGCCACCCGGACCGGAGTACCTGTCCGCGTATGCATCCACGAGCCGCCGGATCATCCGCTGATAGGACGTGTGGCGACGGGCCGCCTCGGCCTTGAAGAAGGCGACGCTGCGCCGGGTCAACGCCAGCGTGACCTTCACGCCTTCGTCGTTCAGGACGAGCTGATCCGGAGCAGGAAGGAAGTCGCGCACGATTTCCAGCCTGCCGAGCGGTTCATCCGTGTATGCGATTTTGCGTTTCATAGACTCGATTTCCCTTGCGCCAATACCCCGCTCCAATGATGCGGATCACCGCTCCGCGCTACATGAACCGCACGCTCATCACGCCGCCGCCCGCCTTGCCGAAGCAATAGTAGCGTGTCTCGTCCGCGCTAAGGTCGAGGTCCCGCGCGATGACACGCCGCGGATCCAAGAACGCCCGCTGCGCGAGGCGGAAAGACACCCCTTGCTTGCGCCGATTGGCGAGGTCCTTTTCCGCATCCCACTCGAAACGCGCAACCACGCGCTCAGCCTAGCATGGATATGGCGATAGAACCATATATGTATATGGATTACTTGCCCGCACGGGCGTCGCGGCGGTCGCCGGCGCTTCCTCCCGCGGAGTGCGCCGGGCGCCCGGATCTGGCCCGGCCCCTGCATGTCTTCCGGCGGGAAACCAGGAATTGCAGGGGCAGGTCTGCCCTCCGGCGGGGCAGTGGCCGCCTCCCGAACCGCAAAGGACCCGTGCCATGGACCATGACGTGAACACCCTCGACACACCCGCCCAAACGAGCGGACTGAAGGAGCTGGCCTACTGGTCCGCGCTCGTCATCGCCAACGTCGCGTGCCTGGTCCTGATGGTGATGCTGCTGTTCCGCTAGCGCGGCACCCCCGCTCCTGCTCCGCGCCGGGTCGGCGCTGGGCAGAGGGACGTGCGCGCTTACGCCGCGCCCGTCGCCGCCGCAAAGATGCGCAGGTAGTTGCCCCCCACGATCTTGCCCGCTTCCGCCCCGTTGAATCCGCTCTTCAGCAACACGTCCACCAGGCGCGCAAAGCCGCTGTGGTCCGGCATGAGCCCCGGATTGAGCGAGGCGTCCGTGCCGATGCAGACGTGATCCGCGCCGACCACGTCCACCAGTTCCTTCAGGCCGTCCACGTAGCGCTGCAGCGTGGGAAAGAAGTGCCACACGCCGACCGCACCCCCGGTGTCGGCCACCGCCTTGGCGTGCGCAGGACTGACCTGGCGTCCCGCCAGGGGCGTCGTGCCCATCGCCTTCGAGCCGCGCAGGGCCGTGTGGGACAGGAGCAGCGGGTGGCTGGAGACCTTGGCGGCCTGCCGCACGAGGTCCTCGGTGCCGTGGGCCACGTCCACGACCAGGCCGAGCCGGTTGCACGCGCGGATCACGTCTGCGCCGAAGGCGGTCAGGCCGTTGTGGCGGATCTCGCCGGTCTGGAAGTCGCCGATGTCGTTGGGCGTGTAATGCACCAGTTGCACGTGCCGCACGCCGCGCCGGTGGCATTCCTCCAGCCGCTCCAGCTTGCCTTCGAGGAAGTCCAGGCCCTCGCTGTCCTGGATCAGGGCGGGCTGTCCGGCCGCGTGCGCCTCGCGCAGATCCGCCAGGGTCGAGGCGCGCCGCATGCCGTGCTGCGCGACGAGCTCGTCGATCCAGTCCAGGCGCTTGAGATGGAACTGGTACAGCTCGCCCGCGGCTGGCGCGCGCATGGAGCGCAGCACCCCCTTTTCCCGCCCGAGCAGCGGCCCGTCCGGCACTTCGGCAAGACACACCGCGGCCAGTCCGCCGGCCCGCATCCCGTCAGCCAGGGCGTTGGTGGGCGGACCCTTGGAAGAGATGCCCGTGGGGCCGCCATGATTGTGGGTATCCACGGAGAGGTGGTTCTTGAGCAACTGCAGCGCCTCCGGAGACGGCGACTCCTCGGCGCGCACCAGCCCGGCCATGAATGCCATGGACGATGCCAGGAACGTGCTCCACATCCACTCCCGGCGCGCTAGTTCCAAGCCGCAGCAGCACATGCCGAGTCCCCTCCCCCAATACGAAGCAAGCCTGTCCCGTGGGGCAGGCTTCCGGTATCGGCGCGAGTCGGGTCCAGGCCCGCGCCGCGCAGCCGCCCATTCGGGCCGCAGGACGAGCTACAGGTCCCCCAGCACTTGCTCGGGATGGTCGGCGGCCTTGACGGTCGCGTAGGCTTTCTTGATCTTGCCGTCCGGGCCGATCAGGTAGCTGATGCGCTTGGCCGTCTGGGCGGACGTGTCGTCAATCGCCCCGTAGGCGAGGGCCACGGACTTCGTCTCGTCGCTGAGCAGGTCGAAGGGGAAGGAAAACTTCGCCTTGAACGCCCTGTTTGCGGCTGGAGGGTCCAGGCTGATGCCAAGGACGACGGTGTTCTTGCTGGAAAATGTTTGGATTCGATCACGGAATCCTTGTCCTTCCGCCGTTCAGCCAGGGGTATCGGCCCGCGGATAGAACCAGAAGATGACGTTCTTGCCTTTCAGGTCGTCGAGCTTGACCGTCTTGCCCTCCTGATTCGGCAGGGCGAAGGACGGCGCGGCCTGACCTTCATTGAGCATGGCCATGGAAAACTCCGTGGAAGAGACGGCCCGCAAGCCGCAGAGCAACCGCCCCGCGCCGGGCGGGGTGTGCGGGTCAGACTAGGCCACCTTGGAGGCGGAGGCTAGGGGGGTCGGACAACCTGATTCCCCGGATATGGCCGGAAGGCGGTGCTGCCTACGGGTCCTCATCCTCGCGCCGAACCTGGCGGCGCGGTCCTTCTCCGACTGCGCGGAGAAGGGCAACAGCTTGGCGCCGCAGGCAGTTTCCCTCTCCACGCAGTTGGAGAGGGTTGCCGGTGACGAGCGCTTGAGCGAGGAACCAGCAACTCGAAGCGGGCGGGGTGAGGACCCGGAGCGGCACGGCTGGACCAGCTGACTCTCACCCATCCCGGGACGCACGCATCTATTATCCGGGAATTTCCGGCGCTACGCGAGGAATCAGGGACAACGCCGGATGGCCGGTCTCGCTGCCGGCCTCACCCCCCGGACGTCAGGCCTCCGCCACTTGCAGCACCAGCTTGCCGAAGTTCTCGCCGCGGAACAGCTTGAGCAGCGTCTCGGGGAAGGTCTCCAGCCCGGCCACGACGTCTTCCCGCGCCTTGAGCTTGCCTTCCGCGAGCCAGCCCGCCATCGCCTGCATCCCTTCGGCATATCGCGCGGCGTAGTCGAACACGATGAATCCTTCCATCCGGGCGCGATTGATTAGGAGCGACAGGTAATTCTTCGGGCCCGCGGTCGCGCCCGCGCTGTTGTACTGGGAGATGGCTCCGCAAATGGAAATACGCGCCTTGCGGGCGAGGCGGGCCAGCACGGCGTCCAAGATGTCGCCGCCCACATTGTCGAAGTAGATGTCCACGCCGGTCGGGCAGTGCCGCTTGAGCGCCGCAGGGACGGGCTCGCTCTTGTAGTCGATCGCCGCAGCGAAGCCGAGTTCCTGCGTCAGGTAGGCGCACTTGACCGGGCCGCCTGCGATGCCCACGGCCCGGCAGCCCTTGACCTTGGCGATTTGCCCCACCAGGGCGCCGACCGCCCCGGCCGCGCCGGACACGACCACCGTCTCCCCGGCCTTGGGCTGACAGATATCGAGGAAGCCGAAATAGGCCGTCATGCCCGGCATGCCCAGCGCGCCGAGATAGCGGGGCAGGGGGGCGAGGCGCGGGTCCACCTGCATGCAGAGCCTGGCATCGGCGCTCGCGTACTCCTGGACGCCGGTCATCCCGACCACCGTGTCGCCGGGCTTGAAGCCGGGCGCATTCGAAGCCGCCACCCGGCCGATGCCGATGGCGCGCATCACCTCGCCCAGGCCCACCGGAGGAACGTAGGACTTGCCATCGTTCATCCACCCCCGCATGGCCGGATCGAGCGAGACGTACTGCACGCGCATCAGCACCTCGCCCGGCTTCGGCTCCGGGACGGGGGCCGTGGCGAACTCGAAGTCCGCGCGCTTGACCATGCCCACCGGGCGTGCCTTAAGCCGCCATTGCCGGTTCTGCAGAGCCGCCATGGTTGGTCTCCTTGGGTTCTCATGCCGCGTGTGCCATTCGCAGGCGCCGCAAGTGCGCCGCGCGCGGACGCCGCCCGCCACGGACTTGCGCGCGACCCTGCCCGCGGAGAATCAAGAGCCGGGCACTACTTGGCGGACGCTTCCCCGATCTGCGCGAGCCCCGGCATGACGTGCCGCGTGTACAGCTCGAGCGAGCGCAGGGATTCCGCCAGGGTCAAGTCGCCGAAGGCGAAGCGGGAGACGCAGTAGTTGACGCCGCCCGCCTGCACTTGCGCCGCGAGCGTCCGCAGCACGGTTTCCGGCGCCCCGGCGGCGGCATGGCCGTCGCGCAGCAGGACGTCGAAATCCGGGCTGAAATCCGCGTTGCTGGGGCGCGCTCCGTGCTCGGCCCACAGCTTGATGAAGCTCGCGTACCAGAGGCGATACGCGCGCCGCGCCAGCGCCAGCGCCTCCTTGTCGGTTTCGGCGACCACGACGAATGAGCGCATGCCCAGCAGCGGCAACGGCCCCTCGTGTCCCGCCGCACGCCAATGGGCGCGGTAGCTGTCGGTCAGCGCGCGCAGGCGCTCCCCCGTCCCGCCGCAGACGATATTGACGCGGTGGCGGGCCGTCCATTCCGTGCTTTCGAGCTTCGCCACGCCGTACCAGAGCGGCGGGTGGGGCCGCTGCACGGGATGCAGCTCGATCGGCACGTCGCGGAAGCGGAAGAACTTGCCCGCATGGTTCACCTTCGGCTGCGTGAGCGCCTGCAGGATCACTTCCAGCGCCTCGGCATACAGCGGCTGCGTCTGGCCGGCCTCGACGCCGAAGTAGCCGGTCTCGTAAGGGGAGACGCCGCGCCCGACGCCCAGCTCGAGCCGGCCACCGCTCAGCTGGTCGAGCATGCAAATCTCCTCCGCCAGCCGCAGCGGGTGATAGAGGGAGAGCGTGTATACGAGCGGCCCGAAGCGCAGCCTGCGCGTGCGCTGCGCCACCGCCGCCAGGAACACGCCCGGGGAGGGGCTCATGCCCAGCGGCGTCGCATGGTGCTCAGCCAGATGGTAGGCATGGAAGCCCGCGCGGTCGTAGGCCTCGATCAGCTTCAGCCGGGCCTCGTACTGTTCGCCCAGCGGCAGGTCGCTCCGATCGATGTGGTCGAAGATGCCGAACTTCATGACGGTTTCCCGGGCTGGGGAGTCCGCGGCCGCGAATGCTCGTCCATCGCCGTGTTCCGCCGGCCGCTGCGCGGGGCGGAGAAAATGCACCCACGGTCGCTACGCTGGCGCCGCGTATCCCGCGCGCAGCAGCGCCTCCTCCGTGTCCTCCAGCGCCGCGGCGGTCGTGGACGCCAGCGGCATCACGGCGTAGGGCCGCGCCTGCAGGCGCCGGAAGGCGGCCAGGCATGGCTCGCGCAGGGCCGGGAGCGCGGCGGCTTCGACGAGCAGGGCCAGCATCGCCGTGCGCCCGGCGGACTCCAGCCACTCGCGCATGCCCCGCTGCCGGGCCTCCGGCGCGGCCCCCTCCAGCGTGCGCAGCAGCTCCGCGTCGTGTCGCACCCGTCCCTCCACGTAGCGGTGCAGGCCGTGCCCGCCCAGCGTCTCGGGCGGAGTGGCCGCCAGGGCCCGCTGGATCCGGTCGAAGAACGCCTCGTGGCAGCGCTCCCGCTCCAGCGCGCGCAGCACGTCGAGCGTGAGGATGTGGGTCGTGCCTTCCCAGATCGGCAGCACCTGCACGTCCCGCAACAGGCGCGGCAGGATGCTGTCCTCGATATAGGCGTTGCCGCCGATGGCCTCCATCGCCTCGCTCACGCCGAACACGCCGAGCTTGCCGGTGAGGGCCTTCGCCAGCGGAATCAGCAGCCGCACCTCCTTCGCCGCCGCGCCGTCGCCTGCTTCCGCGGCGTCCAGCGCCCGCACGGCCGCGAAGGTCAGCAGCAGCGCCCCGAGGTGTTCCGCCATCAGGTCGGCCATCCCCGCCCGCCAGAGCGGCAGGTTCCACAGGCGCTGCCCGAACGCCCGCCGCTCCGCCCCGTAGGCGAGCGCCTCGAGCAGCGCCCGGCGCAGGCCCGCAACGCTGCCCACGGCATTGTAGAGCCGGGACAGGTTGATCATCTCGGCCATGCGCTTGAAGCCCTCCCCGGCGCCCGCGATCAGGTGCGCCTCGGTATTCTCCAGCGTCACCTCGCCGGAGGGCATCGAGCGCACCCCCAGCTTGTCCTTGAGGCGGTGGATGCGGATCGAGCCGCCGTTGCCCGGCGGTTCCTCGCGCAGGATGAGGAACAGCCCCAGCCCTTTCGTGCCGGGCGGTCCGTCGGGCATGCGCGCCAGGGCCAGGATCGCCTCCGCATCCACGTTCGAGCAGAACCACTTGTCGCCATTGAGCAGCCAGCGCAGCCCGAAGGCCTGGGCCGTAACGGCATTCGCGCCCACGTCGGAGCCGCCCTGCTTTTCCGTGAGAAACATGGCGCCGCGCAGGCGCCGGGCGCGCTCGGGATGTCCCAGGCGCGGCAGCACCCGCTGGGCCAGCGCGGCGGGCGCGAACCGTTCCAGCACCCAGCCCACCCCGTCCGTCATGCAGATCGGGCAGTACAGCCCGAGCTCCGTCTGCGCGAAGTAGTACCCGGCGCCGAAGCCGGTCAGGTGCCGCCGCGCGCGGTGCTTGGCCAGGAAGCGCGGATCGTACTTGCGGCTGACGATGCCCGCGCCGTAGGCCAGCTCCTCCAGGGCCTGGTAATCGGGATGGTACTCGATCCGGTCCACCCGCCGCCCCAGGCCGTCGTGCGTTCTGAGCACGGGCGTGAAGCGGTCGGCGCGCGCGGACAGCGGCTGGGCTTGCGCGCCCGCAGCGCCCAGCGCCTCGAAAGCCGGACGAAGCTCGCCCCACGAATCGCCCAGCCAGCCGCCGAACAGGGTCTCGGCGAGCGGATCCATCCGGAACAGGTTGTCGAAGCGCGGTTCGGGAATCGCGCTGTCAGGCGGGCTGGCGGCTTTCATGGCGCACCGGCTGGGGACGAGGAAGGTGCGCGGACGGCCCGCGCCACGGACTCCGTCCGCGGAAATGCGGCCGGACTCGCCCATCTCACACCCGGTCCGGCGGGAAGACAAGCCGTGGCGATGATAGGTATGGGTCAGTTTGGAGGCACAAGAAGATTTCTCGCTGCGCTCGAATTGACAAATCCTGTCACTCCGAGCGAACGCGAGGAGGCTGTGGTTGCAGTTCACAGCTACGCCATCAAATTGATTCACTACCGATTGGTAGGGACAGAGACAGGCCGCGAAGCGGGCGGGCGGTAAAGTCGGCGCGCCGTGAAGGGGACCGGCCCTAAAGAGGACCGGCCTTGAAGAGAACAGCGCGCGGACCGGCCGGCGGGCCGTGCCGTCCGCGGGAGATTAGCGGAGGGCGGTGGCGGAAGATCCTGGCCTCACGCCGCGTACCCGGCCTGCAGCAGCACCTCCTCCGTGTCCGCCAGGTCCGCCGCCGCGTTGGACATGAGCGGCATCACCCCGTAGGGCCGGGCTTGCAGGCGCCGGAAGGCCGCCAGGCAGACCTCGCGCAAGGCGGGCTGGGCGGCCGCTTCGAGCAGGAGCGCCAGCACAGCCGTCCGTCCCGCCGACTCGAGCCACTCGCGCATGCCGCGCTGGGCGCGTTCGGGCGTGTCCGCGGCGAGCGCCGCCAGCAAGTCGGTGTCGTGCCGGATGCGACCCTTGACGGCGTCGTGCAGCCCGCGCCCGTCCTCCGCCTCCGGAGGCGCGGCGGCCAAGGCGCGCATCAGGCGGTCAAAGAACGCCTCGTGGGCGCGCTCCCGCGCCAGGGCGCGAGCCACGTCGAGCGTGAGGATGTTCGTCGTGCCTTCCCAGATCGGCAGCACCTGCACGTCGCGCAGCAGCCGGGGCAGGATGCCGTCCTCGAAGTAGGCCCCACCGCCGACGGCCTCCATGCATTCGCTCACGCCGAACACGGCGAGCTTGCCCGTCAGCGCCTTGGCGATCGGGATGAGCAGCCGCACTTCCTTCATCGCGGTCGTATCGCCGGCCTCGGCCGCGTCGAGGGCCCTGACGGCGCCGAAGGTCAGCAGAAGCGCCCCCAGGTGCTCCGCCACCAGGTCCGCCATCCCCGCCCTCCACAAGGGCAGTTCCCACAGCCGCTGCCCGAAGGCCTGCCGCTCGGCACCGTACCGGAGCGCCTCCAGCAGCGCCCGGCGCAGGCCCGCCAGGCTTGCGGTCGCATTGTACAGCCGGGTCAGGTTGATCACTTCCACGATGCACTTGAAGCCCTCGTTGGCCCCGGCGATCAGGTGCGCCTGCGTGCCCTCCAGCGTCACGTCCGCGGTGGGCGTGGAGGCAACGCCCAGCTTGGGCAGCAGCCGCTGGATGCGAATCGTATCCCCGTTGCCGGGCGGGTCATCCCGCAGGACGAGAAACAGACCGAGCCCGCGCGTCCCGGGCGCGCCGTCGGGCATCCTGGCCAGCACCAGGATCGCCTCGGCGTCCACGTTGGAGCAGAGGGCCTTGTCGCCGTTGAGCCGCCACTGCGCGCCGTCGGGCTGCGCCGTGGTGGCGATCTTGCCGAGATCGGAGCCCCCCTGGCGTTCGGTGAGGAACATGGCTCCGCGCAGCCGCTGCAGGGGGTCCGGATGTCCCAGCCGCGGCAGCACCCGCCGCGCCAGCGCATTGGAGGCGTGGCGCTCGATCACCAGGCCCACGCTATCGGTCATGCACATCTGGCACATCAGGCCGATTTCCGTCTGCGCGAAGTAGTAGCCGGAGCCGATACTGACCAGGTTGCGGCGCGTGCCGTGCCTGACGAGGAAGCCCAGGTCGTTGCGGCGGCTCGTCAGCCGGGTCTCGTAGGCGAGGTTCTCCAGGGCCCGGTAGTCCGCATGGGTCGCGATGCGATCCGCGCACGATCCCGGAGGGTCGGCGCGTTGCAGGGTGGGGCGGTAGCGGTCCGCTCCGGCGGACAGAGGTTGGGCGAGCGCAGCGGCCTCGCCGATCGTCTGGAAGATCGGGCGCAGTTCGCTCCAATAGGCGCCGAGCCACCCTCCGAACAGGGCTTCCCCGAGCGGATCCGCCTGGAACAGGTTGCCGCCTGCCGATCCGGAGGCGGAAGGAATGGAAGGCGGGATTTGGGCAAGCATGACTGGACTCGGGCCTGCAGCGAGCGTCGCGATTCTGCCATGGCTACTTAATCCCTGTCGCATCCAGGGTAAAAGCGCAACAATCGATTGCGCGGCAAGTCCTGCGGGCGGCTTTCCGGGCCGGGTGGGCCGTCTCGGCTGGCCGCATCATGGCGCGCGGACGCGCGTGCGGGTGGTGCAGCCGGGCGTGGGCGGGGTGCCGCTGGGGCCCGGTGCCGCGCCGGTTCCGGCCATCCCTGGCGCTCCCCGGCCGCAAACGACAAAGCCCCCTGTTCCGGCGGAACAGGGGGCTAAGCCGACTAGCCTATCAGCGAGTGACGCGAGATCAGCCGCCGTTCTTGAAGCCTCCGGCCGCCTGTGACGTCAGGGGCGTCTGGTCCCCCAACTCGTGGGTGGCCTTGCGGCCAGCAGAGCTTTCGGGAAAGCGCCGGGCCACGTGGCTCAGGTAGTAGCGCGCCAGCTTCTCGTTGTTGCGCTTCGCGTAGATCTGGCCGATGCGATAGATGGCATCCGGCGTCTTGTAGCCTTCCAGCGTGCTCTTGTGCGCGTACTCGCGCAGCACCTTGCGATAGGACGTCTCCGCGTCGTCCAGCTTGTCCATCCGCAGGTACGCCTCGCCGATCCAGAACTGGGCGTTGTCGCTGTAGATGTCGTCCGGATAGCGGTTCAGGAAGTTCTGATACACCAGGATGCTTTGCCCGTATTGGCCGTTGCCGAAGAGGCCGAAGCCTTTCTCGTAGAGCGACTTGGCCGCGCGGTTGGCGCTGAGCTGGCGCGGATTCGCGGGCTCGATCAGGTCCGGGTCCTCGTAGGGCTTGCCGTCGGCCGTCATCAGCGCGCCCGGCTGCGCCGCTGCGGACTTGTCGCTCGAGCCCGTCATGGCCGTGGCCAAGGGCATGCCCTCCTTGCCGGCCGCTGAACCCGGCGCGGCGCCGGGGTGCGCGGCGGCCGCGGGCTTCTTGCCGTCGTGGCCGGCGGTCGCGCGGGACTCGGGCTTCGCCGCCTGTGCCTTCGCGTCATGGGCGTTCGCCCCAGGGCCCGGCGAGACCGCCAGGGCGGAAGCGGACCGGGTCGCCGGCCGCGGCGCCGTTGCGCCGGGAGCGGCCGCGCGGGCGGGATCCTCGCCGCCCGGGAGCGGGGACATTTTCGCGGACGGGCCGGATGGCGGAGAGGCCGGGCCCTTGCCCCCCTTGTCCATCGATTTGGCCAAGGTCATCGAGACCGACTGCTCGAGCAGGTCGAAGTTGGTGGACATCATCTCGCGGAAGCGGCGTTGCTCTTCGCGGTCCGCGGCCAGCTGCTTGCTGAGCTGCTCGACCTGGCGCTGGCTTTGCGCCTGCTCCTGGCGCAGGGCTTCGTTGTCTCGCCGCAGCGCCATCAGCTCCGCAGCATCGCCCGCGGGTTTCGGCCGGGAGGCCGGGTCCATTCGGGAACTGCTGCAACCGCTCAAGATCAACAGGGCCCCCGCAAGGGCCGCCGGAAGGAATTTCCAATTCATTGCCGGTTCCTTTCGCGTGCGTTCGACCTGCTCCGATCCAGCCTTCATGGCAGACCGGCGGCTCCCTCCCTCCGCTCGTTCCGAGCGCGGAAAGGGCCTCAACAGATGGACTCCCCCAGTGGGGAAGCAATTTACGGGCCGATTGGGACGGGAAAACGGGTCTCGGTTGGCCCCGCGTGGCGCGCTCAGCGGCGACCTCCGTGCCGTCGGGGCCGGCGGATGGTCAACTATTTGATTGTACGGATCAAATCATCGCGTGAAGGGACTCTTGGGAGCGAGCCCCGCATGCGCCCGGCCGCCGCGTTCCGGCGCGCCGGACCTTGCCGGGCGGCGTGGGACGAAGCCGGGTCGCGCTTTCCGGTCGTGCGCGAAGATCCAAGGCATGCGCCGCAGTCCGGCGGCTCCCGCCGTCAGAAGGCCGGGTCGCGGGGCTCGCGCGGGGGGCGTACGCGTCGAAACACGACGACCCCGTCCTGGGGAGAGGGATCCTCCACGAACTCGTGCGTGGCGACCACGGCCTCCTGCACCTGCTCGTACGGATCCACGGCCCAGGTGCAGTAGCGTTGCCCGGACTGCACGATGACCAGGTCAAGTCGCGACAGGTCCTCGTCGGCGCTCATGTTGCGGATCTGATCCCGGTTCGACATCAGGGGCAGGAAGCAGTTGGACGCCATGATGCGCAGATTCGTCGGCCGTGCCTCGAGCCACTGCCTGAACGCCCCCGTATCCCGCTCGATGGGCCGCGCGATCCGGACATGCTGCGTCAGCAGCAGCACGCTCAGCAGCATCATGCAGAACAGCAGCCCCTTCTTCGCCGTCTCGGAAACCCGGGGAAAATCCTCCCGCACGCGCACCCACCCGTACATCGCGCAGGAGAACCACGGCACGACGTAGGCGATGTAGATGCTCAGGGTCGAAGAGGGGGGCCGCCACGACGTCAGCAGGTTGACGAGCAGCAGGTTCGGCACGAGGCTGATCAGGCGCAGGCCGCTGAACGCCGGCAGGAACAGCAGCGGCACGGAGATATCCGTCAGGAATTTCAGCACGCGCGGCCTGGCCAGCGCCTCGGCGGTCAGCAGGGGATGCAGGAATACATTCGCCAGCAGCTCGAAGAAGCTGCGCGATCCCTCCGGCAACAGGTCCGCGTAGTAGTAGGCGTACAGCCAGCCTTTGCCGAGGTCCGGATGACCCGCCGGGCCGAGCAGCGCGGGCATGGCCGCCTGGGTCACCACGGCGAACCAGAGCGTGCAGGCCGCGATGGTGGCCGCGTGGCCGGGACGGTCGCGCCCCTGGATCCACTGCACGGCCGAGATGGCGGCCAGCGTGACCGCGATCTCCTCCTTCACCCCCAAGGCCAGGAGCAGCAGGATCCAATACCAGGGACTGCGGTAGAAGCGCGGCCGCTCGAGCAGCAGCAGGTAGGTGAAGCCGATCAGCGGCCAAAGCGCCAGGTCGCTGAAGCCGTGGATGTTGATGCCGATGACGTGGGGAAAGAACAGGTACGCGACCGTGAACGCGTAGGCCGCGCGGATGGAGCCGGTGATGCGCCTGGCGAGCAGCCACAGCGGAATCGCGCCCGCCACGAGCATCAGGCTCTCCGCCACCAGCAGCGTCGTCGCGTGCTGGTACAGGGCGTAGAACGGCAGCAGCAGGTACAGCGTCGGGGAGAAGTGCACGCCGAGGTGATTCACCCGGTCGATGGATTCCCAGCCGATCCGGCCCCGCAGCGTGTGCCAGAGGATGTTCTCGAAGCGGGCCGTATCGAAGCGGGGCCGGACATTCCAGTACTGGTTCAAGGTGACGGAGATGAAGCTGACCGTGACCCAGATGCCCAGCGCGGCGATCAGCCAGAACACCAGGGAACGGCCGAAGAGCTTCCGGTTCCACAGGACGAGGGCGGCCCGGTCCACCCAGTCGCTGGTGCGGCTGAACATCCGGGCGTTGCGCTCCGCTCCGATCGAGCTCCACAGCATGAGGACGAGGGACGGCAGCGTGGCGAGGACGGTGGTGAGCAGGGAGATGTGGTCGGCGACGCGATGCTGCTGGTAGCCGGCCACATTCAACGTAAACAGCAGGAACGAACCGGTCACGGACAGGCTGGCGAGGGCCAGCCGGCCCGAGTGACGGATCGCGGTCAACAGGCCGGCCGCCGCGACGGCCGCGAGCACGGCCACCGCCACGAGCGCCGCATGCCGGGGCTCGATCGGTATGGCGAACAGGGCGTCCTTGTCCGGCAGCTGCGAAAGCGAATACAGGCCCAGGACGAAGTACAGCGCGGTGAGGACGCTGTAGAACGCCGCGGCCGCGTAGAGCAGCGTTGCGCCGCGCACCGGAGGCAGGGACCATCTGTGCATGTAGCTCGCCGCGAATCAGGGCAATCAGGGCCGCTTTGGCGACGCCGCTCGCCGCGCAGTCTGCCGTGCCTCGTCCCCGGGCGGGTCATGCGGTGCAAAGGCCCCCGCGCCCGCCGTGCGGACTCCGCCCAGCCGCCGGTGGTAGGGAATGCGCGGCACGTTCTGCATGTCGTACGACAGGAAGAAGAGCAGGAACTGGAAACCCAGGATGATGGGCAGGGCCGCCACCATCACGGTGCCCGCCGATGCGGAAATGCCCGCGCGCTCCGCCGCCACCCACTGCAGCGCCCCGAACGCCACGCCGAAGGCGACGAGCGGAATCCCCAGCAACAGCTGCACCGACGCCATGGAGAAATTGCGGAGCAGGTACGAGTAGAAAAGGCGCTTCACGAAATTGGCGCCGTGCCGCACCACAAAGCCCGGCAGGATCTTCAGGGGCGCCAGTTCGCTCGACTCCTCGCCGTAGCGGGCGCGCATCGGGATATCCAGCACGACCGCGCTCATGATGTTGAGGCGGAACAGCAGATCGGATTCGAAGAAGAAGTCCCGGGCGATGCGGCTGTAGGGCAGGCGCGCCGCGACGGCCCCGTGGATCGCGGTGAACCCATTCGTCGGATCGAACAGATCCCAGTAGCCGCTGGAGAACTTGGTGATGAACGAGAGGGCGGTGTTGCCGAGGAGCCGCAGCCGTGGCATGGCTTCCAGCCCGTCCAGGTCGAAAAAGCGGTTGCCCTTGGTATAGTCGGCCAGTCCGGCGACAATGGGCGCGACGAGCGCGGGGATCAGGGCGGGGTCCATCTGCCCGTCGCCGTCCAGCTTGACGATGACCTCCGCCCCGCCGGCGAGGGCGGCCCGGTAGCCGGTCAGCACGGCGGCGCCGACGCCCTGGTTGCGTTCGTGGTACAGGACGCTCACGCGCGCGTCGCGGCATTCGGCTTCCACCAGCCGGCCCGTGTGCTCCGGGCAGGCATCGTCCACCACGTAGATCCGGTCGCAGACCGGGCCCAGTCCCGCCAGCACGGCCAGGATCTGGCGCGACACCCGAAAGCAGGGAATGACCACCGCGACCACGGGACGTTCAGCGGAGGAAGGCACGGATCGGCACGCTCCTGGCGGCGTAGGCCAAACGGGACTCTCGCTTCGGACCGCGCCCTCCGGGGCCGGGTCCGCGGGTCGAGTCGCGCCGGCATGGCCTCGCCCCTCCGCAAGGCCCGGACGACGGAGTTCCAAGGGCTGTCTGTCTTGTAAACGCTCGCGCGGCGAATGAAAAGCGCTCCCGGCAGGCAAGCCGTTTCGCGGCCCCGGGTGCCCTGAAAATCGCGCGGATATCCCTAAATTCCCCCAGGTCAAGGCGCTTGCCCTGACAGGGGCGCGCTGAAGAATGATTCTCCCGAGCGACCCGACTTGAGAGTCCAGGCCATGCCCAGCCCCCTCACGATCCACCCGCTGCCCGGCATCCCGGAAATCCGGCCGGGGGACGACCTGGTCGCGCATCTCCTCAATGCGCTGGGCGAGGCGGGTCTGGAGCTGCTCGAGGGAGACGTGCTCGTCGTCGCCCAGAAGGTGGTGTCGAAGGCTGAGGGCTCGCGGGCGGCCCTGGCCGACGTCAAGCCCAGGCCGTGGGCGCAGCGCTGGGCGGAGAGCTGGGGCAAGGATGCGCGCCAGGTCGAGCTGGTGCTGCGGGAGAGCCGGCGCATCGTGCGCGCCGAGCGCGGCATCCTCGTGTCCGAGACCCGACACGGCTTCGTCTGCGCCAACGCGGGCGTGGACCTGTCCAACAGCGGAGCGCGAGACGTGGCCGTGTTGCTGCCGGAAGACCCGGACCGCTCGGCGCGGCTGCTGCGACAAGCGCTCCTCGAGCGCACCGGCCGGCCCGCGGGGGTGATCGTGGCGGACAGCTTCGGACGGCCCTGGCGCCACGGCCTGACCCAGGTGGCGCTGGGGGTGGCGGGCCTGACGCCCGTGGCGGACCTGCGCGGGCAGTCGGACACCGAGGGCCGGCCCATGCACGTCACCCAGATCGCCCTCGCCGACGAGCTGGCCGGCGCCGCGGACCTGGTGTGCGGGAAGACCGCGCGCATTCCCGCCGCCCTGATCCGTGGGGCGCCCGGCGTCGCGCGCGACCCCGCTCCGGGCCCCGGCTCCGGCAGCGACCTGTTGCGTCCGGCGGAGCAGGATTTGTTCAGGTAGCATGGTGGGAATTCTAGGAACCGAGTATCCTCCCTATATAGAATCAGCCGGTATCTCAGCAGTACTAAGGGGGTGCCTAACGGAAATCGCGTGTCCAGGTCACTCATTATGGGGCTACCAATTTCATTTTCCTATGTTGATCCGACATCCGGAGACTGCACAGTCGTTAGCGTCCATTGGGATGACTCGGAAGTGAAGGTTTTAGAGGAGTTTTCGCGCTGCGCAAGCGCGCTGCTCGAATGTCAATTTTTCGTTAAAGGATTTGGCGGTTCATTCTCGATTAAATTCGGAGAAGACAAGAGATTCGCAATACAAACGGAGCTTCCACAACAGGATCTTATTGATGCGGCATTCCACAAACTGCGACCATTCCAGCTACAGAGAGAGAAGACAAATTTTATGCGCGTCTCTGGCTTGATAAACAGGAAGACTGCAGATATCCGCATGCGGAAAGTCATCGAACATCTACGGAATGTTTTCCAAGGTGTGGAAATGCGGAAATCCATAAATAT
>JBGOTW010000052.1:0-20237 GCA_041476685.1 bacterium | reverse complement strand
GGCTTGCGGCTGCGCCGTGGCTTGCGGCTGCGCCGTGGCTTGCGGCTGCGCCGTGGCTTGCGGCTGCGCCGTGGCTTGCGGCTGCGCCGTGGCGTCCGATTGGGCCGTGACGCCGCCGGCCGACAACAGCCCCACGAATGCCGCCACGCCTAAGCCGAGGCAGCAGCGAGCGGTCCGAGCGGTCCGGGACGTGGTGCGCATCTGTGCGTGCCCCTGCAGCGATTCGGCTCCCGTCGGGCCTCCCGCGCCCAGCCGCGTCCGCCGGCCCCGCACTTGCGGGTGCGCATCGGATCGAGCCAAGCATTTCATCTGATTCCGTTATTGACGATTCTGGCGGCTTTGACAAGCCCCTGGCGGACCCGGATCATCGTCCGTAGGATGGTGCCGCCGGATTTTCCGCATGGATCGCACGATCGGAAACCTGAGCGCGTGCCGGCGCGGCAGGCCAGGAAACGACGCCGGAAGCGCCCGCAGCCGTGCGGCTGCCGCCGGCCCGTAACCCCGGCCCAGGGCGGAACACCGCAGTCCCAGGGCGGGTAGCCGCGGCCGGTGACGGGCGCGCGGAGCGGTGGATCGGCCAGGCGGCTGGGTGGAAGCCCACCCGGCCTGCGATCCTGCGTCCAGGTCCAGCCGTGTTTCAGCGAGCGCGAAAGGCCCCATGTTTGCGAAATGGATCAAGGCAGTCGCCAAAGCGGTGCTTCCTCATCGCGTCCGAGTCCGGCTGAAGGACTGGCTGAAGACGTCGTTGACGGCGCTGGCGGGGCCGGATCTCCGCTTCGCGCTCTCCGTGGTGTTCCTGCGCGGCTCCGGAATCGAAATCGGGGCTCTCAATCGTCCGCTCCCGGTCTCCGATCAGGCGCACGTTTCCTACGTGGACAGGATCACCGTCGCGGAGGCGCGGCAGCACTATCAGGAACTGGACGGCTTTCCGCTCATCGAGCCCGACATCCTGACGGACGGGGAATCCCTGGCGGGCATCCCGGACGGATCCCAGGACTTCGTCATTGCCAATCACTTCCTCGAGCACTCCGAGGATCCGATCGGCACCGTGCGGAATTTCGCGCGGGTGCTCAAGCCGGGGGGCCATCTGTTCCTGGGGCTGCCGGACAAGCGCTATACGTTCGACCAGCGCCGCCCGGAGACCACCTACCAGCACGTGCTGCGCGACCATGAACAAGGCCCCGCGACTTCCCGACGGGAGCATTACGAGGAATGGGTGCGGCTCGTGGAAGACATCTCCGATCCCGAGCAGGCGCGCGGACGCAGCGCGGAGCTGATCGGCATGGACTACAAGATCCACTTTCACGTCTGGACCCCGCCCGCCGCGCTGGAATTCCTCGGCAAGGCGCTGCAGAGTTTCGGGACGCCCTATGAGGTCCTCACCATGACGCTGAATCCCGCCAACGCCGAGATGATCTTCGTGATCAAGATCGGCGCAGAGAAAGGGGCGGCGGGCTAGCGGTGCGACCTTGCCCCCAAGCAACACCCGCTGCCATACTGGAACGCCGCCATTCTGGAACGCCGCCCTGCGCATGCGGCGGCGGTCCGCCGCTTCCCGGAACGCGGCCGCGCTCGGGCGCGCACCGGCCCGTGAGCCGAGCAGCCCGTGACCCGAACGGCCCGTGACCCGAGCGGCCCGCGACCCGGACGGACCGCCGACCCGCCCGACAATCGCCGCATGTTTTCGCGGCACGCAAGGAGCACGATGGCCATCTGGGCCCTGTCCGACCCGCACCTGTCGTTCGGCCAATCGAAGCCGATGCATATCTTCGGCGAGCATTGGCGCGATCACCCCGCCAAGATCGAGCAGGGATGGCGGGCACGGGTGCAGCCGGCGGACACCGTGCTGGTGACGGGCGATCTGTCCTGGGCGCGGACGTTCCGCCATGCGCTGCAGGACCTGCACTGGCTCGACGCGCTGCCCGGAGCGGCGAAGCTCGTGGTGCGCGGCAATCACGACCAGTGGTGGCCGGCCACGGCGGACGAGTGGCGCCTGGTGCCGCCGACGCTGCGCTTGCTGGAGGGACAGGCCGTCGCGATCGGCGGCGAGGTGTTTTGCGGCACGGGCGGCTGGCTCTCCCCGCAGGACCCCTACTTCGAGCCCCTGGACCGGTCACGCTACGAGCGGGAATTGGCGGCATTCCAGCGCGCCCTGGAGGAGGCGGAAGGTCTGCTGCGCGAGCAGGGCGACCCCGGGCGCGGGATTCACGTCCTGCTGCATTTTCCGCCCTACACCTCCCACGGCCAGCCGACCGCCTTCGACGGCCTGCTGCGGCGCTTTCCGGCGCGGACGGTGACGTTCGGGCACTTCCACCTGCCGGAGGAGTGGGCGGCCTGCCCGCGCGGCGCGGTGGACGGGGTGCACTACACCCTCGCCTCGGCGGACTTCGTGGCGTTCACGCCCGCCTCCATACCCACGGGCCGCGAAGCGTAACGCCGCGCCGCCCGCACCCCTACCAGTCCGGCTCGCCCGGCTGGATGATGCGATTCTTGCGCACGCGGAACTGCTTGGAGGTGACGACCCGGTCCGCCACGATGTGGTTGCGGTCGCGCTCCTGGAAGATCTCGATGCTCCCGTCGCGCTTGACGGCGATATGGACGCCCTGCGCGCCGGGATTGACGGGAAAGGTCTGGGAGCCGAAATCCCAGACGCGGGAAGAGCCCGCGAGATCGGTGGCGTCCTCCGGGGCGCGCGCTCGCCCCTCGGCGCGGCGCGGCCGTTCCTCCCGCGCACGCGGCCGCTCCTCGGGCGGACGGGTGCGCTCCTCGAATGTTTGGGGGGGCGGCTCCGCGCTGAGGGGGGGCGACTCCGCATCCGGGCCCGCGTCCTCGTCGTCGCCGGGCAGGCCTTGCTCCTCCGTCGGCCCGACCTTGCGGCGCGGCGCATTGCTCGGCGTCGCGGAGGACGTCGTGCGGATCAGGTACACGTGCCGGTCCCGGTCCTCGCCCCGCGACTCGGTCTCGATGCCGTATTCCTTGGCCAGGTTGTGGACGACGCGGCGCTTGAACGAATTCATCGGCTCGAGCGCCATGCCCTGCTCGTCGGAGGCGAGGAACTGCTGGAGCCGGCCGTGCATCTCCTCGGTGAACTCCTGCTCGGAACGTTCCCGGTCGAAGCTGGAATCGCCGCGTGCATACCCGCCCTCGCGGGTTTCGTGCCCGTCGCGCCGCCTGGGCCGCCGGGGACTTCCCTCGTGCCTGCGTGGGTGCATGATACCCCTCGAACGTTAGCCTTCCGGCACCCGCCGGAATTGGCGAGGCGCGGAGCGCACGCCGCGGGTCATCCGTCCCGTGGGGGCGGAGTCTGGGCCGGCGGAGCGGATCGCACTTGATCCCCTCCCCGAATCGCAGTTCAATGGAGTCGCCGCGAATGCCCGGTTCTGGATCGCGCAGCCGTGTGCTAGACACTGTTGTTACTGCCCGAGCGCCAGAAAATCAATCCAGCGGGGCGGCGGCGCCGGGCGCGCGCCGGCAGGGCCCATGGACGAGGGGAGGCAGGATGCCGCCGCAACACCCATTGCACCAGGAGGCGGGGCCGCAATCCGCGCAAGGAGGGACCGCCAGGGGTCCCGCGGCCAAGGGCGCGGCCGGAGCGGGGTCCGGCGCGTCGGCCTGCGCCGGATGCGGCGGCACGGGCGTCGTCACCTTCCCCGAAGGGGGGCAGGCGGCCGCGAAGGTCTGCGCCTGCTCGCTGCGCTGCCTCGCCTGCCGCGGCGCCCGATTCATCTTCGCCCGGGACGCGGAAGGGCGGGAGCTGGCCCACCCGTGCGAATGCGAAGTGCGGCGGCAACGGATCCGGCTCTACAACGAGGCGGGCATCCCCGCGAAGTACGCGGACGCCCGGCTCAACGAAGGGCGCCGGGACCGCCACAACAAGGTGGCGTTCCATACCTTCAGCCTGCTCCTGGAGGAGTACCAGCGCGGTCACAAGGGCATCATGCTGATGGGCGGGGCGGGCGTGGGGAAGACCTACCTGCTCTGCGCGTTCCTGCACGAGCTGATCTTCCGGCACGGCGTGCCCGCCCAGTTCCGCGACTTCTTCCACCTGCTGAGCGACCTGCGCTCCGGCTACTCGCAGGACAAGCCCGAGTTCGAGCTGATCCAGCCGCTGGTGGACGTGGAGATCCTCGCCATTGACGAGCTGGGCAAGGGCCGCAACACGCCCTGGGAGCAGAACATCCTCGACGTCATCATCTCCCACCGGTACAACAGCAAGAAGACGACCCTGTTCACGAGCAACTACACCGAGTCCAAGCAGACGACCCTCGCCGAGCCCCTGCGCGGCAAGGACAGCATCGCCGCGGAGGCGGAGAAGGTGCGGGAAACGCTGCTGGAGCGGGTGGGCCCGCGCATCCATTCGCGCCTGAAGGAGATGTGCGACTTCGTCACCATGACGGGCCCGGACCGGCGGGAGGTGGAAGCCGGCGTGCCGTAACCCGCGCCGCGCGCAGGGCGATGTCCGGGAAGCGCGCGGGCCCCCGGCCGCCCGAATGCCCGCGCCGCTCCGGACCAGGACGTCCCGCTCCCCGCTCCGCACCGACCCCAGGATCCATGGCCCCCCGCAGCTACCGCCGCATCTTCCTCACCGGAGCCAGCAGGGGCATCGGGCGCGCGCTCGCCGAGCTCTATTCCGGGCCCGACGTCACGCTGGGCCTCGTGGCGCGCCGCGCGGACGGCCTGGAGGAGCTGGGCGCGCGGCTGGGCAAGCTGGGCTGCCGCGTGCTCCCTTTCGCCGCGGACGTGCGGGACGCTGCGCGGATGCGCGCGGCGGCGCTGGCATTCTGCGCGCAAGCCGGCGGGGTGGACCTGGCGATCGCCAACGCGGGCATCAGCCTGCCGGACAAGCTCCTCGCGGGCGATCCGGCGGAGGCGGCCGACATGATCCACACCAACGTGCAGGGCGTGCTGTACACGCTCCTGCCGTTCGTGCCGCCCATGGTCGGGCAGGGCAGCGGCCACCTGGTGACGATCGGGTCGGTGGCGGGCTTCCGCGGGCTGCCGGGCAAGGGCGCCTACTGCGCGTCGAAGGCCGCGGTGAAGACGCTCATGGACGCCTACCGCCCGACGCTGAGGCGGCACGGCATCCGCGTCACCACCATCCACCCGGGCTTCGTGGCCACGGACATGAACGCGAAGAACCGGAATCCGATGCCGTTCATCATGTCCGCGGAGAAGGCGGCGCGGCTGATCCGCGGGGCCATCGCCCGCGGCGCCTCCAGCTACGTGTTCCCGTGGCAGATGCGCCTGGTGATTCCCCTGCTGGTGAGCCTGCCCGACTTCTTCCTGCCCGCCTCCGACCGGCGCGCCTGAGCCGCCATGCCTGTCCGGACCCTCCCGATGCGCGCGCCAGCCGCCTCCGCCTTGCCCCGCAGGCCGCCCCCTGCGCGCGCGTGCGCGGGAATGCGCGCCTGGACGGGAATGGTCGCGCTGGGCCTGGCAGCCCTGGCCGCCGGATGCCAGCCGACCAAGGGAACCAACCCGTCTTTCGTCCTGTCGCCGACCACCAACACCGACTTCGTGCAGCAGCAAATTCCCGTCGGAGCCCGGCCCACCGGTGCGGCCATCGCGCCGCGTCCGTCCCTGCCGCCCTGCCCGGCCCCGAACAACATGGCGCCCAATATCGCTGTGACCAACTTCTACGACAATTCGCTGACCTACCTGACCAATGACGGCGCCGGGAACTTCACCGCGACCGTGCTTCCGACCGGGAATGCCCCCACCCTCGTGCAATTCGCCGACCTGGACGGGACGAGCGGCGCCAATTGCTCGTACGACCTCGTGGTCACGCTGACCTCCAACATCCACGGCCGGGCGCCGGGGATTGCCGTGCTGCTCACGACGGACAATGTCAATTGGAGCCAGACCACCTACCCGCTGTCCGACTTGCCCGAGCAAGTGTCCGTGGTGGACATGAACGGCGACGGGTATCCGGACCTCGTCGCCACGGTTCCCGCGACCTTCCAGCTCGCCATCTTCTTGAACAAGGGCCGCTCCCTCGCCGGAACGTTCTCCGATCCCATCCTGATCAACATCGGCGCGGCTCCGACTCGGTTCGCCGCCACGCAAACCACCTACACGGACTATACGGGCACGGCGCCGTTGGACCTCGACGGGGACCGCGGTCCGGGCCGGGTCCCTTGCGCGGATCTCGCCGTGCTGGTGCCGTCGCTGAACCAGATCTACGTGCTGGAGAGCGGGGGCGGGGGCGTGCCCTGCGCGCCGTACAACGGGGGCGCGTTCTCGCTCACGGGCTACCTGGTGGACCCGAATCCGTTCGCGATCGTCGCCGCCGACCTGGACGGGGACGGCAGACCGGAGCTCGTGACGACGTCGTTGGCCGGTCCGGTGGTGGGATTCCAACAGAACTCCGGAACGTTTCCGGCCACGTTCGCGCCGCTGGGCACGTCCCTCCCCCAGCGCCTGGGTCCGCAGCGCATGGCCGTCGCCCGGTTCGCGGGCAATCCTCCCGGCGTCGCGATCGCCCACCCCGACGACAAGACGATCTCCTACGTCGCCTATCTCGGCGGCATCAGCTTTGCCCTGAGCGGCTACGAGCTCGACACCACGCCCTTCGACCTGGCGCCCGGCTCATTCACGACCAGCGGCTTCCTCGACCTCGCGGTTTCGGAAAGCACGAAGCGCATCGAGTACATCGGGCACGGGGACGGCGCGGGGGGCTTCGTCTTTTCCACGATCGGTTTCGAGAACATCATCGGCAGCCCGGTGGTCGGACGGCTCCGGCCGGGCACGGCGCAGGACATCGTCCTGGTGCAGCAGTTCAACGACACGTTGATGATCCTGCGCAACGTCAATCCCTGATCAGTCCAGCTCCTCCCCGAAGATGTCGAAGTACGCGTCAATGCTCTCCCGCAGGCGGCGCCGGATCTCCTCCTTGTCGCCCGCGATCTGGTGCAGCGTGAGCGTCTCGCCTTCACCCGCCCGCGGCAGGGGGAGCTGGTCGTGCGGGCCGTCTTCGAGCACCCGGTCAGTCAGCAGCCGCAGGCCGTAGACGAGCGTGTGCTGGCGTCGCACCACGCGCAGGCGCGGGGCGAGGCGCAGCAGGCGTCGCGCAGCGGCGCTGCCGGAGCGGCGCCTGCGGGCGCGTTGCCGCAGCGGCGGGCCTTGGGGCGGCTTGCGTGGCATGACGATCCCCTTCGGGCGGCTTTTCCGGTCAGGCCGGCCGCCGGTCGAATTCGAGCAGGCGCTCCACCCAGCCCGCCGCGGCGAGCAGGTCGTCCTCGCCCTCGGGGCCGCCGACGAGCTGCACCCCGAGCGGGAGCTCTCCGCCGGACAGGCCGGCCGGCAGGCTCAAGGAGGGAAAGCCGCACAGGCTCCACGGACTGTTGAAGCGGGCCGAACCCGTCGTGTCCGGGGCGGGTGCCGGCCCCGGAGCGCTGGGCATGATGGCGCAGTCCACGTCCGCGAAGGCCGCCCGCATGGCCCGGATGAAGGCGGCGCGATGGCGCTGGGCACGGACGTAGTCCACGCCGCGGATCTCCAGGCCCTCGCGCACCAGCTCGCTGACGCCCTCGGGGTAGGCGGCCGGATCGGCCAGGTAGCGCCCCTGGTGCCAGGTCGCCGCTTCCGCGCCCATGATCGTCGCGTGCGACGCCGGGACGCCTTCGAATTCGGCAGGCAGGGCCCGCTCCACGACCGTCACGCCGCCCTCCGCTAGCACCCGGCAGACCGCAGCCAGGGTCTCGAGCATCGCCGGGTCGGCCTGCTGCTCGAAAACCTCGCGCATCCGCCAGACCCGCTTGGGCGCGTGGGGCAGCAGCGCGGGCGGAAGCTTGTCGCGCGTGGACTGCCAATCCAGCGGACGATCCTGGCGCAGCAGATTCCACAGCAGCGCCGCATCCTGCACGTCGCGGGTCATGATGCCCACGTGGTCCAGCTGCCAGCTCACCGGCACCAGGCCTTCCGTGGAAATCTTGCCCAGGCCGCTCTTGAAGCCGACGATGCCGGTGTAGCTGGCGGGGCGGAGCGTGGAGCCGCCGGTCTGGGTGCCCAGCGCGCCCAGGCACATGCCGTCGGCCACGGCCACCGCCGAGCCCGCGCTCGACCCGCCCGGCGAGCGCGTGGGGTCCCACGGATTGCGCGCCGGCGAAGGATCGCGGTACGCGAACGCGGTCGTCACCGTCTTGCCCAGCACGATCGCGCCGGACTCCCGCAGCGCGGCGACGGAGGCGGCATCCGCCTCGGCCAGATGGGTCGGATACGCGCTCGTGCCCGCCTGCGTGTGCATGCCCCTGACGTGGATGACGTCCTTGATGCCCAGCGGCAGGCCGTGGAGCGGGCCGCGCCAGCGGTGCAGGCGGGCCTCCTCGTCGCACGCCCGCGCCTCGGCCAGGGCGTGCTCGGGGTGCAACTCCGCCCAGGCGTGCAGCACCGCCTCCCGCCGCTCGATCCGCTCCAGGCAGGAGCGCACGAGGGCCTCGCTGGTGAGGCGGCCGCGGCGCAGCAGCTCTGCGGCGCCGTACAGCGTCAGGTCGCGGGGTTCGGTCATGGCGCACAGGCGTGAAGGGTCGGCGGGCGGGGCCGGCAGGGACTGCCGCGGGCGCCTCCGCTCGCTGCGCATGCCAGCCGGTGGCCCACGGCGCAGCCTGCCGTGCGGCTCAGCGTGCGGCTCAGCGTGCGGCTCTGCGTAGGCCCACCTAGCCGCTCAGCGTGCGGCGCACTGTGGCTTACAATGTGGCTCACCGTGCGACTCGGCTTGCGGCTCAGCGTGCGGCTCACCGCCGCAGCACCTTAGCCCAATTCGCCCATGAGGGAAATGCCGCCCGGAGCGCGCGGCCCGTGCAGAACGGACTCCGGAGGTCCTCGAACCGCGCCGGGGCGCGGCCGGGAGCTAGCGCAGGTTCGCGAGGATGGCTTCGGTCCTCTCCCAGAGCGCGGCCGCCAGGCTCGCATCCGCTCCGGCCGGGCTCGATGCGGCCACGTTGCAGTCCGCGAAGTACTGTCCGCGCTGCGCGGCGGTCGCGGGATGGACGGCGACGTAGCATTGGGTCGCCGCTCCCTGGGCGACGCTCTTGAGGAAGAGCGGGCCGATCGCGGAGAAGACCGCCCGCGGGACGGGATGGAGGTGGCGGGACAGGCGGGTGCCGATGACGCCCGGGTGCACCGCATTGGCCGTCTGGCCGGGTTTGGCGAGCCGGGTGGCGAGGTGCCGCGCGAAGAGCAGGTTCGCGAGCTTGGACTGGCCGTAGGCGGTCCAGGGAGTATAGCCTTTCTCCCCGGAGAGGTTGTCGAACTGGATACCCTCCGGCGGCGCCATGCGATGGGCCCCGCTGCTCAGCATGACGACGCGGCCCGTGTCGGCGAGCCGGTCGAGCAGCCCGGTCACCAGCAGGTGGTGGCCGACATGGTTGGTGAGGAATTGCAATTCGTAGCCGTGCTTCTGCACGAGCTTGGGCAGCGCCATGATGCCCGCGTTGGCGATCACGGCGTCGAGCGGGGTGCCCAGGCGCCGCATGTGGGCAATCGCGGCCCGCACCGAAGCGGGTTCGGACAGCTCGCAGGCCAAGGGCAGCGCCTCGCCCGGCGCATCGTTGCAGGCCGCCGCCGCCTTCTCCAGCGTGCGCGCCGCGCCGATCACGCGCGCTCCCCGCGCGCACAGGACGCGCATCGTCTCCCGGCCGAGCCCGGAGTTGCACCCGGTGACCAGGACGGTTCGCCCGCCCAAGTCGAGACCCTGCGTCACCTGGTCCGCGGTGGAGTTGTAGCCGAAGCCGCTCGCCCCCGTGCGCTTGAAGATTCCCACGACAGACATGACGCGCTGGCTCCGGCGGTTCCTGCTGCCGCGCTGCGCCGCCGGTCCCGGGGATTGCGCGGGGGGCGGCGACACTGGACGCTAGCCCAATTCGCCCATGAGGGAAATGCCGCCAAACCCTTCTGGCCAAGCGCGGCAAAGGCGGCAATTTGTCAGGGGGCCGGCACGCTGCTAGCCTGCCCTCGGCGGCGGGTTGCCGCCCCTTTTGCCCCCCCTGGAGAAACATGCCCCACTTCGCGTCCTCCGACCGGGAAAGATCCGAGATCAACAAGCTCATCGTCGGATGCGTCGTGCCGCGCCCGATCGCGTTCGTTGCGACCCGGTCGGCCGCCGGGCAGGCCAATCTCGCGCCGTTCTCGTTCTTCAACGCCGTCTGCGGCAATCCGCCGACGCTGGCTTTCTCGGTCATTGACCGGGGAAACCTCATGAAGGATACGAGCCGCAACATCGGGGAGCACCCCGAATTCGTCGTGCACATCGTCAGCGAAAGCATGGCCGAGCGGATGAACGTGACGTGCGGCGAATACGGCGCGCACATTGACGAGTTCAAGGAATCCGGGCTGACGCCCGTGCCGGGCACCGTCGTGGACGTGCCGCGCGTGAAGGAGGCGCTGGTGGCGATGGAGTGCCGCCTGACCCACCACCTCCGGCTGGGCGCGAAGCCGCCCTACACGAGCCACATCCTGGGCGAGATCCTCTATTGGCACCTGGACGATGCGCTGCTGCTGGAGCGCGGCCGGGTCAATGCCGACGTGCTGAAGGCGATCGGCCGCATGGGCGGCGCCGAGTATGCGCGCACGCGCGACCGCTTCGCGATGGAGCGCCCCATCGTCACCGAAGACGACCCCCGTTCGGTGGCCAGCTATCTCCAATCCCGCCAGCCCGCGCCCGTCCCCGGGGCGAAGGGCCGCTCGAACTAGCGGACCGTCATTGCAGCTGGTGGCAACTGCCGCCAGGCGCGGGGCGCTGCCCCCGCACCCCCGCTTGCCCAGGCGACAGCGGCGGAGGGCCCCACACCCCGCGGTTGCCCGGGCAACAAGACGCGAAAGCCGCGCGCCGCGCCGGCAGGGCGGTCGCCGCCCCGCGACCGGGAGGGGTGGCAGGGCGGCGTGTCAGCCCGCCTCGCTTTCGTATTCGAAGCGGAACGCATTCCTTTCCCGGACGATGTGCCCGAAGGAGGGCGACGGGAAGTGCGAGGCGCAGACCAGCACGTCGGTCTGGCAATAGCGCTCCAGGAACGCCCGCCGCGTGCCGCGGGCCAGATCGGGATCGGCATCGGGACGCGGCACCCAGTCATATTCCACGCACTGCACCGGACTGTGGATCAGGTCGCCCGTGATCACCGCGTGCGCCCCCCGGGAGGCCAGGCGCACGGAGACATGGTCGGGCGTATGTCCGGGCGTGGACTCGAACCGCACTTCGTCGTCAATGGCGAAGTCGTTCTTCACCAGGAGCGCCCTCCCCGCTTCGACGATCGGGAGCACGCTGTCCGCGATCTGCGGCTGGGGCGTCTTCCGGTGCAGCTCCTGCCAATAGGTCCATTCCTTCCCAGACATGACGTAGCGGGCGTTGGGGAAGGTCGGCACCCAGCGCCCGTTGTCCAGCCGGGTGTTCCAGCCCACGTGGTCGCTGTGCATGTGGGTGCACATCACGAAGTCCACTTGCTGCGGCTGGACGCCCAGGGCCGCCAGCTTATTGAGGTAGGCCCCGCTCGCGGTCATGTTCCACGTCGGGCGCTGGCGTTGCTTGTGGTCGCCCACGCACGTATCCACCATGATGGTGTGGTGGCGGGTTCGCACCAGGAACGATTGCATCGGGAACACCAGATTGCCGGATTTCGGGTCCAGGGCCTTGGGCCGGAGCCAGGAGACGTGGGGCTCCCATTGTTCGGGGGACGTCTTGGGAAAGAACGTGAACGGATCGAAGTCCGGCTGCTCGGATTCGACGATCCGCTGGACGAGGATGTCTCCCACCTGTCGCTGCAACATGGGCATGTCTCCAGGACGAGGGTCTTTCGCAGGGGGCTCCCCGTCGCCGCGAAGCGGAATCTTGGAGCGAAGAGCGCCGTCCGGCGCGCCAGCATAGCCGAACCCGTGACGGATGGCTTCTCGGGGCCGGGCGGCTCGTTCCGGCAGCCCGACAATCCGCCAACCGTTCGGCATTCCGTTCCGCCTTCCGGTGCGACGCCCTCCGGCAGCACCGGCTGCTCGCGTCCCGCGGCGGCGGCCTGTGGCGCGACTCGCGGCGCACGCGCGACCGTCCCGCCCGCGGGCCGCGCCGGCCGGAGGCGCAGCCGAATCCCGCGCGAATCCCGCGCGAATCCGGGCGCGAAGGGAAAGCGCACGGAGCCGCGGAGACCATGACCGAGGTCAAATCGGGAGTCGGCAGCGGAGTGTTAGGATGCATTGGATTGACCGCCCGCTCCGGTTCCATCGCTCATCAACCTTCTGCAGATCCAGCTTGCGGGGCTCTTATGCGTCTCCCACCCCGGACGCCGACAAGGTCCACTATCCCGTTCTGTGCGCTCCAGATCGCCCTGGCCCTGCTCGCCACGGCGTGCAGCACCAGCGAGATCCAATCGACGCCGGAGGCCCCCGTCAGCCGTGCCGCCGTTCCGCTCGAGAAGAGGATCCTGGTGGCCGTCATGCCATTCGAATACCGCGCCGAGCAGGAGGCCTATCGCACGCTGGCCGACAAGCTGCCCGACCTGATGATCGAAGAACTCTTTCAGACCGGCCGGTACCGGCTGATCGAGCGCACCCGGATCGAAGAAGTGCTCAAGGAAGTCGAACTGGGCCAGAGCGGACTGATTGACGAGAAGACCGCCGTCAAGGCCGGTAAGCAGTTGGGGGCGCAGGCGCTGCTGCTGGGTACCGTCACGGGCATCAAGCGCCTGGAAGCCCGGGACGGGGCTGGATCCTCGGTGTACATCAAGCGCATGGGATTCGAAGTGTCGCTGCGGGCGCGGGTGATCTCCCTCAACAATGGGGAGATCATCGCCGCGGCGAATGCCGTGGCCGCGGAGGTCACGCAGGAGAAGAGGTTCTTTGGCGCCAAGACCGGCGAAATTGTCTCGGATGAAGCCATGATCAACACGGCCCTGAGGAAGGCGACACGCCTCTTGGCCCTGCGACTCCATGAGCCGTAGCGGTTCCGAGGCGCGCGGCCCGGATTCGTGGCCCTCGCCATTCCTGAGCCTCGCGTGCCTGGGCGGGTCAGTCCTGGAAGATGTCCAAGGGCAGGAAAGCCGTGACCAGCACGTTCGGGAGGTCCACGATCTGGCTCACGTGAAGATTCACGGCCACGCTGCACAGGTGGTACGCCTGCCGGTCGTCATAGCCGTACTTCGCCTGCAGATGTTCGATCATGTTCAGCAGGGCGTTGCGCGCGGCGAGGGTCACATCCTCGCTCTCGTTGGCCCCGTCGCGCCGCACGCACAATCCCGTCGTGGCGAAATACCGCTGCGGGAACTGCAATCCGCGGGGCGGCATCGCGCCGGATGACTCGAAGCTCATGTCCCGCTGCCGTCCGGCGCGGCCCTTGAGCAGCTCCAGCCGCGCCACGAAGGTGGCGCCCATCTCGATGGCCGTTCCGCACACCTCGCCGTCGCCCTGGGCGAAGTGCGCATCCCCTGTCGAGAACAGCGCGCCGCGCTGCCAGACGGGAAGGTACACGGTCGTGCCCGCCACCAGCTGACGGATGTCCACGTTGCCGCCGTTCTCCCGCGGCGGAATCGTGCGCACCGCTTCGGCCCCGAGGGCCGCGGGCACGGCGCTATCCGGTTCGGGCCCGCGCACCATGCCGCCGCGCGCCGCCAGTTCCGCCTCGCGCTTCCGCCACTCCCCGAGCAGATCCCGCGACGGGGCAACTCCCATCACGCCCATGAACGGGGCGGCGGGAATGCGCACGCCCGGAAGGTCGCCCGACGAGGCAAAGGCGTCCCGGATGGTCCAGCGCGTCACGTGCGGCGCGCTGTACAGGTCGCGCAGGAAGCCGAAGCCCGCGCTATTGGCGGTCCAGCCGAAGGGCTGGGGCTCGATGGCCTCGATGTGCACGGCGAGCAGGTCGCCGGGCTCGGCGCCTGCGACCGCGACGGGGCCCGTCAGCGGATGGGGCACGTTGCGATTCATCCCGGCGAGGTCGCCGTCCCGCGTCGCCGGCGTGATCTGGCCATCCCGCGCGTCAATCGTGTCCAGGATCACCTGCTCGCCGGAGCGCACCGTGACCACGGGCGGAATGTCCGGGTGCCAGCGATTGTGGCCCTTGTCGGGCTGCGCGGAGAGCGGACGGCGGCGGTCCAGGCGGATCTCGGTGGCCATGGCGGTTTCGCACGGAGGGTTGACGGGCCGGAGGGCGAAAGCTTGCTGCGGAGATACCGGGTCCGGCGGCGGGGCACAAGGGACGCATGCGAGGCCCGGGACGCAGCGCCCCATCTTTCCGGGCGGGCAAGTCCCGCGGCCTTCCCCGACGGTCCTTGCCGCGCGACTTGCCGCAGGCGGGACGGGGTCGTCCCGGCCGGGTCATTTCGGCGGCGTGCGCGGCTAGCGTCCGGCATGACGGAAAACGGGGACGGTTCACGCCGGTATCCGGCCCTCGCCGCACCGGAGCGAGACGGTGCACGCGCGATTGCGCGGGGACGGATGGCGGAAGAGACGGCCGGCGGCTTATCCGCCGGCGTGGATGGACGGGAAGTTGTGCGAGCGGCAGCCGGGACGCCGCCTCCTGCCTTGGGTGCGCCGCTCGCTTCGAGCTCGCGGCTGCAGGCAGCCTGGACGGCGTCCGGGCACGAGGGCCTACTTGAACATCAGCTTGTAGGAACCATCATGGTACGCATGGTTGATCTGCGTATTGTCGAACACCGCGATGCCGAAATAATAGGTCTTCTTCAGGTCGCCGAACTGCACGTCCTGGGCCTTGGCGTTCGCGCCGCTCGTCACCAGCTTGCGCTTCATGGCCAGCGTCCACGTTCCGTTTTCCCAGCGGCCCTGGGCCGCGATGTTGCCACGGGGTCCGCTGAACGGCGCGACCACGATGCTGCCGACCACGTCGCCGGGCTTGAACGTGTCCACGAAGGGGACCTTCTGATCGTCCAGCACCCAGTACTTGTTCTCCGCGCTAGGCGTCTTGTTCATGAAGGCCGGGCCTTTCTTGTCGGCGGCGATGTTGTCCGAATAGCCACCGCCCGTCTTGTCATTGCCCTTGCGGCCCCAATCCGCATTCTTGCCCGGGTCATGGGTGTCGTCGACGTACTGGTCGTCCACTTGACCGACTGGCCCGTTGCGCACGCTCTTCCAGTGCCACATGTCCACGGTCTCGCCAGGCTTGTTGGTGTACTTGCGGCCCGGAGACTTGTCTTCAAAGCCGGCATTCTTGCCTGCCCGCGCCTTGTGGCAGAGCGCCGCGCAGCCTCTCTGCTCGAAGCCCTGTGTGTTGATGTCCCAGAACATGGCCAGCTTGTCTTCGTAGTACGTGTTGTCGTGGTCCGTCTCGTCCAGCAGCTTGAGCAGCTTCCAGGAGCCGTCCGGCTGCTTCACCCACGGCGCCCGCTCGAAGCTCTTGGTGGGATCGGCCCATTGGGCCAGGAGGTAAATGTCCGCTCCGTCGTACACGGAGCGCAGCGTGACCGTCGCCTTCTTGATGCCTTTGTAGGTCTTTGGTTCGTAGGGGAATTTCGACAATTCAACCTTGAGCGGCTTGGCCTTGGACCAGACATCGTCCACGGTGCCGTCCATGGCGGGCGCCTTGTCCGTCTTCGTGCTCACGAGCGTCTTGGCATCCTGGGCCAGCGCCACGGTGGCGGAGATCAGCACCGCCAGCGCCAACTGAGACGCGCCCAAGAGAACATTTCGATGCATTGGAATTCTCCTTTAGTTCTTAATGATCGGTTCGGTTCACGGGCGCCCGCCGCAGCGGGCGAGAGGCCATGGACACGTCATAATGTTAGCATCGGACCGCCGGGCCTTATTGATTTGCGTCAATTGCCGGCGGCATTTCCGGATCGCCGTCGCGGTCACTTGCAGATTAAACGCATGGGATGAGGGAACGACTACACCGCCGGCAGCGGCGGCCCGGTCGCGGGGAGGCAGGGTTTGCCCGGCCCCGGCGCGCGGCCAACGGGCGCCCGTGACCGGGCCTTCAGCCCGCCTGCCGATCCAGCTTGCGGTATTGGATGGCCTCGGCGAGGTGTGCGGTCTGGAGAGCCGGGCTGTCCGCCAGATCGGCGATGGTGCGGGCGACCTTGAGGATGCGGGTATACGCGCGGGCGGACAGGCCGAGGCGCTCCGAGGCGCGCCGCAACAGCCCGATCCCCTCCGGCGGGGGACTGGCGAACACCTCGATCTCCGCCGGGGTCATCATGCCGTTGTTGCGCGTGGCCGAATTGCGGAAGCGGAGCATCTGCAACTCCCGCGCCGCCTGCACGCGCGCCTGTACCGTGGCGGACGACTCGCCCCGGCGCGTGTCCGCCAGCTTGTCGAACGGGGCCGCCGGCACGTCCACCTGCAGGTCGATCCGGTCGAGCAGGGGGCCCGAGATGCGCGCGCGGTACTTCTGCACGGCGGACGGGGGACAAGTGCAGCGCCGCGCGGTGTCGCCCAGGTAGCCGCACGGGCAGGGATTCATCGCGCAGACCAGCAGGAAGCTGCACGGGAACTCCAGCGCCATCGCCGCGCGCGAGATGGTGACGCGGCGCTCTTCGAGGGGCTGGCGCAGCAGCTCCAGCACGGTGCGCGGGAATTCCGGCAGCTCGTCGAGAAACAGCACGCCGTTGTGGGAGAGCGAGATTTCCCCCGGCTGGGGCACCGAGCCCCCGCCCACCAGGCCCGCCGGCGAGACGCTATGGTGGGGGGCGCGAAAGGGGCGCTGGGTGACGAAGGGCCGGTCGGGGCTGAGCTGGCCGGCGATACTGTGGATGCGCGTGGTCTCCAGCGCCTCCTCGAAGGTGAGCCGCGGCAGGATGCCGTTGAGCCTGCGCGCCAGCATCGTCTTGCCCGAGCCGGGCGGGCCCAGCATCAGCAGGTGATGGTTGCCCGCGGCGGCGATCTCCAGGGCGCGCTTGATCTGCTCCTGCCCCTTGACGTCGCGCAGGTCTTCCCCCGGCGCCTGCTCCTCGGAAAACCAGGTCTCCGCATGTATGGGGCGGCTGACCGGGACGGACTCGCCCCGCAGCAACTGCACCGCCTCGTCTAGCCGTTCGATGGGGTAGAGCGTCAATCCCGCGGCAATGCCTCCCTCCAGCTCGTTTTCCTTCGGCAGCACCAGCCCCTTCAGCCCCATCGCCCGCGCCTTCAGGGCGATCGCCAGCACGCCGCGGACGGGCCGCACCCGACCGTCGAGCGAAAGCTCCCCCACCCACATCAGCCCGTCGAGCGCCTCGGCGGGCACCAGACCGGTCGCGCCGAGCAGCGCCGCGGCGATGGGCAGGTCGAACCCCGCGCCGACCTTGCGCAGCTCCGCCGGCGCGAGGTTGACCGTGATCCGCCGCACCGGCAGCGTCAGGCCGCTGTTGGCGAAGGCGGCGGCGATGCGCTCCTTGCTCTCGCGCACCGCCCCGTCAGGCAGTCCCACGATGGTGAAGACGGGCAGCTGGCCGAACGCCAGGTCCACCTCGACTTCGATCGGCAGGGCCTCCACGCCGAGCACCGCGGCGGCCAGGGTCTTGGCGAGCATGGGCGGCGCTGCGGAGGATAAGGATGCGCTGCGGCCTTCCGGTACTCTGTCCTGACTCTGGCGCGACTATGTCCTGACACTGGCGCGACACTGGCGCGACTCCGTATGGACTCCGTCGCGCGGGCACTTGCCCGCCGCCCGAGGCTAGTCATTCCGCGGCGGGAAAGCCAAGCCAAGACGCGCCCCGTCGCTCCGGCTCGCTCACGCGGCGTACGAGCGGCGCGCCCGGTCGTGCGGGGCGGTGAAATCGAGCAACGGCCCCAGGGGCACGATGCCGGAAGGATTGATGAACGTCATCCCGCGATAGTAGCCCTCCTTGATATGCCGAAAGTCGGTCGTCTCCGCCACTCCGGGCAACTGGTACAGCTCCTTCGTGTAGTTCCACAGGTTGGGATAATCCACGATGCGGCGCAGGTTGCACTTGAAGTGCGTGTAGTACACGGGATCGAAGCGCACCAGCGTGGTGAACAGGCACCAGTCGGCCTCGGTGATCCGGTCGCCGCAGAGATAGCGGCGCCGCGCCAGGATCGCCTCGCACCGGTCCAGGGCCGCGAAGAGCCCGCTCACGGCCTCCTCGTGCGCCGCCTGGGACTTGGCGAATCCGGCGCGGTACACGCCGTTGTTGATGGGCCCATAGTTCGCGCTGATCATCTCGTCCACCTGGGCTCTCAGGTCCAGGGGCGCGTAACTCGCCGGATTCCCCGCGAACGCGTCGCACTCCACGTCGAACATGCGCAGGATATCGCGCGATTCGTTGTTGACGAGGGTGTTCGTCCGCTTGTCCCACAGCACCGGCACCGTGACCCGGCCCGTGTAGTCCGGCCGCGCCTGCGCATAGACCTGCCACAGGAATTCCGCAGCGCGCACGGGACCCGGATTCGTTCCGGGCGCCACCGAAAAGCGCCAACCCTCGGCGCCCATCACGCTGTCCGCCACCGAGAGCGAGACGGCGTCCTCGAGGCCCTTGAGTCTGCGCATGATGAGGGTGCGGTGCGCCCAAGGACAGCTCAGCGCCACGTAGAGACGATAGCGGCCCGGCTCCGCCTTGAAGCCCGACGAGCCGTCGGCGGTCAGCCACTGCCGGAATATCGACTCGCTGCGGACAAACCGGCCCTGGACGTCCGGGCCCGCCGCCTCTTCCTGCTGCCACTTCCCCTCGATCAACAGGCCCATCGGAAAACCTCCCCTTGATCCGCTGCCGCCGTCTCTTCCGGCCGTGGTCCCCAAAGTAAACGAATGCCTGCCGGACGCGCGTTGGCGGCATTCCCTCGCGCGCCATCATGGAGTCCGAGGCGCGTTCCCATTGCCGCCGGTCCGCCGTGCGCGCAGTCCGGGCCGCACGCCGGACCCGCGCCGCGTCAGAACAGCCGTGCGCTCGCCAGGCGCGCCCCTTCCGCAAGCGCGGCCAGCTTCGCCCACACCACGTCCTCCGCAACGCGTCCCATGCCAGCCGAGGTATCGAAGCCGCAGTCGGTGCCGGCGATCACGCGGCGCGGGTCGCCCATGGCCCGGGCAATCCGCTCGATCCGGTCGGCGACGACTTCCGGGTGTTCCACGTAGTTGGTGGTCGTGTCGATCACGCCCGCGACGAGCACCTGGTCCGCGCGCAGGCGGCCGTCGGCGAGGTGGCGGTACTCGTGCGCGTGGCGCGGATTGGCGAAGGGCAGCACGAAGCCGCCGACGTTGGCTTCCAGCAGCCTCGGCAGTATCTCCGGGAGCGGCACGTCCAGGTCGTGCGGACCCTCGTAGTTGCCCCAGCAGACGTGGAGCCGCACCGAATCGCGGGGCACATTCCGCAAACTGCGATTGATCGCCGCCACGACCAGCTCGACGAACGCCAGGAACTCGGACAGCGGCCGCTCCGCAAAGCTGACATGACGTTCCAGCGCCAGGTCGGGGCAGTCGATCTGCAGGAGGAATCCCTGACCGACGATGGTCTCGTATTCGATTCGGAGCGCCTCGGCCAGGGCGTCAATGTAGGCCCGCTGGCTGTCATAGAACTCGTTCGGCACGGCGGCGGCGATGATCCCCGGGGACGGGGCGGTGACGAAGGCCTCGGGGATCCCGGGCGCCGCGGCCGCGAGGATGCGGCGGAAATCGGCGCACTCCCGCTCGACCGCCGCGCGGTCCAGGTACCGCACGGCCGCCACCACCTTGGGCACTTCAAAATTGCTGACGCTGGGCTTGCCTTCGACGGCGCGCCGGCGCGCCTCCTGGAACTTGGGGTAGCGCTCGATGTCCCGGGGCGACCTGCGCGTCACGCCTCCGGCAAAGCCGCTCAGGCGGTGCCGCAGGTACAGGAAGAACGCCTCGCGCGGCTGCTCCCCGTTGTTCGGGATGTCGATGCCGGCGGCGATCTGCTTGGGAACGATCTGGCGCGTGGCGTCCTCAATGCTCCGCTCCAGCTGCTCCGCATCCACGCTCCCGCCCCTCGCCCGCAGCGCGAACAGCTCCACCAGTTCCGCCGGCCGCGGCAGGCTGCCCGCGTGCGTGGTCAGGATGCGGCCGTCGCTTCGCCTCATGCCGGAATCTCGCTCGCATGAATGTGGGCATCGGCCCGGAACGGGCCGAAATTCCCTGCCCGGGGATTGGTAGCGCTTAGCCGGCCAGGAGCGAGGGTCCTACTTTCCCTCGCCCGTGCGGCGCATCGAAATCCAGGATCGGGCCCATGGGGACGAGGCGCGAAGGATTGATGGCCGCGTGGCTGAAGTAGTAGTGCCCCTTGATATGCTCGAAGTTGACAGTCGGATTGACGCCCGGCTCCTGGTACAGCTCCCGCGCGTATCCGGACAGGTTCGGG
>JBGOTW010000051.1:0-20378 GCA_041476685.1 bacterium | reverse complement strand
GCAGGCCGCGGCGCAGGTGGCGGATGCCCTGCCGCCGGGGCTTGCGCTGGAGCGGATCGGGCAGCGCCTGGAGCGGGTGGAGCGGATGTCGCGGGCGTTCCGCCTGAACCTGGAGGTGCTGGGCTTGTTCTCGCTGCTGGTCGGGGCGTTCCTGATCCTGAACGCCGCGACGTTCTCGGTTGTGCAGCGCGAGGCGCTCGTCGCCCTGCAGCGCTGCCTGGGCGCCTCGCGCCGGGCGGTGGTCCTGGCGCTGCTGGGCGAGGCCGCGCTGGCGGGGGCCGTCGGCGGGGGGGCGGGCGTGCTGCTGGGCTGGCTGCTCGCCCAGCGCATGGTGCTGAACACGAGCGCCACGCTGGCCGAGGTGATCCTGGACACGGACGCGCTGCCGACGCACGTGCGGCTGGATGGCGGGATCTGGCTGCTCGGGCTGTCCCTGGGCGTCTGCGTCGCCACCTGCGGAGCCGTGCTGCCGGCCGTGGAAGCGGCGGGCGTCTCGCCCCTGACGGTGCTGCAAGGCTCGCGCCGGATCACCGCACAACCCGCGCGGCTGCGGCGCTGGGGGATCGGCGCGCTCGCGGGCGCCCTGGCGGCGCTGGGCCTGCTCGCGGCGCCCGGCGGCTCGCTGGCGCTCGGGCTCGCGGGCGCCACGGCGGCCATTCTCGCGGGCGCGCTGCTCTGCCCGCTGGCGCTGTGGGGCTTCGGCCGGGCGCTGCGCCCCGTGCTTTCGCGCGTGGCCGGAGTGAGCGGCCTGCTGGCCGCGCGCCAGCTCTCCCGCTCGCTGTCGCGCACGGGCCTGGCGAGCGCGGCGCTGATGGTGGCGCTCGCGCTGGCCCTGTCCATCGGCATCACGGTGGCGTCGTTCCGCGCCACGTTCACGCTCTGGCTCGACCAGACCATCACCGCCGACCTGTACCTTTCCCCCGCCGCGGAACAGCGCGGCACGCCCTTCCCCGCCGGCCTCCTGGCGGCCCTGCGCGGGCAGCCCTACGTGCGGGAGCTGGCCGAGCTGCGGACGCAGCGCGTCACGCTGGGGGAGCGCGAGGTGCTGGTGGTCGCGGTGGACGCCGCGGCCTTCGGCCGGTTCAACCGGGTGCCGGTGCTGGGGGCCGACCGGGAGCAGGCCGTGCGCGCCCTGGGCGCCGGTTCCGCCTGGATCTCCGAGACGCTGGCCTATCCGCTCGGCCTGGCAGTGGGCGGAATGCTGCGCATTCCGGCGGCGCCCGGAGGTACGACCGGCGCGGCGGCGGGCGGCGCTGCGACCGGCGCGGCGGCGGGCGGGGCGACCGCTGGAGCGACGGCCGGAGCGGCGCAGCTTGGAGCGGTGGACGTGCCGATCGCGGCCATCGTGCAGAACTATTCGGCGCCCACGGGGCTGATCTACCTGGACCAGGCCGCCTTCCGGAAGCTCTTCGGCGCGCGGCCGCCCGCGGGCGCGGCCCTGTGGCTCAAGCCGGACGCCGATCTCGAAGCGGTGCGGCGCGCCGTCGCCGGCCTGCCCGGGGGCGGGGAGGTGCGCATTGCGCTCAATGCTCAGCTGCGCCAGGGTGCGCTGCGCGTCTTCGACCGGACGTTCGCGATCACGGGGCTGATGAGCGGCCTCGCCGCCGCCGTCGCCTTCATCGCCATGGTCAGCGCGGCCACGGCCCTGCTCGAGGAGCGCCGGCGCATCCACGGCTATCTCGGGGCGATCGGCGTGAAGCGCCGCACGCTGGCCCTGTCCTTCCTGCTCGAGTCGGGCCTGCTCGCGCTCGCGTCCGGACTGGTGAGCTGGGGGGTGGGGTACGTCGTCTCGGCGATCCTGGTGTTCATCGTGAATCGCCGCGCCTTCGGCTGGACGCTGCAGTTCCTGCCCGGGCGGGGGGCGTATCTGGAGCTGCTGGCGCTCGGGGTGGCGGCGGCGCTGCTGGGCAGCCTCATCCCGATCACCCGGATGTGGCGCGCCCCGATCCTCGCGGCGATTCGGGAGGAGTGACCATGCCCCTGCGGAACCGGGCCGTCTGCGGGATTGCCGCCGCGCTGCTGGTCTGCACCGCAGCCCTGCTGGGCTGGGATGCCGCGCCGGCCACGGCAGCCGGGCGGGCCGAGGGTGGGCCGAAACCCACGGGGCAGGACACGGCCAGTCAGATAGCTGGCGGGCCGCGCGACGTTCCGGGCGCGGTGGCCAGGCGGGACACCGGCGGGCCGCGCGACCAACCGGGCGCGGTGGCCAGGCGGGACACCGGCGGGCCGCGCGACGTTCCACGCGCGCCGGCCGGGCAGCCCGTCCCCTTCGAGCGCGCCGAGGGGCGCCGCGCCTGGAGCTTTCCGCGGGATCACGGCCAGCATCCACGCTTTCGCCTCGAATGGTGGTATTACACGGGCATCGTCCGCACGCCGCAGGGCCGGGCGTTCGGGTACCAGGTGACGTTCTTCCGGCAGGGCCTGCATGCCGGCTCGGTGCCGGGTGCCTCGGCCTGGCGCACCGGATCGGTATACCTGGCGCATCTGGCGCTCAGCGACCTGGAGCGGGGCACGTTCACCTACTCCGCCCGCACCGGGCGCGACAGCCTGGGCATGAGCGGGGCCGCGCCGGACCGGCTCCACGTCTGGCTGAACGGCTGGAGTGTGGCGCCGGTGGACGACTCGGCGTCCGGAACCTCCGGCGCGTTCCGCCTCGCGGCGCAGGATCCGGCTCTCGGCCTGAGCCTCACGCTGGTGCCGGAGCGGCCGCCCCTCCTGCACGGAAGCGGGGGGCTGGACCGCAAGGGCTCGGCTCCGGGAGAGGCGTCCTGGTACTACTCGCTGCCCCGCCTGCAGACCGCGGGCGTGATCCGCCTGGGCGCCGAGAGCTGGCAGGTGAGCGGGACGAGCTGGATGGATCATGAATTCGGCACCGGCCAGCTTGCCGCGGACCAGATAGGGTGGGACTGGCTGTCCCTGCGGCTGGACAACGGCATGGACCTGATGCTGTACCGGCTGCGCACGCGGAACGGCGGCGCGAGTCCTACGTCCGGAGGCACCCTCCGCGAGGCCGCCGGACGGGTGTGGCACGTTCGCCTGACCGAGCGCCCGGACGTGCGCCCGCTCGAGCGACCGCCTGAGCGCCTGACCGAGCGCCAGGACGAGCACCTGCCCGAGCGCCTGGCTGAGCGTCCGATCGAGCGGCCACGGGCGGGAGAGGTGCTGGCGACGGCCGTGCCGACGGAGACGTGGACCAGCCCGAAGAGCGGGGCGCGCTATCCGCTGTTCTGGAGTGTGAGCCTGCCCCAGGCAGGGCTGACCCTGACGGTGCGCCCGGCCGCGCTGGATCAGGAGCTGGCCCCAGGCGCTGGCCTGCCGTTCGGATACTGGGAAGGCGCGGTCTGGGCGCGCGGAGAGTGGGTGCGGGGCGGGCGGGCCGGCCGGCCGCTGAAGGGCGAGGGCTACCTGGAACTGACGGGTTACGCGGGCGACCTCGGCTCCTCCTTCCGCTGACGTGGGGCGCGGCACGGCTGGACCGCGGCGCCCCAGGAGCGCGGCGCGTGCAGGGGGTGCCACGGCAACCGGCGGCACGGCAACCGGCGGCACGGCAACCGGCGGCACGGCAGCCGGCGGCACGGCAGCCGGCGGCGCAACAGAAACCCGGAGCGTGCGCATGTGGAAGAGCGTCGTGCAGTCCGGCCTGGCCACGCGCGAACGCGTCGGCTGGGTCGTCTACGATTGGGCCAACAGCGCCTTCATCCTGTGCGTCGTGACGGTGATCGGCGCCCAGTACTTCGTCGTCCAGTACGAGAGCGCGGCCCGGAGCGCGGGCGACCTGCACGTCGGGCCGGCCCCGGCCCTGCGGGTGCTGGGGATCGTCATGCCGGCGGAGGCGATGTGGTCCTATGCCATGGCCGCCGCCGCGCTGATCGTGGTGCTGGTGTCCCCGGTCACCGGGGCGCTGGCGGACCTGTGGGGCGCGAAGAAGCGCTTCCTGGCGGCCTATTGCGCGCTGGGCGTGCTGGCGTGCCTGGTGCTGGCGCTGCCGCTGGCGTGGTGGGGGATCGCGCTGCTGATCGTGATCGGCATGGTGGGGTTCGAGGCGGGCAACGTCTTCTACAACGGCTTCCTGCCGGAGATCGCGCCGCAGGAGGAGCAGGGGGCGGTGTCGGGGATGGGCTTCGCCGCGGGCTACCTGGGCGGCGTGTTGGCGCTGATCCTGGCCCTCGCGCTCTTCACGCCGCTGGCGTTCGGGCACGCCCTCGGGCCGATCCGCTACGTCTTCGCCGTCGTGGGCCTGTGGTGGGGCGGATTCGCGCTCATCACCTTCGCGTGGCTGCGGGAGCGGGAGGGGCGCGGCGACCGGGTCCACCCCTTGCGGGCGATCGGAAAAGCCTTCGGCCAGCTGGGGCACACGATCCGCCTGCTGCGGCACCACCCGCAGGCGCTGCGCTTCCTGCTGGCCTACCTGCTGTACAACGACGGCGTGGCGACGCTGATCTCCAACGTCACCCCGTACGCCATGCAGAACATCTACACCGATCGGACGCTGACGGAGCACATCGGCACGGTGCAGCTGGTGGCGGCGATCATCCTGGTGCAGGTGGTCGCGCTGCCCGGCTCGGTGCTGTGCGCGTGGCTGGCCCAGCACATCGGCGAGAAGGCGATGATCCTCCTCACGCTGGCGGTCTTCACCGCCGCCGTGGCCTACGGCCAGGTCGCCCGCGTCGCGCTGGAGTTCTACGTGCTGGCCGGCATGGTGGGACTGGTGCTGGGCGGCTGCCAGGCGATCAGCCGCGCCCTGTTCTCCTCGTTCATCCCCGCCGGCCGCAGCGCCGAGTTCTTCGCGTTCTTCGCCATGAGCGACAAGGTCTCCGCCATGCTGGGCCCCCTCACCTACGGGACGCTGCTGACGCTGACGGGGGATACGCGGATCGCGCTGGCGAGCCTGGCCGTATTCTTCATCGGCGGGGGCGTCTTGCTCGGCACGGTGCGGGTGGAGGCAGGCCGCCAATTCGCCCAGTCGGCCTGAGTCGGCCTCAGTCCGCCATCCCCTCCGCCCCAACCCGGAGCGCGCCATGGTCAATCCGCTCGTCCAGTCACTGCGGCTGGCTTCGGGGGAGACGCTCGTCTGCGACTGGACCGCGCCGCGGGAGCCCGGGACCGGCGTGGCCGTGTTCGTCCACGGGCTGGGCTCGCACCGGCGGGGCGACAAGGCGCTGCACTTCGCCGAGCGCTTCGCGGAGCTGGGCTGGGGATTCCTGGCGCCGGACCTGCGCGGCCACGGCCAGTCCGGCGGGAGCATGGAGGCCTTGAGCCTGACGCGCTGCCTGGAGGATCTCGGCGCGGCGCTGGGATCGCTGCCGGCGGGCGCCGTGCCGCGCCTGCTGATCGGGTCGAGCATGGGCGGCGCGGTCGCCGCCTGGTTCCAGCTGCTCTCCCCGCGCGCGGACCGCCACATCGCCCTGATCGCGCCAGCCCTGCGCTTTCCGGCTACCTACGCCGACCTGCCGCGGGACGAGCTGGACGCCTGGAAACGGACGGGCAGCCGCCGCTTCGTCAGCGAGTGGATTGACCTCAAGATCGGCTACGGCCTGGTGGCGGACGCTGCCCGCTATCCCTACGAGCGGCTGCTGCGCGAATACGATGCCCCGACCCTCATCCTGCACGGCATGGACGACTCGGCGGTGCCCTGGCGGAGGAGCGTGGAGTTCAGCGAGCAGACCCGCGCGCAGGACGTGGACCTGCTGCTGGTGAAGGGCGGGGACCACCGGCTCACGGCGCACAAGGCCTACCTGTTCGACGCGATCGCCGCCTGGCTGCGGCGCCAGGGGCTGCTGCCCTAGTCCCTCCCCTGGGCGCCGGCCTCAGGCCGAAGAGCCCCAGCGCCGGATGAGCTGCCAGCCCGACAGCGCGTCATGGTCGGACACCCAGATGCGGTACAGCCCGTACAGCGTGACCGCCAGCGGCGGAATGAGCAGCACCTGCGGCGGGGCGACGCGATTCTGGGCCAGGTCCGTGAATCCGATCCACAGGATGTAGTAGACGACGACCAGCACGAGCGCCTTGAGAAAGCTGCCCGACTGGCCCGATCTGGGATTGAAGACTCCCAGGGGCAGCGCCGCGATGGAGAAGGCCAGGCAGGCCAGCGGGGTCGTGATGCGGAAGTAGAGCTCCAGCGTGACGCGGGACTTTTGCTTTGGATCGGTTCCAGCGAAGCGGATCTGCCTGAGCAGGCCCACGGTGGGCATGCTCCAGAGCTGATTGCCCTCGAACTGCTCGCCCGGCTGGAAGTCCAGGACATAGTTCAGGGTCGCGAAATCCAAGGTCCGAAACACGGCCGGGTCCGGGTCCTGGAAGACGATCTGCCCGTTCTGCAGCCTGAAGACGACCTTCTTCGCCCCCTCGTCCACTTCGATCCGGCCGCGGTCCGCGGCGATGATCGCGGACTTCGGCGCGATGGTGCGGTCCGCGATGAAGACGGACGAGAGCGTCCTGTCGGGATTCCGCGCCGCCACGTGGATCACCTTGTTGCCGAAGTCGTAGTTGAATTCGCCGGGAACGATCTTCTCCTCCGCCCGGTAGCGCACCATGTCCAGCTGGAGATCGGTGTACCTGGCGTACGAGATGGGCTGGATCAGCAGCGTCAGCGAGGCGGTCAGCGCGGTGGAGAGCACGCCGAAGACGAAATAGGGTTGCGCATAGTTCCACAGGCTCCGTCCCGAGGCGCGGTGGCAGATCAGCTCGGAATCCAGCGAGTGGCGGATGACCGTGATGAACACGGCGCCGACGACGGCCAGCGGCAGGGTCACCGTCAGGATCTGCGGCAGCAGGTACACCAGCATCAGGCCGAGCTCCTGGATGCGCAGGCGGTTGGCGACCACCAGCGTGACCAGGCGGTACACCTTCTCCATGAGCAGCAACGCGCTCAGCACGAGGCAGGTGGACCCGAACGGGGCGAACAGTTCCCGGAGCACCGAGCGGAAGACGATCATGGGAGCCGGTTGTGATCGATGTCCTGGATGATCTTCTCGGCGACCATCATCGCCTTCAGGCCCTCGGCTCCGCTCACGGCCGGCGGAGCGCCGCTGGAAATGGACGCCAGGAAGGCCTGGATTTCCGACAGGAGCGCATCGCCCTTGTTCACCTCGACCACCTCTTCCTCCACGCCGGGCCCGCTGCGCGGCTGCACCTGGCTGGAGCGCCGGTAGATGCGGGCGGCAGGCAGGGCGAGGTCCATCGAGATGTAGCGGTCCTTCTGGAACAGGCGCAGCTTGCGTTCCGCCTTGCGGGAAATGCGGCTCGCAGTCAGGTTGGCCACGGCCCCGTTCTCGAAGATGAGGCGCACGTTCGCCAGATCGGTCCGTTCGGTCATCAGGCTCATGCCGACGGCGTGCAGCTGCCGCACGGGCGAGGCCACGAGGGATAATACCAGATCGAGATCGTGGCTCATCAGATCGAGCACGACATCCACGTCGCTGCCCCGCTCCAGGAACGAGTGGATGCGCAGCGTCTCGATGAAATGGGGCGTGCCGATGTGCGGGCGGCAGGCGAGGAAAGCGGGATTGAAGCGCTCGAGGTAGCCGACCTGGAGCTGCAGGTGCCTGCGGCCGGCCAGCGCGACGAGCTCCTGGGCCTGCGTCACCGTCGCCGCCAGGGGCTTCTCCACCAGGACATGCTTGCCGGCGAGCAGGCACGCCTTCGCGACCTCGTGGTGCGCGAGCGTCGGCACGGCGATGCTGGCGGCATCGAACCGGTCGAGCGCCGCGCGGTAGTCGGGATAGGCGGCGACGCCAAGCTCGTGGGACACCTGCTGCAGGCGCTTCGGATCCGAATCGATCACCGCCACCAGCTCGCAGGCAGCGAGGGCGGCATACTTCTGCGCGTGGAAGCGGCCGAGATGGCCGACGCCGATGACGGCCACGCGAATCGGGCTAGTCATCGCCCGGGCTCGGCTCGATGCCCGCCTTCGGAACGGAGGCGAAGCGCACCTCGGCCTGGGCGGCCAGCTCTCCGGACACGGTCGCCTTGCCCTTGAACACGTAGAGGCCCAGCCGGTGAGTGATGCGTTCCACCTCGATGATGAGCTGGTCGCCCGGAACGACCGGCCGCTTGAAGCGCGCCTTGTCGATTCCGGCAAAGAGCACCCATCTGTTGCCGGCGTCGGGCTCGAGCGTGTAGGCCGCCAGCCCCGCGGCTTGCGCCATCGCCTCGATGATCAGCACCCCCGGAAAGACCGGATGGCCGGGAAAGTGCCCCTGGAAGAAGAACTCGTTCCCGGTGATATTCTTCAGCGCCTTGCAGCGCTGCCCCTCTTCGATTTCCAGCACTCGATCCACGAGCAGGAACGGGTACCGGTGCGGCAACCTTCTCTTGATCTCATCCAGCATCAACATCGGTCTCTCCGCGTGTCGCTCGAACGGCGCTCTCCGCGCGGCCGAGCGCAGGGCCGGCGCTAGGACTTCTTGGCCTGGATCTTGTTGTACCGCTCGATGACCTCTTCCGTAATGTCGTCCAGCTTGAACTGGGAGAACAGGATGACCTGGGAGGCCGCCTGCTCCAGGATGAGGTCGTACTTCTTCTCCTGCGCCAGGACGGCAATGACGGTCTTGAGCTCCACGAAGATGGAGTCGGTCAGCTTGCGCTCCTGTTCCTGCAGGTCGCGCTGGGCGTTCTGCACTTCCTGCCGCAGGTCGTTCTCCTTGTCGCGCAGGTCCTTCTCCTTCTGCTGCTTGGCGGCGTCGCTCAACATCATGTTGGAGCGCGCCTCGTCCACCAGCTTTCGCAGCTGGGCCTCCCTGGCCTTGAGCTCGTTCTCCTTCTGGGACTTGGACGCCAGCAGGATCTTCTTCGACCGCTCGCCGGAATCCGACGAGTTGATCGCCCGGTTCATGTTGACCACGCCGATCTTCAGGTCCGCGGGCGCGGCGGGGCGCGGGCTGGCGAGGAGCAGGACGATTGCGCCCGCGGCAAGTGCGAATACGCCACGCCGAGCGCGGAACGGGGAAACCATACGAGTCCTCCCGGTGTGTTGGCTGTTGTGGACCTCGTGTCAAGTCAAACGGAGAGGCGCGCAGTAACGCGGCATCCGGCCCGCCTCCGCCTCCGGACGGCTTGGACCTCACAGATCAAAACAGCGTGCTGATCGTGAAGTCAAACTTGTCCGGCGCCTCCCTGGGACGCTTGTTTAGCTTCACCCCATATTCGAACCGGAACACCCCGAGCGGCGTGATCATGCGAATACCGAAGCCGTAGCTCTGCAGCAGCTCGAAGAAGGCGGGCTCGTGCTCTTTGAGGAGCGAGTACTGGATCGGCTCCGCATTGACCTGCCCGGCATCATAGAAGACCACGCCCCTGATGTTGTCTCCGGCGAGAGGGTACAACAGCTCGAAATTGAACAGCCGCTGCTGGATACCCCCGCTTTGGAGCTTCGCCAGTTGCTGCTCGTTCAGACCGATCGTGCGCCGGTCCACGACGCTGGACAGGGGATTGCCGTTGGCGTCGGTCACCAGTTGACCGGCGGAGTCAATCTGCCCGATCGTGATCGCGTTGATGTTCCGCTCCAGCACTCCGTAGGGACCGCCGACTTCCAGGAAGTTGTAGCCGCGCAGCGTCTGCAAGCCCCCGAGACGGAAGCGGTCCTCGATGGGGATGATGTTGTCGCCGATCTGCTCGAGCCAGCCGAGGCGAAGGCGGCTCATGAAGATGAACAGGCTGTTGCGGTCCAACGAGATGAACTTCTGGGCATTCAGGTTGTACCTCCGGTACTCGGTGGTCCCCTGGAGAACTTCGCCGCCGATCTGGGAAGCGGACAGGGTCATGATCGAACCCTCGGTCGGAAAGACCGGACTGTTGGCCGTGCGCCAGTCCAAGCTGCTGGTCAGCGTGCGCAGTTGCAGCGGAGAGAAATTCACGTTTGCAAAGCTGCGGTTCGTTGCCGCGTAGGAGAATCCCAGCCGCAGGCGGGGCAACAGCAGGTAGCCGAAGCCCTGCGAGGCACTCAGCTCGGAGATGAGGCCGCGGCTCAATTCGGTGATGTCGTCGCGTTCGGTGTAGCCCACCGACGATTCGCTGGAGTATGAGGTGTCGAAGAGGTGCGGCTCGATGAAGTCCACCAGGAACGACCGGCGCACGAAGCGCTCCGCGAACTCCGTGGAAAAGCGCAGGGTCTGACCTCGTCCGCCGAGATTGCCTTTCGACACCGACACCGAGGCGATCACCCCGGACTGGTCGCTGTATCCGAGCTGCGCCTGGAGCGAGCCGGTCTGGGTTTCTTCCAGCCGCGTCACGACATCCAGGATGTTGCCCACCTCGGTCGGATCGGTCTCCATGTTCATGCTGGGCTTGAAATAGCCCAGAATCCGCAGGTTCTGCTGGGATTCCCTGAGCTTCTGCCCGTTGAACAGCTCGTTCTCCCGCACCTGGAATTCGCGCCGCAGGACGAAATCCCTCGTCTCCCGGTTGCCCTGGAATTCAATGCGCCCGATATACGCCTTTTCCCCTTTGCGAATCTGGTAGGTCACATCCACGATGTGCGTTTGATCGTTGATTCTCCTGTCGGGATTGACCTGGACGAAGGCATATCCCTGCTCCCCGTACCGCTCGCTCAACGCGAACTGGTCCTGGGTCTGGTCGAACGGGTTGTACGGCAGTCCGGTCTGCAGCAGCATCCGGTCGAGCATCTCCTTCTTGTCGCCCAGGATATCGCCGGTGACGTCCACGACGCCCACGAAGTATTGCGGGCCTTCCGTGATCTCGAGGTCGACGAGAAGCCTCGAGTAGTCGCGCCGGTGGATTATGCGCACCCTGGGCTTTTCGATGAACACCCGGATATAGCCGCGCCGGAGGTATTGCGCGGAGATGTTCTGCAAGTCGGCGTTGATCTTGTTCTCGTCGAACACTCCCGAATCGTTGATCCAGTCGAAGCAGTCCACTTCGGCGCTTTGCATGAGCCGCTTGATGGCGATGCTGTCCAGGACGCGCGTGCCACTGACGTGGATCTCGGTGATGTAGATGCGCGGGGATTCCTCGATCAGGATGGTGACGGCGTATTGCTGCTCGTTCGCCTTGTCGACTTGCGAGGTCAGCTTGACCTTGAAGTATCCCTTGTCCCGGTAGGCTTGCCGGATCTTGTCCAGGTTGGCTTCCACCAGGGACTGGGAGAAGACGCTGCCGATCCTGAGCGTCAAGATCTCTTGCAGCTTCTTCGTGGTCAGGATGCTGTTGCCGGTCAACACGACAGAGCTGATGCGAGGCCGCTCCTTGACGAAGAAGACCAGCCGGTAGCCCACGCCCGGAAGCGTCTTCGCCTCCGCCTTGACGGATTGGAAATAGCCCAGGGCGAAGATGCTGTGCAGATCCCGGGTCACGGTGTCGGGATCGAGCCCCCCGTCCACGCGGGAGGCAATGACGGTCAGGATCTGACCCTTCTCGACCTGCACTTGCCCTTCGACGTCGATCTCCGCGACGCGATTGGGAGTCTCGCGGGCGGGCTGGCCGCGAACCGGCAGCGCTGCGGCAACGACAAGGGCCGATGCGACGGCAAGGGCGCTGGCGATGCCACGCAAGCTGTGGCGGCCGGGGACAGCCTCAAGCATCAGCACGGGACACGGCGGCGGAACGCAGACGGCCTAGTTCCAGCACGAAGGTATGGCTCATCCGGGCGGCCAACTGCGGGTTGTGGGTCACCAGGACCAGGGTCAGTCCCTCCCGGCGATTCAGATCGAGCAGCAGCTCGGTCACGTGCCGCGCGGATTCTTCATCCAGATTGCCGGTGGGCTCGTCGGCCAGGAGCAGCTTGGGCCCGTTGGCAATGGCCCGGGCAATGGCCACGCGCTGCTGCTCGCCGCCGGACAATTGCGCGGGACGGTGCTCGCTGCGGTCGGCCAGTCCGACCTGGCTCAGCAGGGTTCTCGCCTTCGACTGCATCGCGCCGGTGCGCCCCGCCCGGATCCACATGGGCATCATCACGTTCTCGAGCGCGGTAAAATCCATCAGCAGATGGTGGAACTGGAACACGAACCCGACGGTCTCATTGCGGAAGCGGGCCGCCTCTTCGGCGCCGAACTGGGCGATCTGGCGACCGCCGACTTCGATGCCGCCGCGATCCGGGCGATCCAGGGCCCCGATCAGGTGCAACAGCGTGCTCTTGCCGGCGCCGGAGGGACCCATGATGGCGGCGGTCTCGCCCTGCGGCACTTGCAGGTCCAGGCCCCGCAGGATGTGCAGCACCCGTCCCTCGCCGTCCAGATACTGCTTGTGCAGATCGGAGATGGCGATGAAGGCTCGGCTGTTCATACCGCGGGAATTTCCGGCACTGGAGCGAGGCGAGGTCTTCCGAGACGTTCGCTGCGGGTCCTTCCTGGGCCCGGTGCGGAACCGCATCCCGACTGGTGCGGTGGGCGGGAAAACCCGTGGTTATCTACTGAATCCCCCCATAAAGGTCAAGCCGCTGACCCGGCTTGAGCATCCGCCGGACTGCGGTCCGCGCCGTGCGGAAGGGCCCGCCCCGCCCTCCGCGCCGCAGGACAATAGTGCGGCACGACAGTGGAAGATCGTTCCCGTGTCGCCGCTGGTTTCCCAGGCCCGCGCAGTTGCGCAGGCCCGTCCGGTTGCACAGGTCCGTGCGCTCTCCGGAGCCGGCCTGAATTGCATGGCCGAGGAAGAGCACGCTAGGATACCGCCTGACCTGGGCGTCGCCTGGGCCGAGCGTCGGCTCATGGCCGGGACGCCCCGCTGGAGTGTGTAGGTGAGCCTGTTTCCACAGGAAGTCTGCCTGTATGACAACCGCAACGCGGCCGGGCGGATCCAGGTGTTCGAGCGCGGGGATCGCCTCGAGCTTCGATTCGGCAACAGCATCGTGCAGAGCGCCATGTCAAGGCGCGTGCCGGATCTGCTGTTGCTCGAATACACCCGCGCCCTGCTCACCTGCATGTTGCTGGTGCAGGAGGACGCGAACATTCTGCACATCGGCCTGGGTGCGGGCACAATTCCCGCGTTCATCTTCCGCCACTTTCCCGCGGCTCAGCAGCGCGTGATTGAGCTGAACGGAGAGGTGATCGCCGTGGCGGAAAGGTTCTTCGGCCTGCCTCGCTCCGCGCGCCTGCAAGTCGTGGAGGACGACGGCTTAAATTACCTGCGGAGCGCCCGGGAGACTTTCGACTTGGTCGTATTCGACGCCTTTCATGCCGAAGGCGCGGCGCCGCAGCTGACGACGCCCGGCGCGTTCTCGCTGGCCCGACAGCGCCTGAAACCCCAGGGCTGGCTGGTCAACAACGCCTGGGGCTCCGACGCGGTGCGCCTGCGGGGCATCGTCACAGCGCTCAAGGAGCGCTTTACCGAACTGCACACCCTGTCCGTGCGGCACAACAGCAACGTGATCGTCTTTGCCGCCTCTCCCGCGCGAGCGGCGAGTCTCGGCGAGCTGCGCAAGCGGGCGGCCGCGCTAAGCGCGCGGATGCCGCTGGACTTCGAACCCTGGCTCAAGCAGATTGGGTTGCCAGGCCCCATCCGGTTCACCGTTCCAGAATGAAGCGTTGAGCGGTGGTGGGGCGCTGGGGAGTCCCGGCATCGGCCCGCTCGCCCGGCGCGGCCCCCAGCCGCGGTAGCGTGAACGGTTACGCAATGTCTATGAGCGTGGTAGGTTGCGCTCAATGTCGCTATTAACGTCCTTGCCATGACCGCAATGAGTGCATCTGCCCCGCCTTCTTCCGAAACCCGCAACACACGCACCGTGCGTGGAGCGGACTTGCGTGCCGGAATGGTGATTCAGGCCATTACCGAATTGTCCTACGAGTGGGCCACGCTCGACGAGCGCAGGCTGAAGTTCCTCCAGAACTACTTCGGCGGCGCCAAGGCGGTCATCACCATTGAGGGGGGCACGAAGACCGTTCCGTTCACCGAGCTCAACGCGTCGGCCCACGTGCAAGGCATCACGGACATCCCCGCCACCTTGAAGATCGCCCGGGTCGTGGACGGGCTGGGCGAATTCATGGAGAAGCACGGCCTGCTCGAATTCAGGGTGCTCGAAGCGCCCGGCGCTCCCGCGCAGGAGCCCGCCGACTTGCCTGCCGCCCCGACAACGGCAGGCGACTCCAAGGCGGCGCTGGCGCCCGGCTCGGCGGCTGCCCGGCAGCGGCATGCCGAAAAGGTCGAGGAAGTTCTCCTGTTCCTCGACACCATCGAGGACGCCGACGAGGATCGCACCCAGTCCTCCTCGCGCGTGGAGGAGATGCTCGATCAGGGCCGGGCCGGCAGCTACTCCAGTCAGGGCGTGGAGGCGGCCGTGGAGGAAATCATCAAGAAGGGCTCCTCCCCCGCCATGAAGGCCATCGCCGGCCTGAAGGGCAGCGACCAGACCTACGCCCACTGCACCGACATGTCCGTGATCCTGCAGGAGTGCTACACGGACCTGCTTTCCCGGCAAGGGAAGAAGGTCAGCGACGCCAACCGGCGCTTCGTCCTGGTCGCCGGTTTCATGCACGACATCGGCAAGAGCGAGGTGCCGAAGGAGATCCTCGAGAGCACCGAGCGCTTCCCCCCGGACAGCCGCGAGATGCAGATGATGCGCAACCACACCACCTACGGCGCGCGCATCCTCACCGAGATGGGATCGAACCCGATCACGGTCAACGTGGCCCACTACCACCACGTGAAGCGCGACGCGACACTGTTCACCAGCTATCCCAACGTGCCCTACGAGCAGGTGCTCCCCATCACGCGCCTTGCGTCCATCGTGGACGTGTACCAGGCCCTCATCGGCCGCCGCAAATACAAGAAGAATTGGGTGCCGGGCAAGGCGATCGAGTATGTCCGCAAGCTGCGCGGCTCCGAATTTGAGGAGCGAATGCTGGACAGCTTCGTGGACGCGCTCGGCATTTATCCGGTGGGATCGCTGGTGCGATTGTCCACCAACGAGCTGGCCTTCGTACTGAGCATCGGCCCGAAGGACCAGTCCGACCGGCCCGTGGTCGCCGTCGTCGAAAACGCCCAGGGGGAGCTGCTTAGCCATCATACGCTGGTGGACTTGATGGTCGAGGCGGACATCCGGGTGGAAGAGGTCGTCGACCACTACGAGCATTACAACAAGTCCGAGGACCAGGCCTTCCAGATCTTCCAGTCCATCCGCATCGCGCGCTAGGAGCCGCCCCGTGGACCGCGTGGCGGACGCCGTGGACTTGGCCTACGCGCTCGGGCTGGTGAAGTACGCAGCGCCCGGACGGCTCTCCCATGCTCCCTTCGCCCTGACCCCCGCGCCGATCGATCCAGCCAGCCACGCCCGCCTGGAGGCGTTGACGCCGGCCAGCGCGCTGCTCGCCTTGCGCGTGGCCCGGGATGGCGGGTTCCTGCACGAGGCGCTCGCCGAGGCCGCGCTGGCGGACGAGTTCACCGCGTGGCTGCTCGCCCTGAGCCGCAAGATCCCTCCAGGGTCCGCCCAGCCCCTGGAACTGCTGATCTCGCGCAACGACTTCTTCTGCGCGCGCCCGGCGCCCGAGGCTGCGGTTGTGCCGCGCCAGGTCGAATTCAACGCCATCGCCGCGAGCTATCCCGGCCTGGCGGGCCTCACCCATGCCCTGCACGGCGCGTTGTGGCCGGAGCGCAGGCCCTGGCTGGCCGCCAACGATCCCCTGCCCGGCGTCTGCGCCGCGCTGGCGGACGCCTTCCGCCGCTACGGGCGCCCCGACGCGAGCGCGCTCATGGTGGTGCAGCCGAACGAGACCAACGTCTTCGACCAACGCCTGGTCGAACTGGGCCTGGCGCGGGAAGGCATTGCCCTGCGCCGCGTCACCCTGGAGGAGCTCGCCGCGGAGGGCCGGCTGCGCGAAGGCCGCCTCGTCGTCGCCGGCAAGGTCTGCGCCCTGGCCTACCTGCGGGCGGGATACGCGCCCGCAGACCTCGCCAGTCCGGCCGCGCGGCAGGGGCGCACCCTGCTGGAGCACTCGGACGCCGTCGTCGTGCCGCGCGTGGCGGTCCAGCTTGCCGGCACCAAGAAGGTGCAGCAGCTTCTCTCCGATCCGCGCACGATTGGGCGCTACCTCGACGCGGAGACCGCGCCCCGGCTGCGGGAGACCTTCGCCGGGCTCTATGGGCCGGAGGACCCCATCCCCACGCCCGCCGGCGAACTGCCCGCCTGGCGTGCCGCGCTTGCCGCGCCGCAGCGCTACGTCCTCAAGCCTCAGCGCGAAGGCGGCGGGAACAACTTCTACGATGAGGACATCCCCCGCGTGCTCGGGTCAGCCACGGCGCGGGAGCGCGCCGGGTATATCCTGATGGAGCGCATCCGACCGATCGCCCACGACACCGTGCTGGTGCGCGAGGGCGTGGCCCGCCAGGTCACCTGCGTCAGCGAGATCGGACGCTTCGGCGTGCTGTTGGCCGAGGGGGAAGCGATCCGTATCAACCAGGATGTGGGCTACCTGGTGCGGACCCGGGAGCAGCACCTGCGCGAAGGAGGCATTTCGGCGGGTTTCGGCCACCTGGACAGCCTCGAGCTCGAACCCGCCCCCCCCTGACAGGAGTGCCGCAAGGTGGCGCTGCCTCCGCGCGGATCCCGTCATTCGCCCGGTGCAGCCGGCCAGTACAATTTGAAGTTCTTGACGATTCCACGCTAGAACTAGGTGAGCCGTGTGGCGCAGGCGATCCGCACCCGGAACGGCGAGTGCGGCGGGCCACGAGCATCGGGCCCATCATCCAGGAGACCCGCCATGGCACAGGAGTACGAGGTTCGGGAAGAGTTCAAGGACAACAGCCTGAGCCAGCTGATGGATGCTTCCGTGCTGTGCTTTCAGGGGGTCGGCGAAATCCAGTGCGAGCTCCTCAAGCAATACTTCGGCATCGCGACGGTGCGGGATTTGGCCAATTGGGCCCAGTTCCTGTGGACCTTGGAAATACAGGAGCTTGCCCTGCACGGCGGGGACTTGTCCCATACCCCCATCCGCGAGTTCCCGCCGAGCGCCCAGCCCCAGTTCAAGGTGCGGGAGCGCGCCCAGCACCTGACGCCCGAGCAGTTGATGATGGCCAGCGTGCAGGAGCTGGATGGCCTGACGCCCGCCCAGGACCTCGCGCTCTACGACATCTTCCGCATCACGAATATCGCCCAGCTCGCGCACAACCGCATCATGCTGGAGGCTCGCGTCATCCAGTACCTGCATGAACAAAGTGGCGGCTCCGCCGCGGCAGAGCCCGAGCCGGTGCACAGGGCAGTGGACTCCGTGCTGGCGCGGCCGCAAGCGTCGGTCGCCGGCGCGGCCCAACGCATCACAGAAGCACGCTCCGCCGGACGCGACGAGAGCTTGGTCGCGATGGCGAAGGAAACGCGCGAGCACGTCGGGGAACGCCTCGCGGCCCTGCGCGAACGCGCCCGCGTGCGGGCAACCGCCCCGGGCGGCGAGGGACAAGCGCCCGGTGCGGCAGCCGGCGCCGCGGCCCCCTCGCGCCTGGAGAGCGTCCGGGCGACGCACCAGCGCGCCGAAGCCACGGTCGCCGGCCAGCGTGTGGCCGGCGAGCGCGCCGCCGCCCTCGTCTCGCGCCGCACCACCGTGGCCGCCGCCGCAGGCGGTCAGCGCGGCGGGCTGGATACCAGCCGCAGCCTGGGCCGGCCGGGCTTCGCCGGAGCCGCCACGGGCGGTGCTGGAGCCCCCGCTGGCGGTGCCGGAACCGCTGCGGGCGCCGGCGCCATGTCCAGTCGCACGGCGGCGGTGCTGGCGGCCCGTGGGGCGACGGTACCGGCTGGAACCGAAACGGGCACCGCCACGGCCGGCCGCGCCGCAGCCGTCCTGGCGGCACGCGGGGGCGGCGGATCAGCCGCCGCTGCGCGCGCCCCGGGGGCGGGCGCTGCGGTCACGCCCGGGCCTACCGCCCGCGGGGGCGCTGCGCCCACCCCGCGCCCGAGCGTCACCCAGACGGCACCTCCCGCGGCCGCCGCGGCGGCCCAAGCGGCACCGGCCGCTGCGCCCGCGGCCGTTCATCCTACCGAGCGGCGCGGCCTACCCCCGGCTCTGTGGGCAGCAGCGGCGGTGGTGGTCGTGATCGCGGGGGTGCTGTTCTTCGTCCTGCGTGGGCGCGAGCAGCCTGCTCCGTCCGGAACGGCCGGGCCGGGCGGTTCCGCTCAGCCGGGCGTCGCCACCCAGACCGGCAGCGCACCGCAGTCCGGTACCGTCAGCCAGGCCGGAGGGGCGCCACAGGTTGCCGCCGGCGCCGGCCAGCAGGCGCGTCCGGCTCAGGCAGGCGTCCAGGGCGCCGCTTCCGCGCCGGGCGCGGCCAAGACCATCCACACCGTCCGGGAAGGCCAGTCCCTGTGGCGGATCAGCCGGCGCTACTACGAGGTCGGACACGAGTGGCCCATCATCTACAAACAGAACCAGGACCAGATTGAAGAGCCCGACCTCATTTTCCCGAAGCAGCGCTTCACCATCCCGCCGAAGCCCTAGCGGGCGCGTGAGCCGTGGCGGGCGGATAAGCCGGCAAGTGAAAGGTGGGGACCTGGGTCGCAGCACCCGGTCTCCGGGCGTGACTGAAGGTGTCCGCGCCGCCGAAGCCCCGCCGCCGCGAGCTTGGTGCGGCTCCCCGGCTGCCCGGCACTCGGCATGCGCGGACCAGCACGCCATGGCGCTGCACATTGTGGCCCCGCGTACCGTGGCCCCGCGTACCGTGGCCCCGCGTACCGTGGCCCCGCGTACCGTGGCCCCGCGTACCGTGGCCCCGCGTATCGTGGCCCCGCCCGCTGTTCAGCGCGCGCAATCGCCGTTCCTCCCCGTCCCCGACGTGCCGTGACGTCTACCCATGTCCCGCTGATCCGCGAACTGTTCCGGCACTATGACGAGGCGGCCCTGCGCTATTTCGGCGCGCTGACCGCCGAACCCAAGGCCGACGGCACCGCGGTCACGCGCCTCGACCGGGAGATTTCCGGGCACATCGTACAGGCCTTCAAGGGGCACACCCCGGCCTACGGCGTCATCTCGGAGGAAGAGGCCCAGCCCTATCTCCCGCAGGCGGCCTGGCAGTGGGTCGTCGATCCGCTCGACGGCACCGCCGCCTTTGCCCGCGGTTACCCGGCCTGGGGACTCGGGATCGGCCTCATGCATGGCGGCGAGACTGTCGAGGGCTACCTGCGCTTCCCAGTGCTGGACGAGACCTTCTGCTTCGTGGACGGAGTGGGGACACTCAACGGCAAGCCCCTCTCGCAAGCGGCGCCGGTCTCGTTCCCCGATACGCACAATGTCCTCACCACCTCCACCCTGCACGCCAAGATCCCCTACGACCGGCTGGCGGAGGTCAAGCTGCGCAGCTACGGGTCAAACCTGTACCACCTCGCCTGTCTGGCCGCTGGACGCGCCGATGCGATCATCTGCCCGTCCGCCGGCCTGTGGGACGTGGCGGCGGGCCTGCCGTTCACCCGCGCCCTGGGCATGGTCGAGGTCGAGCTAGACGGGACGCCCTTCGTCCTGGAGCGGGTGCTGAGGCACCCGCAGTACCGGATCGAGCGACCCCTGTTCATCGGACGACCCGCCGAGGTGGAGCGCCTGGTGGCCTGCCTGCGCTAGCCTGGCTTCGCCGCAGGGCTTGGGTTTGTTTTCGTGAATTTTTGTAACATTCTGATATTATATAGTTATTCTGGATACTCAGGCTCCCAGCCTCCGGGCGCGGGCTGGGCGTCAGGTTCTAGTGTCGCTAAAAAACATGAAACTGGGCGGGCTGGGCGCGCCATTCGGGACGAGCCGGGGGTAAGGCAAAGTAGGCTATTCGTAGGGTCGCGCTAGCCAGAGCGTGGCCGACGACAGGTTTCGGCTGACGACTCCGGCTGTCGAAGCCCAGGAGTCTCCGCTGGCTTGTTACACTTGGGGCCCAATTCAAGACCTGGTGAATGGCTCCAATCCTTCTGACTGCTGTCAATGGACCTCACACCCTGTCTGCTGCGCAGGCCGCCCCTGTTCAACTGCGTCGAGAGGGGCGTCCCAATGGATAAAGTCCCTCTTCGCGCAGTCGGTGAGAGGGACCGGCACGAAGCGCCGCGGGTGAGGCGCAGTCGATCGCATCCATCGAAATTTTCGGATATTGAAACCCGCTCCTAGCTCTCCGCCCGGTTCGGCTCCCCAAGGCTTCCCCGGCCCAGCTTGCGACGTACCAGCCCGACCGTGCGCGGGTGCCGTCTCGCGCGTCGCCAAGCACGCAAGCTCTTCCTTTGTCCGGTGTGCTGAGCCTGGACCCCATGAGAAACCCCCCATCTTGACAGCCGCAGAAGACTTGAGGCATTGTCCGGTCCCGAACCGGAAACAGACATAATGGCGGCAGGGTAAACTGGATAGAGAGGTCTGAATCCAGGCGCGCTGGCTGCCCTGGCGCCCGTTCCCGAACCAAGCGGGCCTTTGCTCCTGGACAGCGGAGCTTGTGCCACGCAAAGGTTGTATTTGCAGAATTCCCATGATAGGGGGTGGCCTAGG
>JBGOTW010000050.1:0-20482 GCA_041476685.1 bacterium | reverse complement strand
GCAGGCGACGATGCCCTGGATCGCGTGCCAGCGCACGAGCGCCTCGTCATGCTCCAGGCACGCGGCAAAGGCCTCGGCCGCCCGCGGATCGGCGAGCTTGGCCAGCGCCCGGATCGCCGGCAGGACGATGTAAGTGCGGAACGCCTTCTCCTCCTCGGTCGGCTCTTCCTTCTTGAGGGAGAACTTGCCCCGCAGCTTGTTCTTCCAGCCCGACTTGACCCCGAGGAAGTCCATCAGCAGCATCGTCGCCGCCTTGTCGCCCGTCTCCCCCAGGGCGTCCACGACGGTCTCCGTGAACATGGGATGGCGCGTGCGATAGTCCTCGGCCAGGGCGAGCAGCTTCTGCACCGCCGCCGGATGCTTGCTGCGCCCGAGCGCCCCCACGGCATACATGGACATGGTCGGATTGCCCTCGTCCGCCATCTCCAGCAGGGCCTCGAGGGGAATCTTGCCGCTCTTCTCGTAGTCCAGCAGGCGCGTGTTGATGAACTGGCGCTCGTCCACGTCGCCCTTATTGAGGCGCTCCATCATGTGGTCCAGCTCCTTGATCAGTTCCTCGGGCAATCGGGCAAGCATGGGGGGCAGGCTCTCGTGGGACTTAGGCGGCGCGGCCGGGCGCGGGCAGGCCGACAGATTATCGGAGAATCGGCGGGCGGCGGCAAGGGTCGCGCCCGCGGCCAGACGCTGAAGCGCGAGCGGCGAGTCGTCCAAATGAGGGTCGTATTATATCGAATCCACAAGCCGCACCTGTGTGCACATGAATCAGCTAGTGCAGCCTGCGCATGGAGGCTGCTTCGGAACAGAAAACATCCTCCAGATCAACCCGTTGCCCTCAATTTGCGAAAACGAACCCACCGCCGGGACAGAGGTCCTTCTCCCCTTCACCCCGAACGGCGAGCGTGCGTGCCGACCAAGCAGCACCGCGGGGGAAGGGGTCGGGGGATTGGGGCCCTACCCGATGTGGGTCTTGAGGAAGGCCAGCGAGCGCTCCCAGCCCTGCTTGGCGCAGGCGGCGTCGTACACCTCCGGGCGCGTCTCGTTGAAGAAGGCGTGCTGCGCGTCGTACCGGTAGATCTCGGACTTGACCTTGAGCCCCTTGAGCGTCGCTTCCAGGGCATTGACGGCGGCGGGCGTGCACCAGTCGTCCTTGTTGGCGAAGTGGCCCTGGAAGGGCACGCGCAGCTGGGCCGGATCGGCGGCTTCCTTCGGCGGGATGCCGTAGAAGCAGACGGCGGCGTCGCATTCCGGCACCTTCACCCCGGCGATGATGACAAGCGCGCCGCCCATGCAGAAGCCCAGCACTGCCACCTTGCCGCCGGGCTTGAGCATCTGCACGGCGCCGCGGACGTCCTGCGTGCCCGCGTCCGGCCAGTTCAGGCCGCCCATCAGGTGCTGGGCCTCGTCGGCGGCCGAGGCCACCTTGCCCCGGTACAGGTCGGGCACCAGGGCCCGATAGCCCGCCTGGGCGAAGCGGTCCGCGGTCTTCTTGATCTGGGCGTTCATGCCCCACCACTCCTGGATCACGACGACGGCGGGGCTCTTGTCCCCCGTGGCGGGCTTGGCAAGGTATCCCGGACAAGTCTTGCCGTCCGGCCGTTTAATCTGGACTAGCTCTCCCATGGATCGTTCTCCCCTGACGATGGGCCAGCGCTGGGCTGGCGTTGGGCAGCGCTGAAGCGCGCGGCGCGGCGCCGCTGTGAAGGGCGCCTGAATACTCGGCCCGGAGGCGCGCGGAACCTGCGCCTGGGCGGAATCTGCGGCCGCGCAGAGCCTAGCGCAATTCCAGGCGCAGGGATACGCGCGGGCAGCGGCACGGCTTCGGCTTGGCAGCGGCAAGGCAGCGGTCCGGTAATGCGCCGGGTGCGGCAGCTCGTCCGCGGGCTGGGCCGGGCAGGCTTGCCTCTTGCTTCGGCACCCGCCTGCGGTACAACGGGTACGGCGCGGCGCGGGCATCGCCGGCCCGCACGCCGGGATGAACGCACCGCTGCCGCAGGCGTTGCGGGCGGAGCGCGGCGGCGGTGCGAAGCGCGTCCGGATCGCAAGCGGCAGCGGGGGAGGAGCAAATGACCGGAAGGCCGGCGCTCATCACGGGATTCGAACCCTACGGAGGCCGCAGCCTCAATCCCTCCGCCGAGGTGGCCCGGCGGCTGGACGGAGAGCGCTTCGGAGCCACGCCGGTCCTCGCCCGCATCCTCCCGGTCGCATTCGAGGGAATGTCTGAGCGGATCGGAAGCCTGGTGCGGGAGCTGAATCCGGCCCTGATCCTCAGCCTCGGCCTGGCGCCCGGCGAGTCCACCATCCGCTTGGAGCGGGTCGGGTTGAATCTCGCGGACTACCAGATTCCGGACAACGCCGGCGCGTTCCTCAGGGATGCCCCCGTCGTCCCGGACGAGCGCGCGGCTCTGTTCGCGACGCTGCCGCTGCGCCGCATCGAAGCGCGCCTGCTGGAGAGCGGGATTCCGGCGACGCTTTCCACCACTGCAGGGACGTTCCTGTGCAACGCGACCCTGTACGGGTTTCTGCGCGTCCTGCGGGAGCTGGACGCGGATACGCCCTGCGGCTTCGTGCACCTGCCCCAGCTTCCGGAGCAGGCGGCCGCGCACCTCCAGCAGTGGGCGCGGGAGCGCAGCGCAGAGCACCCCGCGCGGCCGGAACTGGCCTCCATGCACCTCGACACCATGCTTCAGGCCGTGCGGCTCTTGCTCGACACGTGCCTGTCCACCTAGACGCCACCCCCCGGAGAGACATGGCATCCCAGAACCCTGCGGTAGGCTTCGTGGGCCTCGGCATCATGGGCACGGCGCTGTCGGCGAACCTGCTCAAGGCGGGCTTCCCGGTCGTGGGCTACGACATCGCGGCACCGCGGATGGACGCGCTGGTGCGCAACGGCGGCGCGGCCGCCTCGTCCGCGCGCGACGTTGCCCGGCGCTGCGAGGTCATCCTGACGAGCCTTCCGAGCGCGGCGGCCCTGCACGCTACGGTGTCGGGCGGCGACGGGCTGCTCGCCGCGCAGCGCAAGGGGCTGATCGTGTCGGAGTGCTCCACGCTTTCGCTGGAGGACAAGCTGGCGGCGCAGGCGGCCCTCGGCGCGGGCGGGATCACGCTGCTGGACAGCCCCCTCAGCGGCACGGGCGCCCAGGCGGTGCGCAAGGACCTGGCCGTCTTCAGCAGTGGGGAGCGCGCCGCCTACGACCGCATGCTCCCGGTCTACGAGGGGTTCGCCCGGGCCAGCCACTACCTGGGCGCGTTCGGCAACGGATCGCGCATGAAATTCGTCGCGAACCTGCTGGTGTCCATCCACAACGTGGCCGCGGCCGAGGCGATGGTGCTGGCCATGAAGGCGGGCCTGGACCCCGCCGAGACGTTCAAGGTCATCAGCGCCAGCGGCGGCACGTCGCGCATGTTCGAGGTGCGCGGTCCGTCCATGGCCGCCGGGGACTATTCGCAGGCCCAGATCCGCCTGGACCTGTGGATGAAGGACCTCAACATCATCGGCAACTTCGCGGCCGGCCTGCGCTGCCCCACGCCGCTCTTCTCCGCCAGCGCCCCGTACTATTCGGCGGCCCTGGCCCAGGGCCGCGACAGCGAGGACACGGCAGCGGTGTGCGCGGTGCTGGAAGGGATGGCGGGCGTGAAGCGGCGGTAGACGGACTCACACGCCCAAGTACTGGGCCTTCACCTCCTCGTTCGCCCGCAGGGCGGCCGGGTCCGAGGAATGCACGACGCGCCCCTTGCTGATCACGCAGACGTGATCCACCAGGCGCAGCGCCATCGTCACGTTCTGTTCGACGAGCAGGATCGCCAGGCCTTCCTGCTTCAGGCGGCCGATGTACTCCCAGACCTGCTGCACGATCAGGGGCGCCAGCCCTTCGGTGGGCTCGTCCATGATCAGGCAGTCGGGATTGGTCATCAGGCTGCGGGCGATGGCCAGCATCTGCTGCTCGCCGCCGGAGAGGGTCTTGGCGCGCTGGCGGCGCCGCTCCTTGAGGCGGGCGAACAGGTCGAAGACGCGTTCCTCGCTCCAGCCGCCGGGCCGCTCCCGCCGGCCGGCCACGCGAAGATTCTCCTCCACGCTGAGGGAGCCGAACACCCGGCGGCCCTGCGGCACGAGACCGATGCCCTGCCGCACGATGGCATGGGAGAGGGCGTGGGTGATGTCCGCGCCCTTGAAGCGGATCGTGCCCCGCCGGGGCGGATTGAACCCCAGCACGGAATTCACAAGGGTCGTCTTGCCGACCCCGTTGCGCCCGAGCACGCCGAGAATCTGCCCGTCGTGCAGGCTGAGCGACAGCCCCTGCAGGACGTGGGAGTCCCCGTAGTAAGTGTGGATATCCTCCACTTCCAGGATGGGCATCGCTCAGGCCGTGCCGAGGTAGAGTTCGCGCACGCGCTCGCTGCCGCGGATCTGCGCCGGGGTGCCCTCCTCTACCAGCTCCCCGCTGTGCAGCACGGCGATCGAATTCGCGACGGAGAAGGCGATGTCCATGTCGTGCTCGATCAGCAGCAGTGCGAGGCCGGGATCGAGCCGGTGCAGGAACTCCCCCAGCGCCTTGGACTCCGCGGCGGACAGGCCGGCCACCGGCTCGTCGAGGAGGAGCAGCTTCGGATCGCTGGCCAGCGCCAGCACGATCTCGATCTGCCGCTGCTCCCCGTGGGACAGGTGGCGCACCTGCACGTCGCGGCGCTCCCAGAAGCCCGTGCTTTCGAGCAGCTCGCGCGCCTTGCGTTGCGCCCCTCCGTATGAGGACTGGAAGCGCCACATGGAGTACTTCATCGGCCGCAGGCCCTGCACCGCCAGCAGGACGTTGTCCAGCACGGTCAGCTTCGGGAACAGGTTCGTGATCTGGAACGTGCGCGCCATGCCGAGGGCGGCCCGGCGATGGCTCGGCCAGCGGCTGATGTCCTTCCCGAAGAGCACGATGCGGCCCTCGGTCGGCAGCAGGATGCCCGTCACGAGATTGAACAGCGTCGTCTTGCCCGCGCCGTTGGGGCCGAGGATGCCCTTGCGGTCGCCGGGATAGACCACGAGGCTCAGGTCCTGGATGGCGTTGAGCCCCCCGAAGGTCATGCTCACGCCCTCCAGCACCAGGCACGGGCCAGGCCCCGGCGCGTCCGATCCCTTCGGCACGTTCACCCCGCTTGGATTGCGCTTCCCGCCCGCGGCCGGTGCCGCGCGCCGCCTCTGCTCGGCGCGGCTATTCGCAGAACCGGCAAGGCGGATAGTCGCGGCTGTAGAGCGGCTTCTTCAGGTACTCGTCCTTCTTGTAGGTCCAGAACTGGCTCACGTTCGGATAGGTCTTGATGACCGTGTTCCACAGCTCCGCGTTCGGGAAGCCGAACATCCGCTTCTTCTCCACCTTGCGGATGTAGATGTTTTGCACCGGGTTGCCCATCTCGTCCAGGCGTACCGGACCGCGCACGGAATCGCTTAGCTGCGTGGCCTCCATCATGCGGACGAATTCCTTCGTTCCCGGCCATTTCCCGCCGGTCTTCTTCATCACCTCGTGGATCCACTGCGCCGTCGTGTAGTTGGTCTCCGAGTAGTACGAGGGTATTTTGCCGTACAGGCTGCGGTACTTCTTCACGAACGCCTCGTTGCGCGGGGTTTCCAAGGCGGCGCTGTATTGCAGCGCGGTCACGTGGCCGATCGCATCGTCGCCCATGAAGGGCAGCGAGAACTCGTCCGCGCTGGTCCCCTGGCCGAGGAGAGGCTTCTTCAAGCCCGCCGCGGCGTATTGCGCGGGGAACTGCGGGCTCATCGGGCCCACCATCACGGTGAACACCGCGTCCACGTCGCGGCGAACCTGGGCCAGGAACGGGCCGAAGTCTTTCGAGCCCAGAGGCGGCCAGACCTTCTGCACGACTTTTCCGCCGCAGTCCTCGAACGCGGTCTGGAAGCCGCCGCTGGATTCGTACCCGAAGGCGTAGTCCGCCGCGACAATACTCACGCGCTTCATGCCCTGGTCGCAAGCCCACTGCCCCAAGGGATGAGTCGTCTGTGAACCGGTCCAGCCGGTGCGTACGACATAGGGGAAGTTGGCCCGCTCGCGCTGGGTCAGGTCATCGGCCGCCGAGACCGGCATCACGTAGGCCACCTCGTTCCGGGTGCTGACGGGCGCCAGCGCGTAGCCGGTGGAGGCAAGCACGCCGCCCATGAAGAAATGCACCTTGTCCTGGTCGATCAGCTTCTGCGCCTTGGACACGCCGATGGGCGGCTTGGCCTGCTCGTCCTCGAAGATGACCCTGACTTTCGCTCCCGCGAAGTCCGAATGCACCTCGTCCAGGTACATGTTGAAGCCGTTCTTCATGTCCTCGCCATTCTGCGCGAAGCCACCGGTGAAGGGGGCCAGGAACCCGATGCGCAGCTCCTCCGCGGCGGCGGTACGGAGCCCGAGTCCCGGAGCCGTTCCCAGGCCGATGGTCGCGGCCAGTCCAATCCACGCAATGATGCGGTGCTTCGGTTTCGCTCCCATGATGCTTCCCCCTTCCCATTGGAGTTGTGTCGCGTGGCGGCTGCCTCAGGGCGACGGCGCAGCCGCCGGGGTTGGTCCGCCCTTGGTGCGCTGCAGGCCCCGCAGGTAACGCGGCAGCCCGATCAGCCCCTCCGGCAGGTAATAGATCGTCAGGATATAGACGATTCCCAGGACATATTGCCACCAGGTCACCTGGGTGCTGAGGTACTCGCGCAAGAACAACACGACGCCCGCGCCGATCGCGGCGCCCACCAGCGTTCCCGGCCCGCCCAGGATGACCATCAGCAGCGCGTCCACGGACGTGGTGAGAATCGCGTCGTCCGGGCTGACGATGCGGTTCAGGAACGCCCACAACACCCCGGCAAATCCGCCGCAGGCCCCCGCAATGACGTAGACGAGGTATTTGTGCAGCCACGTGTTGTACCCGAGGATGCGCATGCGGACTTCGCTTTCGCGGATGCCCACGAGGCTGCGCCCGAAGGGCGAATTGACCAGCAGATAGAGCCCGCCCAGCACCAGCACGAACGCCGTGAAGACGAGATAGTAGTAGGCGAGCGGATGGCCGAAGGCCACGCCGCAGGAGGGCCGGAGGGCAATGTTGATGCCGTTGTCCCCGTGCGTGAGGGAATTCCAGCGGTACGCCAGCCCCCAGACGACCATGCCCAGCGCGAGCGTGATCATCAGGAAGTACACGCCCGTGGAGCGCATGGCGATCAATCCGAACACCGCCGCCACGGCCGCGCCCAGCAGGGCGCCCGCGGCCAGCACCAGGCCGAAGTCGCACCCCAGCCCGAACGCGTAGCGGTCCGCCAGGATCGCGGCGAGATAGGCCCCCACGGCCAGGTACGCCGCCTGCCCCATCGTGGCCAGGCCCGTATAGCCGAGCAGCAGGTCGGCGCTCATCGCCAGGATGCTGAAGACCAGCACCTTGGTCAGCAGCAGCAGCACGAACGAATTGGCCAGCGGCGCCACCGCCCCCAGGGCGATCAGCAGCGCAACGACGAGCAGCAGCTTCAGGCGCGCGGCGCGGGCCACGGCGTCAATCCCTCCCGAACAATCCGCTCGGCTTGATCGCCAGGATCAGCGCCATGGGAGCGTACAGGGTGAAATAGGCCAATTCGGGAAACAGCGCCTTGCCGAAGTTGTCCATCAGCCCCACGATCAGGCTGCCGGCGAGCGCCCCGCGCAGGCTGCCCATCCCGCCGATGATGACCACGGCGAAGGCCAGCGGCAGCACCTCGAAGTCCAGCCCGGGATAGATCCCCGTGAACCCGCCCCCGATCACTCCGCCCAGGGCGGCGAGGGAGGCGCCCAGGGCGAACACGGCCATCGAGACGCGCGAGGTGTCGATGCCGACCCCCCGCGCCATCTGCGCGTCATCGACGGTGGCGCGGATGACCGCGCCGAAGCGCGTCCCCTCGATGGTCCACCACAGGAGCGAGCCGACAACCGCCACCAGCGCGATCATGAAGACGCGATACATCGGGAAGTACAGCCCGAAGGCCTGGTAGCTCCAGGCCAGGGACGGCGGAACGAGGATGTTCCGGCTCTCGCCGCCCCAGATGTCGAGCGCCGCCTGCTGGAAAAGCAGGGCGAAGCCGATGGTCAGGAGCACCTGCCGCAGAGCGTCGAACCCCAGGCGCCGCAGGAACACCCGCTCCATCAGCAGCCCCAGCACGCCGATGCACAGCGCGCTGACCGGAATCGCCAGCAGCCACGACCCCGTGGCGTGGATCACCGTGAGGGCGACATACCCGCCGAGGAGGAAGTACGAACCGTGAGACAGGTTCACGATCCGCATCACCCCGAAGATGAGCGAAAGTCCGCTCGAGAGCAGGAACAGCAAGGCCCCGTAGGATATGCCGTTGAAAGCCTGGGTCACCCAGAAGTTCATGTTCCCGGTACCCGCACAGCCGAACACCCGCCGCGGCGGGCTCGCCTCGCACCGCACAGCGCGGCGCCGCTTCCCGCATTCCCGCGCCCGGTCAGCGCGCAGGATGCCGAACCTGGAGCCTGGCCTGCACGCAGGCTCAGACGCAGGGATGCCACGCCCTCCGGCCCGTCACGCCCTAGCGGAAGTGCGGCATCACTTCCCTGGAAAACAGCTCCATGGAGCGGCGCACCTTGTCCTGGGGCAGCCCGCCGAAATTCATCCAGCACAGGGCCTGGCCCACGCCCAGGCGCTCCATTTCCTTCATGTGCCGGGTGACCGTCTCCGGCGAGCCGAACACGAGCGTTTCCCGGCACAAGTCTTCCCACGTCACCTTCGCGAGCCGCTCCGCCATGGCGCGGAAGCCCGGCTGCAAGTCCGGATGCGCGTCCTCGATCCGGTCGGGCACGAGGAAGCGCTTCAGGGAGGATTGATACCAAATCTCCGCGTCTTTCGCTTCCGCGAACGCCTGCTGGTCCGTCGCCGCGACGTAGACGTGGCGGGATACGCCCCACTTGCCCAGCGCGGCGGCGATGTCCGCCGCGCTGAACCCGGACTCCTGCATCGTGTTGACGTACAAGTCCCGGTTGGCCTTGAGCGGGGCCGTATCGCCGAACAGGACCGAGTTCAGCATGGGCAGCCCCTGGCGCGCCGTGGCCTTGACGGTATCGGGGCCCACGCAGACCACGTACAGCGGGGGGTGCGGCTTCTGGTAGGGCTTGGGGAGGATCCGCACGCGGGGCACGTGGTAGTGCTTACCCTCGAAGCTGAAATATTCCTTGGTCCACGCCTCGACGAGGATTTTCTGCATCTCCTCGAAGCGCTCGCGATTCTCGGTCTGCGGAACCTGGTAACCGGCGAATTCCATCGGCCGGTTGCCCCGGCCGATGCCCACGTCGAGGCGGCCCTTGCTCATGATGTCCACCAGGGCCAGCTGCTCCGCCAGGCGGATCGGATTGTGAAACGGCAGGATCGCCGCCGCCAAGCCGATCCGCACGCGCCGGGTGCGCATGGCCGCCGCCGCGGCGATGGCCGGTGGATCCACGGACAGGCCGTACTCGATGAAGTGGTGCTCGGTGATCCAGAGCTGATCGAAGCCGAGCTCCTCCGTCCAGTCCATCTGCTCCAACTCCCGGTGGATCACTTCGGCGGCGGTATGCCCCGGAGGCAGTTGAAAGAAGAAGAAGGTTCCGAATTTCATGCCACTCCTCGCGCGTGTGCTTCAGGAAGTCTGGGTGATCGGGTGGGGGTACGCTGCACGGGCAAGTGCAGGAACGGCGGGCGACGATCCGTCGCAATCCGAGGAGCGAGATGTCCTACTTCGCTCTCGTTGCGAGCCGGCCGAGGTTCTCCCGCCGGCTTCCGAGCAAGCGGAGTCCCCATTCCGCTGGCTCGCCGGGCAAGCGAAGTCCCGGATGCAATCGTTTGCACGTCGTAGAAGTTGGTCTGCCCTTTCCCCTGGTCGCGCACACCATAAGGGAAGACACCCCCCCGTTGTCAATCTGAACTTGCCGGACCGGGCTCGGCCTGTGCGCCGGATTCGGCGGGCACGGCACCGCCCGGAGCACGGTGCCGCCCGGACCACGGCACCGCCCGGAGCACGGTGTCACCCGGACCACCGTACCGCCCGGACGCGGCCGCCCTTGGGGTGCGCGTACGGCTACAGCCGCAACAGCCGCGCGGCGTTGCCGGAGAGGATCTTGTCCTGGTCCGCGCGGCCCAGGCCGATGCGGGAAATGATCTCCCGGGGCCGCTCGTAGCCCATGTCGAAGCAGTAGTCGCTCCCCAGCATGACCCGGTCGGGGCCGACGAGTGCGACGAGCGTGCGCAGCAGGTCCGGCGAGTGGGTGATGCTGTCGTAGTGGAAGCGCCGCAGGTATTCCCCGAACGGATGCTTCGCCTTGCCCTTTGTCTCCGGACGGACGCCCTGGCCGTGCTGCAGCCGGCCCCACAGGGCCGGAAGCGCACCGCCGCCATGGGGCAGCACGATCTCGAGCTTCGGGAAGCGATCGAGAATGCCGCCGAAGACGAAGTGGGCCGCCGCCACCGACGTGTCAAAGGGATTGCCGAGCAGGTTGTTGAGATAGTATGGCGCGAGCCGCTCCGCGCCGATCACCGCGACGGGGTGCAGCAGCAGCGGCTGCCCGAGCGCTTCGCAGCGCTTGTAGATCGGTAGCAGGCCTGGGTCCGAAAGTTCGCGGCCGCCGAGATTCGTCGGCAGGTAGATGCCGCGGATGGCCCGCTGCCCCGCAATCCGGTCCAGTTCTGCCAGGGACAGCGCAGTGTCCTGGAGCGGCAGCGCGGCGCAGCCGACGAAGCGGTCCGGAAACGCGGTGTGCGCCTCGATGACGGCATCGTTGTACAGCCGCGCCAGTTTCGCCCCGCGCACCGCGGGCGCCCAGTGCACCATCGGCGCGGTGAGCGACAGGGCGTGCGTCGTCACCCCCTGCTCGTCCATCCGTTTGAGCCGCCGCTCCAGATCCCAGTACGAGGCGTCCAGCGTGAGCCGGAACGACCCCCGCACCACGGTCGGCGCGCCGGGCTTCGACATATCGAGCGGGAAGTGCGGCGGACTGCCCTCCTCCGCCAGCGCCTTCAGGAAGGGCGTGGGAAAGAAATGGGCATGGACGTCGATGGCCCGGCCGGGCTGGCTCGCCGCGCGAGTCGCGGCCCGGCCGATGCCCAGCAGAGAGAGCAGGGTGGTGCCCAGGCCCCCGGCCAAAGACGCGCTGCGCTGCTGCACGATGAAACTGGAGCCCGCACAAGAGTCCATAGACCGCTCCGCGAAAGTGGGAAATTGCCGCTGCGCCCCGCCGGGTGCGCCAAGAGAGGCCGCGCTGCGCCCGCGCGCACTCCCGGCTCCCTACCCTTTGTGGCACGCCGCGCGCAACCCGGGATGATGCCGCGTCCGCGCTGGTGGCCGGGGATGCCCGCGGGAGGTGGACAGCGGGCCGGTCGCTGCACTAGGACTGTGCTGGCCGGGAAGACTGTGCTGGCCGGGCAGAAAGTTCCGCGCTTTCGCGGGCCGTCTGCCAGACGGAAGTGGCCGACGCCCAAGCAAGCTGGAGTGCCGCCATGTCCGCAGCGCTGGCTACGGAGGGGATCCGGGTTCACCGCACGGGCCAGGGCCCGGCCGTCGTGCTGCTGCATTGCCTCGGCGTGGACCACCGCCTCTGGGACGCCCCCGTCGCGCGCCTCAAGGACCGCTTCACCCTCATCCGGTACGACTTCCCCGGGCATGGGGAGTCCCCCGTGCCCGCCGGCCCCTACCGCGTGGAAGACCTGTCCGCCCAGCTGGGCGCGCTGCTGACGCGCGAAGGCATCGCGCAGGCTCACGTGGCCGGCATCTCGCTGGGCGGGCTCGTCGCCCAGCACTTCGCGGCGAGCGCGCCGCAGCGCGTGGCGCGCCTGGTGCTGGCGGACACGACGCCGCGCTACACGGACGAGATGCGGCGTATGTGGGCGCAGCGTGCCGCCGGCGCGCGGACGGAAGGCGTCGGGGCGCTGACCGCGGGGATCCTGAAGATCTGGTTCACCGACGACATGGCCGCCGCAAACCCCCCGGCCGTGCAGTACGTGAAGGATTCGTTTGCCCGCACCGCCGGCGAAGGGTATGCGCTGGCCTGCGAGGCCTTGGCCGCCGCCGATCTGCGCCCATTGGCGCCGCAGATCCTGGCGCCAACGCTGGTGATCTGCGGGAACCAGGACGTGCCGAGTTTCCTGGACTCCGCCCGGTGGCTGGCGGCCAACATTCCCTCTGCGCGCCTGGAATGGCTCGCCCCGGCCCGACACGCGTCCGTGCTGGAGCAACCCGAAGCGTTCGCGCGCCTGCTGCAAGAGTTCCTGGCGTGAGGGACGCGCCCGGCAGCCCGCATCCTGCGAAGGACTCGAGACCCATGGCCCCATCGGCAGCCCGCACTGGAGAGATCCAGCTCCGCATCGAGGTCAACGGGCGCCCGCTTACGCTCGCGGTCGAGCCCCGCACGACGCTGCTCGAGCTGTTGCGGGAACGGCTCGACCTGACTGGGGCAAAGCCGGCCTGCGAGCGGGGAGAGTGCGGGGCCTGCACCGTCCTGCTCGACGATCAGCCGGTGAACGCGTGCATCGTGCTCGCCGTCCAGGCGGCGGGCCGCCGCATCGTGACGATCGAGGGGCTTAGCGAGCGGCCGGATTTTCAGCCCCTGCTCGACGCATTCGTCAGCCGCGATGCGGGTCAATGCGGATATTGCACGCCCGGATTCGCCGTCGCGGCCTACGCGCTGCTCCGGGACGAACCCGGCGTCGACGACGCGGCGGTGCGCTGGGGCCTGGTCGGACACATCTGCCGCTGCAACGCCTACGACGGCATCGTCGCGGCGGTGCGCGATGCGGCCAGCCGGAGGCGCCGGCCCTGATGCGCCGCGCCTGATGCGGCCCTCATGCGGACGCTTCGCTGCGGGCGCCCCGATGAGCACCTCATGACGCAGGCACCCGGGAGGCGAGCGCTCCCATTCGCAGGGCGCTCCCTTCTCTCGTGAGCAAAGCCTCGGAGAGCCAAGCCAAGGAGAGCCAAGCCATGGAGAGCAAAGCCAGGGAAGACACGCTGCGCACGATCGGCCGGAGCGAGACGCGGCTGGGGCTCGCCGACAAGGTGCGCGGCACGGCGCGCTACACGTCCGATCTGAAGCGGCCGGCCATGCTGTACGGGAAGATCCTGCGCAGCCCGCACCCTCATGCCCGCATCGTCGCGCTGGACACGCTCGCGGCCGAGCGCGGCCCCGGCGTGCACGCGGTGCTCACGTACCGCGACGTGCCGGACGCGCGGATTGACGCCGACCTGCTCGTGCTCGATCCAGTGCTGCGCTTCGTCGGGGACGAGGTGGCCGCCGTGGCCGCGGAGACTGCCGCGCTCGCGGAGGACGCGCTGGCCGCGATCCGCGTCGAGTACAAGCCGCTCCCCGCCGTGTTCGACGCCGAGGAGGCCCTCAAGGCGGGGGCGCCGGCGGTCCATCCGGGCGGGAATCTCGTGGGAGAGCGCTCCTTGGTCCTTTCGCGCGGGGATACAGAGGCGGGCTTCCGGGAGGCCGCGCGCGTGTTCGAAGGCACGTTCCGCACTCAGGTGCACGCGCCCGTCGGGATGGAGACGCGCGCCGCGCTGGCGGAATGGGAAGGGGACCGGCTCACCGTGTGGAAGACCAGCCGCTCCCCGCACGCCAACGACCGCGCCATGCTGGCCCGCGTGCTCGGGGTGCCGCTGGAGCAGGTGCGGGTGATCTGCACCGCCATGGGCGGCGGCTTCGGCAACAAGGACGAGGGGCGGATCGCCGCGTTGGCGGCCTGGCTCGCCCGCAAGGCCCGCCGGCCGGTGCGCATCGACTACAGCCGGAGCGAGGAGTTCATCGCGGGGCGCAATCGCCAGTCGTCCGTCAACCGCCTGCGCATCGGCATGCAGGCCGACGGGACGCCGACGGCGATCGAATTGCGCAGCGTTATGGACGCGGGGGCCTTCGTCGCCTCGGGCAGGAACGTCGTGCGCCGGATCGGCCAAGGACCGCTGTACCTGTACACCTGCCCCAACGTCCGCTTCGAGGGGATTCCCGTGTACACCAACCGGCCGGCGGGCGGCTCGTTTCGCGGCCTGGGCGCGCCGCTGGGACACTTCGCCCTGGAGGTGCTGGTGGACGAGGCCGCCGCGGCCCTGGGCGTGGACCCGCTCGACTACCGCCTGCGTTTCCACGTGCGGCCGGAAGGCCAGCCCGGACGGCGCGTCACGCCGCAGGGCCAGCCCCTACCCGACGAGCCGGTGGAAGGGGGCGTGCCCTTCGCCAGCAACGGCCTGCGCGCCTGCCTGCTCGCCGGGGCGGAGCGCATCGGCTGGCGCGAGCGCCACCGGCCCACCGGCAGCGCGACCGGCGCGCGGCGCAGGGGCCTGGGCGTCGCCATGGGCATCTACAAGGGCGGCGTCGGGCGCGAGGCGCAGGCGGTGGTCGGCATTACCGGCCAGGGGCGGGTGACGGTGAGCGTGGGCGTCGTGGACGTCGGGCAGGGCTCGGAGACGATCCTCGCGCAGATTGCCGCGGAGGTGCTGCAGGTGTCGCTGGAGCAGGTGGACATCACGCTCGCGGATACGGCTCGCACGCCGCCGGGCCACATCACTGCTGGGTCCAGCACCACGTTCTCCAGCGGCAGCGCGGTCAAGCTGGCCGCGGAGACCGCCCGCAACCGGCTCAGCGAGCGCGTCGCGGCCCTGCTGGGCGGGACCGACGCCGTGCTCGAAAGCGGCCGGTTCCGGGTGCCTGGGCAGGACGGCGCTGGCCTGAGCCTGGCGGAGGCCATGCAGCGCGTGCCGGAGGATATCACCGGACGCGCCGTGCTCACGGCCGGGAGCAGCGAATTCGTCATCAACGCCTTCGCGGCGCACTTCGCGGAGGTCGAGGTGGACATGGCCAGCGGACGAATTCGCGTCGTCCGCTACGTGGCGGTGCAGGACTCGGGACGGATCCTGAATCCGCGCCTGGCCGAGAGCCAGGTCTCCGGCGCCGTGCTCCAATTCCTCGGGATCGCGCTGCGGGAAGAGCTCTACCTGGACCGGCCATCCGGCGTGACGCTGAACCCGAGCTTCCTCGAGCACAAGTCCACCGCGATCGTGGACTTTCCCCTTATCGAGGTGCTGTTCGCGGGCGACCCGGATCCCATCGGCCCGTACGGAGCCAAGGCGCTGGGCGAACCGCCCGTGGTTCCGGTGCTGGCCGTGATCGCCAACGCGGTGGCGAACGCGACCGGCGCTTGGCTGCACGAGGCTCCGTTCGCCCCGGGCCGCGTGCTGGAGGCCATCCGCGCGCAGGGGAGGGCCGCCCGGTGAGAGCGTTCGACTATTTCGATCCGACAAGCGTGTCCGGCGCCGTGGAGCTGCTGCGGGCCGGCCACGGAAAGGCCAGGCCCATCGCCGGCGGAAGCGACTTGCTCGGCGAGCTCAAGGAGGGATTGGTCCACTACGAGCAGTTGGTGGGCCTGAGCCGGATCGAGGAGTTGCACATCGTCCGCGCAGGGCCCGCCGGGCTCCAGCTTGGCGCCGGGGTGACGCTGGCGCAGCTCGAGCGAGAGCCTCGCCTCAGCGGTCCCTACCGCATCCTGGCCGAGGCGGCCCGCGGCGTGGCGACGCCGGAGATCCGCAACCAGGGGACGCTCGGGGGCAACCTCTGCCAGCGTCCCCGCTGTCTGCACTACCGCAGCCCTTGGGTTTCGTGCCTGAAGAAAGGGGGCACGGGTTGCCCGGCCCTCGCCAGCGAGCACCAACCCTACTTGTCCGTGTTCGGCGGAGCTCCCTGCGCCGCTGTGCATGCGTCGGACCTGGCGCCACCCTTGCTGGCGCTCGACGCTGCCGTGCATATCGCCGGCGCGGAGCCGGGCCCGGCTGCGGCGCGATCCATGCCGTTGGATGCGTTCCTTGCCGGGCCGGAAGTGGACGTGCGGCGCGAGAACGTCCTGTCCGATGGCGAAATCCTCACCGCCGTCACGCTGCCCCCGGCTCCCGTGGAATGGCGCGGCACCACCCTGAAAGCGCGCGAACGGACTGCGGGCGACTTCCCCCTGGTGAGCGTGGCCTTTGGCTGCGTGCTCGCGGAAGGGCGCATGCGGCACGTGCGCATGGTGCTGGGAGGGGTCGCCCCTGTCCCGCGCCGATGTCCGGAGGCGCAGGCTCTGCTCGAAGGCCAATCCCCCTCGCGCACATTGGCCGACCGGGCGGCCGCCGCGGCATTCGCAGCAGCCAAGCCGCTCGCCCATAACGCAATCAAGCTGGAGCTGGGTCGCGCGCTGGTGGCGCGGGCCATCGAGCAAGTAGCGGGCGCGCCCTAGGTCTCGCCTGCGCGTCTGCGTGTCGGCAACGGATGCCCGGCTCATTCCCGGACGGCGGGTGTGGCAGCGTCGGCTGCCGCCGGCGTGCGTACTCGCGCTGCCAATTTCCCGCAGGGCAATCCCGGCCGCATTGCAACGGACGCGCGCGCCCTCGTCCCGTGCATGATGTTGATTTTTCACATGAATTACCGGAGCCGTTTCCTCGCGGCGCGGGTCCTGCCGCGCGCCCGTGCCGCCCCGTCAGACCCCGAATCGGCCCGACAAGTGGCCCTGACATTCGTCAACCACGGAGCGTGACCTATATCAAGGTCCGTGGCGCGATCGGGCTGTACCTTGTCTCCCAAGTCAAGCGACACGCACGCCGGCCCTGCGCGGCCAAGCGCGGTGCGGGATCAGGGGGAACCGGGATCTGGGGGAAACATGGGCATCGAAGACATCGTCCAGAGGTGTCAGCACCTCTACGAGGATCTGGCGCTCTCCACGGTGCGCGAGTGGAAGGCGCGGCAGCCGGGCCGCAAGGCCATCGGCTTCATGCCGATCTACGTCCCGCGGGAGATCGTGCATGCCGCGGGGATATTGCCCGTCGGCCTGATGGGCGGCGACATGGAGATCATCCGGGGCGACGCCTATTACCAGTCCTACATCTGTCACATCCCGCGCAGCACAATCGAGATGGGCGTGAGCGGACGGCTGGACTGCCTCGACGGCGTGCTCTTCCCGTCCATCTGCGACGTCATCCGCAACCTGTCGGGGATGTGGCAGATGATGTTTCCCGAGAAATACGCCCGCTACGTGGACTTGCCGCAGAACTACGCCCCTGACGTGGGCGGCCGCTTCTACCGGGAGGAGCTGGAGACGCTGTGCGACGACATGGCGCGGCTGAGCGGGACCGCGCCGACGAATGAGCGGCTGCTCGACAGCATCCGCGCCTACAACCGCAACCGCAGGCTGGTGGAGGCGCTGTACGATCTGCGCTCCGCGCAGCCCTGGTCGGTGCCGACGGCCGAGCTTTACCTGTTGCTTCGGGCGGGCAACGTGCTTCCCGTCGAGGAGCACACACGGCTGATGGAGTACTACCTGGACGAGGCGAAGCAAAGAACACGGCCGCAGCTGGACAACAGCCGGATCATCCTGCGGGGCGCCTTCTGCGAGCAGCCGCCGCTGGCGCTCATTCGCGCCCTGGAGCGCTCGGGCTGCTACATCGTGGACGACGACTTCGTCCTGGGATCGCGCTGGATCGAGGGGGACGTGGAGGAGACGGGCGACGGCCTGACGAACCTGGCGCTCGCCTTTACCGACCGCAGCGTGCAGACCGCCTCCATGTACATCGGCACGCGCAAGAAGGGCGAGGCCCTGGTGCGCCAGTGCGAGAAGCGCAAGGGCGAGGGCGTCATCTTCTGCGCCGCCAGCTTCTGCGATCCCGCGCTGCTGGACCAGCCCATGCTGACCAAGGCGCTCGATACCGCCGCCGTCCCGTACACGGAGTTCAAGTACTCGGAGAACACGGGGCAATTCCAGGTGATCAAGGAACAGACGGGCACGTTCGCCGACTCCATCAAGCTGTGGGGGCAGCCATGAGCGCTCAGCCGGAAGTCCACAAGGAGCACAGCATGGTGCTCCAGAAGGAGATGATCGCCGCGCACTACAAGGACTTGGCGGAGGCGGCGCAGTCGGGCAAGAAGGTCGTCTACACCTTCGTGCCCGGCAACCTGAACGAGCTGATCCGCTGCTTCGACAACCTCCTGCCCGTGCATCCGGAGATCAACGCGCTGCAGAACGCGATGCGCAAGCGCACCGGGAAGATGATCCTCGACGCGGAAAAGCTCGGCCACTCCGAGGATGTCTGCACGTACGTCAAGGCGGACATCGGCATGCTGCGCTCGGGCAACATGGGCCCGGCGGACACCCGCATCCCCAATCCCGACCTGCTGCTGCTCTCCTACACCGGCTGCTTCACGTTCATGAAGTGGTTCGAGCTGCTGCGCGAGGAATACCAGGCGCCCGTGGCGATGCTGCACACGCCCTACCAGGCCGACGGCACGGTGCACGAGAACATGCGGCAATACATGGTGCGCCAGCTCAAGGAGGAAGTGATCCCCAAGCTGGAGCAGGTTTCCGGGCAGAAGTTCGACATCGACAAGCTCCGCGAGATGTTGCATCGCTCCCGCGAGGCGGAAGACCACATTGTCGCCGTGTTCAAGTCCGCGACGCACCGGCCGTCCCCGATTGACGCGTATTTCGGGGGCGTCTTCTACATCGGGCCCATCTTCAGCGCCTTCCGGGGCACCGCCGGGGCGGTGGAGTACTACAAGCATCTCCACGAGGAAGTGGACGCCCGCATCGCCGCCGGGAAGGGTCCCGTCACGCCCGAAGGAGACCTCGCGGAGGAGAAATTCCGCCTGGTCGTGGAAGGTCCGCCCAACTGGACCAGCTTCCGGGAGTTCTGGAAGATGTTCTACGACGAGGGCGCGGTGGTCGTGGCCAGCACCTATTCCAAGGTCGGCGGGCTCTACGATCAGGGCTTCCGGCACGACCCGGATCATCCGCTGGAGACGCTCGCGGACTACTGCTTCGGATGCTACACGAACCTCAATCTGCCGTCGCGGGTCGCCTTGATCTCCAAGTACGTGCAGGATTTCGACGCCGACGGATTCCTCATCAACTCGATCAAGAGCTGCAACTCGTTCTCCGCGGGGCAGCTCCTCATCCTGCGCGAGGTCGAGAAGCGCACGGGCAAGGCGGGTGGATTCATCGAATCGGACCTCGTGGATCCGCGCTACTTCTCCGGTGCGAACATCAAGAATCGCCTCGAATCCTACTTCCAGATGCTGGATCAAAAACGGAAGGGGGCCGCATGAGACTCTACGTGGGCATCGACCTGGGCTCCACGACGACGAAAGCCATCGTCATGGACGAGGGCGGGGCACTCCTGGGCAAGGGCATCACCAACAGCCGCAGCAACTACGATACGGCCTGCGCGATCGCCAAGACGGAAGCCTTCATTGACACCCGCTTCAGCCTGTACCGGCAGAACCTCGCCGGGCAGGAACTGGGTGAGCTGTCGCTCCAGCACTTCCTGGCGACGCTGGAGGGGAGCTTCCGGCTGCAGCAGTTCCTCAACCAGCTCGACCAGTTGAAGGTGTCCGCCCTGAAGGAAGCCGAGGGCAAGCGCTATCAGGCGGTGCAGCCCGCCCTCGCCGGGAAGCTGGAGGTCCTGTTCGAGCGGATCGCCGCCGAGGCACCCGAGTGGTTCAGCGTAGGCGGCACGCGCCGCTCGGACTTCTTCCGGGACCTGGCGGGCGGCGCCTACATGCGGCTGGCCGAATCCCTCGCGGACCCCGACGGCGTGACCTACAGCCTGCTCGTCGGCATCTACGACAAGTGCATCATCCGGGTCGAGAACGCGTTGATCGACCTGACCTTCGAATCGAACATCGGAACGGCGCTGGAGCGCGCATTCGCGATCTTTCCGGGTCTGACGGGAGGGCAACGCGACGCGCTGAGCCACGCCGCCAAGGGCGCCACGGACGAGCCCCTGGAAGTGGCGAGCTCCGTCGGGACGGGGTACGGGCGGGCGCGCCTGCCCTTCCCCAAGGAGCAGATCCGCTCGGAGATCCTCTGCCACGGCCTCGGCGCCCACTACATGTACCCGAAGACCACCACGGTGCTCGACATCGGCGGCCAGGACACCAAGGCCATCCAGGTGGACAAGGACGGCATCGTGACGGCGTTCCAGATGAACGACCGTTGCGCGGCAGGTTGCGGCCGCTACCTGGGCTACATCGCCGACGAGCTGAACCTGGGCGTGCAGGAGCTGGGCCCGCTCGCGCTCAAGTCCGAGCGCGCCGTGCGCATCAACAGCACGTGCACGGTGTTCGCCGGCGCCGAGCTGCGCGAGCGGCTCAACAACGGGGAGCGCCGCGAGGACATCCTCAACGGCCTGCACCGCGCCATCATCCTGCGGGCGATGTCCCTGCTGGCGCGCTCCGGCGGCGTATCCGACGAGTTCACGTTCACCGGCGGCGTCGCGAACAACGGGGCGGCCGTGAAGGCCTTGCGCGGCCTGATCCAGGAGAACTACGGCGAGCGCGTCCTCAACATCTCCCCGAATTCGATCTACACCGGGGCGATCGGCGCGAGCCTGTTCGCCCTGCGGGACGCGAAGCCGTAGGCCGCCGGGCAGGGCGACGCCGAGGCGCGCGCACTGTGTATCGGGAAGGACTGTGCACCGGGAAGGACTGTG
>JBGOTW010000049.1:0-20502 GCA_041476685.1 bacterium | reverse complement strand
GTGGGCATCCTCGCCGAATACAACGAGGCGATCAACAACGGCCGGGGGATCGGCGTCAGCCTGAAGAAGCACCTGCCCGACAGCGTGCTCAAGCCCGACCGCGCGTACTCGGTGGAAGACATCTGGGACCGCGCCAGCAAGGCCGTGACGCTGGAAGCCTCCGGCGGCAAGGAGAGTCACGACCTCGAGTGGTACAAGGAGCACGGCGCCTACCTCGTCCCGTTTCCCCAGGAGAACTGGTACCTGCACACGGCCATGGAGGCCAGGGGCCTGCGTTACGAGATGCCGTACCAGGAGCGGCTGACGCGCGTGGGCCGGGAGCTGGGCAACCGCCTGCACGAGATGGGCGTGCGCTGGTGGGACGAGCAGCTGGCCGAATACAGCCCCCTGCCCGCCTGGAAGCCGTTTCCCAGTCTGTGGGATTCGATCGCCCGCGAAGCCGGCAAGGATCCGGGGGAATTCCCCATGTGGATGCTCACGACCCGGAGCATGCAGTACGCCTGGGGCTCGACCGTCTCCCTCCCGATCATCGCGGACGTCGCCGCCAATGTGGCGACCCACTTCGGCGTGGTGCTGAACACGCGCACGGGACAGGAGCGCGGCATCGCGAACGGCGACGAGGTGTGGGTGGAGTCCCCGTTGAACCGGGTGAAGGGCAAGGCCGTGCTCAAGCAGGGGATCCGTCCCGACGTGATCCTCACGACGCAGCAATTCGGGCACTGGATCACGCCGTTCGCCAAGACGCTGGACACCCCGAACCTGAACCAGCTCCTGAGCGTCAACCTCGCGCTCACGGACGCGACGGGAAGCGGGGCCGATCTCGTCAAGGTGCGGATCTACAAGGCATGAAGTTCAGCGGGCATGAAGTTCATTGGGCATGAGGTTCAGCGGGCATGAGATCCGTCACGCACGAAGTTCATCAGGCATGAGGCGCCCATGACACGCTGGGGCATGGTGGTGGACTTGGGGCGATGCGTAGGCTGCCAGACCTGCACGATCGCCTGCAAGATGGAGAACGGCCTTCCGCCGGGCACGCTGTGGCGCACGGTGCTCGACGTCGAAGGGGGCGAGTATCCGGACGTGAACCGGGCATTCGTTCCGCTCACCTGCATGCACTGCGCCGATCCGCCCTGCTACGACGCGTGTCCCACGACCGCGACGCGCGTCCGCGGGGATGGGATCGTGTGGATCGACAACGCGCTCTGCATCGGCTGCGGCTCCTGCGTGGTGGCCTGCCCCTATCAGGCGCGGCACCTCATCCCGAAGGAGCGCTACTACTTCGGCGCGGCCACTCCGCCCGAGCTCGCCACCTACGACCGCAGCCGCATCGGCATCTGCACCAAGTGCCACTTCTGCTTCCACAAGTTCGACGGGGCGCCTGCGGCGGTCATGCCGGGACGGGACGCGGAATATACTCCGGCGTGCGCCTCATCCTGCATCGCCAACGCCATCGTCTTCGGGGACCTGGACAATCCCGAGAGCCCGGCCGCGCGCCTGGCTGCCCAACGGGGACCGGGAGCGCACATGCTCGAGCACCTCGGCACCCGGCCTTCCGTCGTGTACCTGAACGTGCCTCGCATCGAGCGGCAGCCGCCGCGCCTGCAATCCAGCTGGCACGGGCTTGCGGTCTCGAACTTCTTCTTCGGTACCGCCGGCACGGGCCTGTATCTGTTGAGCACGCTGCTGGGCCAAAGCGGGGTTCCCCAGGCCCCGCTCCTCGGCTGGTCGGGAGGCGCGCCCCTTTGGACAGGCCCGGCCGCGGGTTTGGTCGCCGTGCCTCAGTGGGTGGGCTTGCTCGGGCCGCTGCTGGTGGCGATCGGCCTGCTCTCGGTCGGCGCGGAAGCGGGCCGGCCCCTGCGCGGATTCAACGTTCTGCGCAACCTGCGCCGCTCTTGGATGGCGCGGGAATCCGGGTTCGCCATGCTCTTCATGCTCCTGGCCTTGGTTGACACGCTGTTCTGGCCGCACCCGCTGCTCAGGTGGGCCGCAGCCCTGGCCGGGCTTGGGGTCACCCTGTCCCAGGGCCTGATCCTGGCGAAGGCGAAGGGAGTCCCGGCCTGGAACGTCCGCATCATGCCGCTGGTCTTTGTCACGTCCAGCGTGCTGGCGGGGGCGGGTGCGCTGCTCCTGCTTGCGTTTGCCGCCGGCGCAGCGCCCAGCGCCGGGCTGGTTCCGCTCGCTTTCGGCCTGTGTCTGGCCGACTGGGCCGTCTGGCGGACCTATCTGGCAACGCCGGCCAAGACCGCCACGTTCTCCCAGGCGGTTGCGGTGCTGAAACGGCCCGTCCATGCATGGACCGTCGTCGGGCTGGGTCATATCGTGCCCGCCCTGCTGCTCGCCTTCGCGTGGGGCGGCTACGGGAATTGGGCGCTGCCGCTCGCCGGAGCGGCGATCGTGGCCGGCGGGCTGATGGCGAAATTCGCGCTCGTGCGCAAGGCCGGGTTCCTGGTGGACCTGTTCGACCGCTTCGGGGAGTCCGCTCAGCTACCGAGCGAACGTTCGGAGCGGATCTCGCCAGCCGCTGCAAAGGCCGCCTGAGCGCTGCGTCGCGCGGCCCGGCCCGTACCGTGCGATCGTCCCGTGCGCTGCCGCCCGCTCTGCAGGGACGGGCGCGCGGGCAAGGGTTCCACACCTCCCGTCAGCGAGGCATCTCCCCTTGACCCTTTCGACGCTGGACCTGACCGCGCTGCCGGCGGAGCAACAGCCCGCCGAAGTCTTGCGCGCCTTCGACAGCCTCGGCCAGGGACAGTCCGTCCGCATCACCGGCTCGGCGGACGCGCGCAAGCTGCTCCGCTCGCTCATCGCGGCGCGCTGGGGGACGTTCGACTGGGCGCCCCTGACCGGCGAGCCGGCCCGCTGGCAGGCCGACCTGCGCAAGCGCTCCGCTCCATGGGACGGCAGCCTGCGCACCTTTCTTGCCGAAGACCATCGCCGCTGCGATGCCCTTTACGCCGAAGCGGAAGCCGCCGCGCAGGCGGGCGACTCCGAGCGGACGCGGAACCTCTCCGCGGCCTTCTCCTTCGGCATGCACCGCCACTTCACGATGGAGGAAGAGGGTTTCTTCACCGAGTTCGAGGCGCGCGCGGGGATGCAGGGCGGCGGCCCGACGGAAATCATGCGCGAGGAGCACGCGCAGATGCGCGGATTGCTGGATCGCCTGGATGCCGCGGCCGCCGCCGCGGACTTCAAGACCCTGCTGTCGGCAGGCGAAACCCTGCTGATCCTGATGGAGCAGCACAACGTGAAGGAAGAGCAGATGCTCTACGTTTTCGCCGACGAGGTCTTTGCAGGCGTGACGGACGAATTGGTGAAGCGGCTCATGCTCTTCTAGTCTCGCTGCGACCCAGATGCGACCTGCGGGCCTGCGCCTCGATCAGGCGCCCCCTCTCGATATTCCGCTCCGCTTCCTGCTGACGGGACCGCTCTTCGGGGCGGCCGCCGGGATCTTTCTCGCGGCAAAGGGGTCGGAGCTGCTGACCGCGCCTTTCCATCCCGGGACGCTCGCGCTTGCCCATCTCGTCGCCCTGGGCTGGATCTCCATGGTGATGGTGGGGGCGCTCTACCAGATCCTGCCCGTGACCGTGGGCGTGCCGGTGAGATGGATCCACATCGGGCGCTGGGTCCACGCCGGGCTCGTCCTGGGTACGGCTGCGCTCGCCGCGGGGCTCGCATGGGGCAGCCCAGTCGCGCTCGGACTGGCTCTGGTGGCGCTCGCGGCCGCGTTCGGAACGGTGCTGCTTCAGCTCGCGCTCGCGCTGGCCGCCGTGCCCTCCGTGACCCCGACCGTGACGTCCATCCGGATGGCTGCGGCGGCGCTCGCCGCGGCATTCGTCCTGGGCCTCGTCTTCGCAGGAGAGCACGTCTCCGGATGGTTTCCTCTGCACCGCCCGACGCTGGTCGGCTTGCACGTCCTGCTCGCGTTCGGAGGGTGGATTGGCGCTTTGATCACGGGCGTCAGCTATATCGTCGTCCCGATGTTCTACCTCGCCGCCCCGTTTCCCCGTCGCCGCACGCTCCCCGTCATCCTGGCGCTGGCCATCGCGCTGATCGCGGGGCTGCTTGCGGGATTGGGCGCGATTTTCGCCGGGCCGGTCGCGCCGCTCGCCGGGTTGTCCGCTCCGCATTTCGGGCTGGCCGCCCTCTGGGGCGCGCTCGGCGAACATTGGCTGTGGATCGCCCTGCCGCCATTGGCGCTCGCCTGCATCGTGTATGGCGCAACCTGGTTCCAGATCGTGCACCGCCGCAAGCGCAAGACTGCCGATGCGACCCTATGGTTGTGGCGGATCGGCATAGCGGCCGGGTGCGGCGCGTTGCTCCTGCTCGCAGCGGGCGAGCTGGTTCCGCATCCGCGCTGGCTGCTCGCGTTCGGGGCCGTCTATCTGGTGGGCTGCGCCGGTTCGATTGAGCTGGGCATGGCCTATAAGATCGTGCCCTTCCTCGTCTGGCTGCACCGCTTCAGCCGCCATTCCGCGCAAGCCACGACGCCGCTGGTGCGGGACCTGCTCTCCGAGCCCGCCGCGCGGCGGCAAGCGCTGTTGCACCTGCTATCCGTCGTCCTGCTGGGTGCGGCGGCACTGGCTCCCTCGGATGCGCTGGCATCCGGTTGGCTGGCCGGTAGCTGGCTGACTCGCGACGGGTTGGCCCGCAGTGCCGGCGTCGCGCTGGCATTGAGTTCGGGGTATGCGTTTCTGCTCCTGCTGCGCGCCGCGACCTTTCGACGGAAGACCCAATCTTGAGGCAGGGTCTTGTTGCAGGGCATTGCTGATTGGCACGCTAGGCTCCCCGGATCTTGGTAAGATCGTACGCTCCACGTGTCCCTCAGCCTCCGCTTTTCGTCACGCGCAGCCGCCAGGTCATCGCGTCAATCTGGTCGAGTTCGAAGCGATGACCTTCCTCCTCGAGCTGCGGCAGCAGATAGATGGGGCGCCGCGGCAACCACGCCTCTAGCTTTCCGCCGGGTTCCAGCCGTGCCAGCGCCTCAAGGATGGCCACCATGGGGCCGGGCGGCTCCAGCTCCCTCAGGTCCAAGGGATCGGTCTGCGGGCTATCCGGCTCGCGCGACATGAAGACGCTCCGCATTCGAGTGGCTGTCCGGCGCCAGGCGGCACAGGGTCGGAAGCGGCGCCCGCACGGCTTCGCCTGCGGATCGCGTCCCGCTGCCGGCGCCGATCACCCCATCCTAGCGCACCGCCCTGGGAACGCGCAGGGTCTTGAATCCCGCAACGGGCGGCTGCTCCTGTGCCGGCGCTGGGCCTCAGGGCGCCTGCCTCCTGAAAGATGGACACCAGGCGCGGGCTTCCACACCTTGCATCGCTTCCAAGGGCCGGTCCCGCGCGAATCCGGGCTCTCGCGGGCCGCGCCTGCATTCTGGGCCCGGGAGTGGTAGATTTTCAGCTAGCGGCACGTGTGCCGCCCGTCCGCTGCGCCGAGTGCGGGGACGGCCGGTGCCGCGGTCGCCCGATCGGCCGGCCGGGGATGGGACCATACGGGCCGGTCCCGCCGCCGGTCGGGAGATGGTTCTGTTGCGCCGGGGGGAGGCTCCCATGAACCTCATGAGGCGGCGGTCGGAAGCGGCGATCAAGGTCAAGATCGACTGCTTCGAATGCCAGAGCCGGGACCGTTCCGCCTGGTGCGGCCTGAACCAGGCCGACGTGTCCTTCCTCAACGAGCGCAAGCAGGCCTCGATCCTGCGGGCGGGTCACGTCATTCACGAGCAGGGGCAGCCGTGTAAGGGCCTCTACATCGTGGAGCGCGGCACGGTGGCGATCCGCAAGACCGATGCGGCCGGCAATACGATGCTGCTGCGCCTGTGCCACGCGGGGGACACGATCGGGTATCGGGCGCTGCTCTCCGGGGACGCCCATACGACCAGCGCGGAGTGCCTGGTCGAATCGCGTCTCTGCTTCATCCCGAGCGAATCCGTCCAGGGAATGACCAAGCGCAATCCCGAGCTCGGCCTGCAATTCGTGCGGCAGATGTCCCAGGAGCTCGAGGCCACGGAGCACGGCTTGATGCGCACCGCCGCCTTGCCGATCCGGGTCCGGCTCGCCCATCTCCTGCTGTCCCTCAAGGATCGCTACGGCAGCGTGGATGACGAGGGAACGCTCTCGCTCGAGCTGCCGCTGTCGCGGCAGGACATGGCCTCCCTCCTCGCCGCCCGGCCGGAGACGATCGCCCGCGCCATCCACGAGCTGGACGCCGATTCGGTCGCGCGCTTTGCCGGACGGACGGTGACAATCCCCGACCTGGATCTCCTGCTGGACGAGGTGGAATTCGCGGACGTACCCTAGTCCTGCCGAAGGGAGACGGATGCGCGGGCCCGGCGCGGGCGGCACCCGTCACCGGTCACGACGGCACGCGCACTGAAGGATTGCCGGATGGCCTCCGCCGCCATATAAGGAAGTGCCGGAAGGCCTCGCCCACGGCGCGACTGGACCCAGCGACTGGGTGGCGCGACTGGGCTGCGGGACAGGCCGGCCGATGGCAGGCGGTGCACCGACCCGGCAACCACCGGGTCCACGGGAGGGATGAATGGTCGGCATAGTTGCCTATGGCGCATATGTTCCCCGGCTGCGGCTGAACCGGCAGTCCGTCTATGACGCCAACAAGTGGTTTGCGCCGGGCTTGCGCGGTCACGCCAAGGGCGAACGCTCGATGGCCAACTGGGACGAAGACTCCATCACCATGGCGGTCGAGGCGGCGCGGGATTGCCTGCTTGGGTGCGATCCGAAGACGGTGCGGACGCTCTACTTCGCGTCCACGACGCATCCCTTCCGGGACCGGCAGAACGCGGGCGTGATCTCCACCGCCCTGATGAGCGAGCAGGGGCTGGTGGCCTCGGATGTGGGCGGATCGCTGAAGGCCGGCACGTCGGCGCTCATCGCCGGGCTTCACGCCGCCGCGAGCGGGCCGTGCCTGGTGCTGGCGGCCGACAAGCGCCTGACGAAGGTCGCGGCGGCGAGCGAGCTCCAGTACGGCGATGGCGCCGCGGCGCTGCTGCTGGGCACGGAGCGTGTGATCGCCAAGCTCGTCGCCACCCGCTCGGTGTCGCTGGACTTCGTGGATCACTTCCGGGGCAACGAGTCGGATTTCGACTATGGCTGGGAGGAGCGCTGGGTGCGCGACGAGGGCTACGCGAAGATCGTGCCCCCGGCGCTGAAGGAGGCTCTCGCGGCCGCCAAGCTGAAGGGCCAGGACATCCAGCACTTCATCATGCCCAGCCTGATGCCGGCGGTGCCGAAACAGATGGCCAAGGCGGCGGGCATCCCGGAGACGGCCGTGCGCGACTCGCTCGCGGCAAAGCTCGGCGACACGGGGGCCGCCCATCCGCTGGTCATGCTCGCGCACGCGCTCGAGGACGCGAAGGCCGGGGACTACATCCTCGTCACGGCCTTCGGCCAGGGTCTCGACGCCCTCGTATTCCAGGTCACGCCGGAGATCGTCAAGCTACCCCGGCGCAAGGGCGTCTCCGGCTGGCTGGAGCGGCGCAAGGAGGAAAAGAACTACATGAAGTACCTCGCCTTCAACGAGATGCTGCCGCTCGAGAAGGGGATGCGCGCCGAGTTCGACAAGAAGACCGCCATGTCCATCCTCTGGCGCAAGCGCGACATGCTCTACGGGCTGGTCGGGGGCAAGTGCCGGGTCTGCGGCACCGTGCAGTTCCCGAAGACGCAGGTCTGTGTCAATCCCGCCTGCCACGCCGTGGACAGCCAGGATGGCCATCCCATGGCCGGCCTGGAGACCACGATCATGTCCTTCACGGCGGACGAGCTCACCTATTCGCCCGACCCGCCGGCCTACTACGGCATGATCACCTTCCCCGAGGGCGGGCGCTTCATGGCCGATTTCACCGACTGCGACAAGGAGCAGGTCCACGTCGGCACCAAGATGCGCATGACCTTCCGCATCCGCGACAACGACATCATGCGGGGCGGCTTCAAGCGCTACTTCTGGAAGGCGGCGCCGGCATAGAAGGCAGCGGCGCTGGCCGCAGCGAGCTAGACAGCACGGAATTTGGCAGCGCCAAAGCAGGCAACAGCGCAGTCGGCAGCGGGATGGTCGGCAACACCGTTTCGAACGCGCGACCCGCGCCCGTCGGCGGGTCCACCCGGTTCCAGTCACCACACGAAAGGACATGCCATGGCCACGGGAATCAAGGACAAGGTCGCCATCCTGGGGATGGGTTGTTCCAAGTTCGGCGAGCGGTGGGAAAGCGGCGCCGAGGAGCTGATGGTCGAGGCGTTCAAGGAGTGCCTGGCCGATGCCGGGATCGAGAAGAACCGGATTGACGCCGCCTGGCTGTCCACGGCCATCGAGGAAGTCAACGTGGGCAAGTCGGGCCTGCCGCTCTCGACCACCCTGCGCCTGCCGAACATTCCGGTGACGCGCGTGGAGAACATGTGCGCCTCGGGCACCGACGCCTTCCGCGGCGCGTGCTATGCCGTGGCCGCCGGCGCCGCCGACATCGCGCTGGCGCTCGGGGTGGAAAAGCTGAAGGACACCGGCTACGGCGGCCTGCCGGGCGGCCGCGGCGCGCCGCTGCAGCAGCTGTGGAACGCCAACGGCACCGCGCCGGGCAACTTCGCCCAGCTCGCCTCGGCCTACATGGCGGTGCATGGCGTGTCCTACGACGACCTCAAGCGCGCGATCGGCCACGTCTCGTGGAAGAGCCACCAGAACGGCGCGAAGAACAGCAAGGCCCACCTGCAGAAGGCGGTGGACATGGACACCATCCTCAATGCGCCGATGATCTCCGCTCCGCTCGGCCTGTTCGACTGCTGCGGCGTGTCGGACGGCGCGGCGGCGGCCATCGTCACCACGCCGGAAATCGCGCGCTCCCTGGGCAAGCACGACCTCATCGGCGTCAAGGCCCTGCAGCTCGCGGTGTCGAACGGCTCGGAGTCGGGCCATAACTCCTGGGACGGGAGCTATTTCCACACCACGCGCATCGCCTCGAAACGCGCCTACGCGGAAGCCGGGATCCAGAACCCGCGCGAGGAAATCTCCATGTTCGAGGTGCACGACTGCTTCTCGATCACCGAAATGGTGACCGTGGAGGACCTCCATATTTCCGAGAAGGGCAAGGGGTGGAAGGATTTCCTCGACGGATTCTACGACGCCGACGGCAAGATCCCCTGCCAGATCGACGGCGGCCTGAAGTGCTTCGGCCACCCGATCGGCGCATCGGGCTTGCGCATGCTCTACGAGATGTACCTGCAGCTGCTCGGCAAGGCGGGCCCGCGCCAGCTCAAGAACCCGCGCCTCGGCCTGACGCACAACCTCGGCGGCTCGCCGCGCGACAACGTCTCGTCGGTCTCGATCATCGGCCGGCTGTAACCGGACTGTGACCGCCGCCGTACGCTCCGGACGCGCTCCCCGCGCGCCCGGGGCGTCGGCCCCTATTCCCCCCGTTCCCCGTAGCGGCAAAAGGGGAAGGATGGAAACGGCGACCTCACGCCGCGGCAAGCCGGAACAGCCTGCGGGCGACCAGGACGTACCAGGCCATCGCCGCCAGGCCGCCGACCGTGCCGGCCCAGACGACCACGCCGTAGGTCGCCGGCACGAAGGCCGCGAGGATGTTGAAGGCCAGCAGGCAGCCGAATCCCACGATGCCGATCCAGGCGGCCCACCCGCCGAAGATCCGGCCGCGGAGCATGACAACGGCCATCACCAGCCCGGCGAGCTCCGTGAGGAAGAAGCCCATGAACATGCCCGCAGTGAGATCCTCGCCGAGGCCCAGTAGTGCCTGTCCCGCGACGGCGAGCGCGGCTTTCTGGGGCTCCGCCGCCGCCGCGTACTGTACGCTGAGCGCGTGCATGGAAAAGACCGTGTTCCTCGAAATATAGACCGACGTCCCGACGGCGAGAAGGACGAGGGCGAGCGCCGCGAAGGCCCTGTCGGCTCGCCGGTGCACCCGATAGAGGGCGAGAAACAGCGGCAACTCCAGGATCGTGTTGACGATGTTCAACAGACCCAAGTTGCGCAGGGCGAGAAAGCGCTTGCTCTGGAACAGCGTGAACCACCCGACCGCGTTCACGGAACCGGGGGTCATGGCCTCCCCCTCGAAGAACATGGTGACGATGTCCGCCAGCGCCACGAGAAAGATGAGCAGGGCGCACACCCCGGCGAGTTGGTAGAGCCGCTTCCAGCTCGCATCCGCGGAATTGACTTCGGCAATCCGCTGCCGCTTGCGTGACTGCATGCGATCCTCCCTGAGAGAAAGAGGGCGGAACGGTGATGGCCGCCCAAGCCCAGACCAATTCCGTCTGTTGGGTCCCGCGCGAGACCGCCCGCTGAAGGGCGGGGACTGAGCCGGATTGCGTTGCCGAAACGTGGCTGCGTCCGGCTGCGGACCTGCGCCGCCATCAAAGTAGCCCCCCGCCATCCGGCGGACAAGGAGGGTTGGCGGCGGGTGGGCCGCGGGTCGGACGGGCGCTTGCCGAATGAAGATCGGTGCGTGGGCCAGGTTGGAGGCACAAGCGGATTCTCGCTGCGCTCGAAATAACCATTCTTGTCACTTCGAGCGAATGCGAGGAGTCCCTTGTTGCAGTTCGCGGCTGCTTCATCAAACGGGCACACTAGCGAGGATCGTCCACCGGTTGACCTGCTCGGGCTCCCGGCGGACGATTGCCCGTGGCGCACGAGTCACGGAATTCAGACCGGGCAGGAGCCCCATGAAGATCGTGCTCTTCTACGAGTCCTCCGCCGATATCCGCGCGAAGGCGCCCCTCCACTTTCCGGCCCACCGCGCGCGCCTGGACGAATTCCACGCGCGCGGAGTGCTGCTGATGGTCGGCCTGTTCAGGACGAGGGAGGAAGGGGCGATGGCAGTGTTCACGACGCGCGCGGCGGCGGAAAAGTTCGCGCAGGGCGACCCGTTCGTGCTCCACGGCGTCGTGGCACGGTGGTTCGCGCGGAAGTGGCAGGAGATCTACACCTGAGCGGGAGCGGGCGCATGGATTTCGAACTGGCGGAAGAGCACCGCAGCTTGCAAGCGCTGGTCGCGCAATTCGTCAAGGAGCGGCTGATGCCGCTCGAAGCCGCGGTGCTGGAGCGCGAAGCCGCGGGCCAGGGTTCGCTGCTGACCGAGGCGGAACTGGCGCCGATAGACCGCCGCTCCCGGGAGCTGGGGCTGTGGGGGCTGGACGCGCCGGAGGAGATCGGCGGCATGAATCTGCCGACCGAGGCGCTGATCGGGGTCAACGAGGAACTGGGCAAGACGGTCACGCCATACGTCATGCCGCCCGACTCGCCCAACCTGCGCATGTTGCTGGGGACCGTCAATCTGGAGCAGCGCGCCCGGTACCTTGAACCCTATGCGCGGGGCGAGACGACTTCGGCCATCGCCATTTCCGAGCCAGGCGCCGGCGCCGATCCCGCGGCGATGACCACGCGGGCAGTGAACCAGGGCGGCCAGTGGGTGCTGAACGGCCGGAAGATCTGGATCAGCCGGGTGGCCAAAGCCGACTTCACGATCGTGATGGCCGTCACCGACAAGGCCAGGGGCGCGCGCGGCGGCATCTCGGCGTTCCTCGTGGACAAGGGGACGCCCGGGTTCCAGGTCGTGCGCCGCATCCCGATGATCGGCGGCCATTTCACCCACGAGGTGGTGCTGGAAGACTGCCGCCTGCCCGAGTCGCAGCTGCTCGGCCGGGAAGGATTCGGGTTCGCGCCCATGCAGTTGCGCCTCTCGACGCGCCGCGTCCAGATGGCGGCCTGGTGCATCGGGATCGCGCAGCGCGCGGTGGACATGATGTGCGAGTACGCCCCGCAGCGCGTCACGTTCGGCGCGCCACTGTCCGAACGCCAGACGATCCAATGGTGGATCGCGGACGCGGCGACGAAGATCCACGCCTGCCGGCTGATGGCCTATGACGCCGCCTGCAAGATCGACCGGGGGCGCGATCCGCGCAGCGAAGTGTCCATGATCAAGGTCTTCGCCACCGAGATGGCGTGGGAAATTCTCGACCAGGCGATGCAGACCTTCGGCGCCATGGGCATGACGAAGGAGATGCCCCTGCAGCTGATGGCCAGCCACGTGCGCCTGATGCGCATTTACGAGGGCCCCTCGGAAGTGCACCGCTGGGTCATCGCGCGCAACCTGCTCAAGCGGGGCTAGGAGAGGCACACCCTTGCCTCTTGTGACTTGCCCCATAGCAGGGGGAGGGCGACGGCTCTGGTTCGGGAGCCTCCGCCGCTCGGGCACCGTGAGCAATCAGATAACGCTAATCAAAGCAATAGCTTATCAAAAAACGCGAAATCGAACCCAATTCCTGCGGTCCTCGCGACGGCCCACTCGCCGCCGCTACGGCTCAAGCCACCAACTCGTGGGTCGCCATGAGGCCGAGGAACATGCGGATGAAGACGCCCTGGGTGCCTTCGGCCCCCGCCACGATCACCCGAATCTTTTCCGGCGAGGCATGCATGGATACCGTGCTGCCGGGCCAGGAGGACAGGGTGTTGGCGCGGTCGTCCAGCTTTTCTTCCACGATCAGGCGTTTCATCCGGAGGTAGGTTTCCATCGGAAAGCGGGTGTTCTCGTAAACGTAGCGCTTGACGTCCTCCTTGGTCATGCCCATGTCCTTGAGCATGCGGGCGTGCACGGGATTCAGCACGACGAGCGTTTCGGTCCACGAGGCGTAGGCACTGGTGGTGCCAACCGAACAGAGCTGCTCGCACAAGGGCTGCAGCACGTCCTCGGCATTCGACCCGCCGATCGTGCTGAAGTAGCCCATGAATAGTCCCGGCAACATCGTCACGGTGCTGGACGCCGGAGAGTAGCCGAGTTCCTGCGCCATAGATGGCCAGGGAGAAGCGCCCTCGTTCTCGGCGATGCAGCAGGTGTACTTGCCGGGATGCCCCATTACGCCCATGTCGTTGATGTCCGGCCAGGAGCCGCCGATGTTGATGATCATCAGCCGGATCGCCCGCCCGATCGCCGCATTGGCGCGCCAGCCCGGACCGAACAAGCCCCGCCCGGCGTTGATATTCAGCTTCTCGACGATGGGCCCATTGACGAGCGCGGTAGGGAAGAACGACCCGGTGCTGACGAGGGTCTGCTCCTGATTGAAGCAGGGCGTGGCAATGCCCTTGACCGCGGCGATCAGCACCGGCATGTAGTCGGGCCGGCAGCCGGCCATCACGGCGTTGATCGCGATCTTCTCGACCGTCGCCTTGCCCTCGTTGGGATACATGCGCGCCACCACCTGCTCCTGGGGCAGCGAGGTTCCCTTGAGCATCTCGTCCACAGCCTCCCGCGTGGGGGGCACCAGCGGCAGGCCGTCGCTCCAGCGCAGCTTATTCAGGGTGGCGCCCAGGTGCTCCAGCACCTCGTTCACCGAATCGCCGGCCACACGAATCGTCCTCTGCTGCGCAGCCGCCTCCTGCGCCACCCCGGAAGCGCCGCCGTTGGCGCGCTCCTGGTTGATCAGGTTCAGCAGCGTTGGATAGGCTGCCCGCGCCTTGGCCTCGCGCTCGGCGGGTTCCAGCCCGGCCAGGGGATAGGGCACGACGGCCCAGCCCATCGCGGCCATGCCCAGACGCTGGGATTCGCTGACGGCAATGGGCTCGAACCCGGTGCACACGACAGCCGCGGTGGGAATGTTCCTGGCTTCCAGGTCATAACAGTCGTGGATACTCCACAACGTGCAGGAACCTCAGTCACCGGTCGAGTAGATCGCCGCGTCAATCCCTGCAAGCTGGGGCAGGTATTTCTCCATCCGATGCTGCTCGTTGAACTTCTTGCTCAACTCCACGAACCGGATGCCCGGGACGTCCCGCTGCAGGTAGCCGCGGATCAAGGTGAGGAATTCCCGCGCACCGGACTTGGTGTTGTCGATCAAGGCGACGGTCCTGCCTTCCAGGCTCTTCAGGCGCCGGGCGGGTTCGCGGGGCACGACGTCCACTTCGCCACGGGGATTCAGGATTTCCAGCTCGATTTTCTTGGCCATGGACTCCTCCCTAGGTGGATTCAGGCTCAGCTCAGCGCATTCGGCAGAAACAGGACGATCTGCGGGACATAGGTGATCAATGCCAATAGGATCAGCAGGGCGACAATGAAGGGCCAGGTCGCCACGATCAGTTCGCGCATGTTGACCTTGGCAATGCTGCTCACCAGGAACAGGGATGCCCCGAACGGAGGGGTCATTAAACCGATCAGCAGGTTCAGGGTCATCACCACCCCGAAGTGCACCGGATCCACGCCGATCTTGGCCAGCGCCGGCACCAGGATCGGGGTGGCGACGATCATCGTGGGAATGACGGCCTCGAAACAGCCCAGTAGCAGCAGGAACAGGTTCACCACCAGCAATGCTACCCACGGATTGGTGGAGATACCCAGCAGCAGCGCGGAGATGGTGTGCGGCACCTGCGTGCGGTTGGCAATGTAGGACACCAGGTTGGCCATGGACAACACGATCAGGATCGAGGACACGGTCACGGCGGTCTTGCTGAGTGCGTCCCATATCGCGTGCAGGGCCAGGCGGCGAGTCACCAGTCCCAGGAACAGCGCATAGAACACGGCAATGGCGCCTGCCTCGGTCGCCGTGAAAACGCCGCCGATCATGCCGCCGATCACCACGATCGGCATCAGGATTGCGGGCATCCCTCCCCGCACCGAGCGCAATACCGCGCGTACCGAGGCCCGCGGCTGCACGGGATAGTTCCGTCGCCGGGCCCGCAGGTAGATCACGACCATGAAGAAGAGCCCCATCAGCACGCCCGGGATGGCCCCGGCCAGGAACAGCTTGAGGATGGAGACGTTGCCCAGTCCGCCATAGATGATGAAAAAGATGCTCGGAGGAATCATCGGGCCAATGGTCCCGGACGCGACGATGACGGCGGAGGCGAAGGGCCTTTCGATGCCCTGCTTCTCCATCTGGGGAATCAGGATCGAGCCGGTGGCGGCGGTGTCCGCCAGTGCGGAACCGGAGATGCCGGCCATGATCATGTTAGCCGCCACGGCCACGTGCCCCATCCCGCCCCTGATGTGGCCCACCAAGTTCATCGCCAGCTCGACGATGTCCTCGGTGATGCCGCCGCGGTTCATGAACTCGGCGGCCAGGACGAACAGCGGGAGCGCCATGATCGTGAAGGAATCGATGCCATGCGTGAAGCTGCGCGGCATGACCAGCAGGGGAATGCCCCCCGCTACGATGAGATAATAGAAGCAGGCCACGCCGAGCGTCAGCGCCACCGGCATCTCGATCAGCATTAGTCCCACCATCAGTACGGGGGTCAACCAGGTCACCTGGAACCCCAGCACCTGCGACACACCCAGCCGCGTCACGGCCAGATATGCGCCCGCCAACAAGACAATTTCAACGGCGGCGATCCGCTTTTCGCGCGCCAGGCGGCCCAGCAGCACCGGCACCGAAGCCAGCAGGTACAGGCCCACGCCCGCCGTGACGGCCAGGTAGATCCAGGACCACGACAACTCCAGCGCCGCCGTGGTGATGGAACGGTCGAAGTAGGCCAGGTAGGCGGACTGATAGAATAGAATGACCAGAAAGACGACGATCAGCAGATCCCGCAGCACGCCCAGCCATCGGGCCGGGATCGTTCCGACGAAGCGAAGAGTGCCGACCAGGGTAATCTCCTGGCCGCGCTGGAACGTGACGGCCAGCCCCAGGTACACCATCCAGATCATGGTGATGCGGGCCAGTTCCTCGGTCCAACTGGGAGGGCTATTGAACAGGTAGCGCGCGACGACCTGGTAGAAGATGAGCAGAGAAATGGCGCCGTTGGCGGCGGGTAAGGCCGTCTGGCTGAGCAGCGAAGCGAACTTTTCCACGAATCTGGCGTGGGTGACGCCGATGCGAAGGAAGCCCGCTCGAGCCACCATCCTGTCGCTCGCTATCGAGGGTGGATTCCGCAACCGTGGATGGCCAACCGGCGGAGACCATCGGCAATGCTGGCGTGCATCAACTCCTGCTGGGCGTTGCCGGTGGGCGCGCCTTCTCCGGAGGGGTTGTCCGAGGGCCGTATGGGCTAAAGTTTGTAGTAACGGGGGTCCTTGGCTCGAATTTTTTCGACAGTCCCCTCCGGCCACCAGCGCTTGGATTTCTCAAGTTCCACGAAATTCTCCTGTCCAAGCGCGAACCACCGCTGTCGCTCCTGCTTGGACAGCTCGATGAATTGCACCCCCTGTTTCTCCATCACCTTCCGAGTCTGGGCCTCCTCCTCGTCGAAATGGGCGGCGGCCCATTGGCCGGCCTCGTGGATGGCATCCACGACGATCTTCTGGTCCGCCGGTTTGAGATTTACCCAGAAGGCCTCGTTTACCGTGAAGGAACTGTAGGTCTCATCGTGTGCGGTCAATGTGAGGTACTTGCATACCTCGTCGAAATGTTCCTTGTGGATCGTTTGCAGCTCGATTTCTACCCCCTCGATCACCTTTTCCTGCATGGCCATGAAGATCTCGGACGCTGCCGTGGGCGTGGGCGAGGCTCCCAGCTTCTTCCAAGAAGCGAGCTTGGCCGGGGCAGGCGGCACCCGCAGCTTCAGCCCTTTCAGGTCTTCCAGCGTGCGCACTGGCCGGATGGCGCACAGGTAGCGGTAACCGCGGAACCAGTCCCAGGACAGCATGAGCATGCCCGCTTTCTTCAGCGCCTCGTCCCGCAAGCCCGCAAAGAATTCACTGTTGAGCACTGCCCGCATGGCGTTGCGGTCCTCATAGGCAAATGCCGGGCTGAAGAGCTGGAACGCGGGGACCAGGCGGCCCATCTGCGGATTGGCACCGAACCAAATCTCCTGTGTCCCCGATCGGGCACCGGAAATCTGCTCCTCGGCATTGCCCAACTCCGAATTCGGGAAGTACTGCACGTTGATGCGGCCATTGGTGAGCTGCTTCACCCGGTCGGCTAGCCGGAACACCGCCTGGCTGAGCACGACGCCACGGTCAATGTCCGATCCGATGCGAATCGTGAGCGCCGGCTCGGCCGCCTGGGCTGGGCCGGCCGGCAAACCGCTCAGCAGTCCGACGAACAGTACGAAGGTCAGGAGTCGGGTCAATGAATGGGACATGGCGTGTCCATTTGCTCGGAATGTCCTCCGCGACGAACGTGAATGCGGGAGCCGCTCGGGCGTCTGGGAGACTGCGGGCCGCACCGTGGCGGCTGCGCTCAGCCCTTCCCGGCGGACTGCTTTGAAGGAACAAACTGTTCCTTTTCCCCGGTTCTCAATCAGATGCCCTTGCGGAGTGAGTCCTCGTCCGCCAGGCACACGTGTACCGAAGTGTTTCCGCATCCGGGACAGACGGCGTCTTCAACCGTGCCCAGCAGTTGCCCGGAGAAACTGCACTTGGGGCAGATCACTTGCAGCAATTGCATGGCATCACTGTCGTATATCCCCATCGCACCGCTCCTCGCACAAGCCGATTCTGCCGAGTAAAGCTGATCTGACCGTGGGATTCCGATTATGGACCGTGTCGTCGAGTTTTCTCTCCCAGCATTTCGCGGATGGTATCGCGTTCAGATCCTGTTTGCGTGGGTCCGGCCTTGCTTACCACAGTGTTTAGGCCAAAGACCACTTGATGCCCACTCCATTCGCAGCAATCAGATGCGGTCGCAGAGACATTCCCGAAAATACCGCTGTCCCATATCAGGCCAGTCCGGTCGGGGCCGCATTCCCATCCTTCCGATCGCGCTCCTCGATCGCAATTTGAGCCTGTCTCATGTCACTTGGGCACAGGCGGCCTCGAGCCATGAATCCGCGCAGGCGTGACTCAGGACACAATGCTCCTGCCACAATCCCGCCAGGCGGAAGCAAGGAACGGTGCCTATTGGAGTTTGGCTCAATTCTCGTGGTAGGGACCCGTCAGGGGAGCAAATTCGCCACTATCGGCAGTCGGTCTGGGACATGTCGGATTGTCCTAGGGCCCGGTTGTCCGCCCTGCCGATTGCCGATCCCGAGATCGAGGCACTCGCGCGCATCCGCTGCTCAGGGGAGAGGTCTCGTCACCGATGAATCCGCCACTGGGTGCGTGACTCATTCACGCTGCCCGCGTGCCCACGACCTGTGCACGCAAGGAGTGCCGGACATGGGGGAGAAGGGGCCAGGTCACGGGGTGGCCCGCCACACCGCAAGTTAGCTGCACTACGTTCACGCTGCGGTACGAGTCGCCGGCGAGGCAGTGATTTCTATCAAGGGGAGAAGCCGTGTCTAACCCGAGGCGTCCGATTACATTGCTGGCATGGGGCATCCTGCTGCTCGCCTGGTCGCTCCCCGCGTCTGCGCAACAGCGTGGGGGCACGCTGGTGTTTACCATTCCGGCCTCGGACTTTCCGAGCATGGATGGGCACCAGGAGGAGACCTTTGCCCTGATTCATCCCACGGCACCGCAGTACAGCCTGCTCGTCCGCCTAGATCCGACGGATCCCAACGCTCGGCGTCTGGAGGGCGATGTGGCCGAGAAGTGGGTCGTGAGCAAGGACGGCAAGACCTACACGTTCTCGATTCGTCACGGCGTCACATTCCACGACGGCTCCCCCCTCCTGGCGGAGGATGTGGCCGCAAGCTTTGAGCACTTCATCCATCCGGCACCTGGTGTGGTGAGCCCGCGGAAGTCCTACTTCTCGATGGTGGATTCGATTCAAGCCGAGGGAGACTACGCCGTTGTGATCAAACTCAAGTTTGCGACCAGCGCCTTTCTTCCGGCGGCAGCTATACCATTTAACTATATTTATCAGGCGAAGATCCTGAAACAGGATCCGCAGTGGTATAGAACCCATGTCTTGGGCAGCGGCCCCTTTGTATTCAAGTCGGAACAGCGCGGAGCGAACTGGATCGGCGTGCGGAACGAGCACTACTTCAAGAAGGGATTCCCCTACCTGGACGGATTCGAGGGCATCTTCACGCCGAAGGAAAACGTTGAAATTCAGGCCCTGCGCGGCGGACGCAGCATGATCCAGTTCCGCGGGTTTCCGCCCGCGGCGCGGGACGACCTGAAAGCCGCCATGGGGGACAAGATTACGGTCCAGGAGAGCACTTGGAACTGCAGCCTGTTCATTATCCCCAACAGTTTCAAGAAACCTTTCGACGATGTCCGCGTCCGTCGCGCCCTGAACCTTGCGATCGACCGCTGGGGCGGCTCCCGGTTTCTTTCCAAGGTTGCCGTCGCCAAGACCGTGGGTGCCTACGTGTTTCCCTCGCACCCCCTGGCCATGACGGACGAGGAGTTGGCTCAACTTCCCGGCTACTGGCGTGATGCGAAGAAATCGAAAGACGAGGCGCGGCGCCTGCTCAAGGAAGCGGGCGTGCCGGAAGGCTTCAAGTTCAAGCTCAACAACCGCAATACCGATCAGCCCTACAAATTCGTCGCCACCTACGTGATCGACCAATGGCGCCAGGTCGGCCTCGAAGTCGAGCAGGTCGTCTTCCCCACCAGCGCGTTCTTCACCGTGTTGGAACAGGACCCGCCGCAATACGACACGACGATAGACTTCAACTGCGGTTCCATGATCAATCCCACATTGGATATCCAGCGCTTCATTTCCAAGGACCGCACCGACGGCAACCACGGACACTACATCGACCGCAAGCTTGACCAGCTCTATGATGCACAACTGCGGGAACCGGACCTGGCCAAACAACGCATTATCGTCAATGAATTCGAGCACTACCTCAACGATCAGGCGCTCTTCTTAACAACACTATGGCAGCACCGCATCACGCTGCAGTCGTCGAAGGTTCAGGGTTGGTATATTTCCCCAGCCCACTATCTCAATCAGCAACTGGAGACCGTGTGGCTGAAGCAGTAGCACGCCGGGTGCGAGGCACAGCCGGGTGCGGGTTCGTGCATCCTCCCCATGGCTATCCCTTCTAGACGGGCGTGTAGCGCGCGACCAATCCGTTCTCCGATTGCAGGAGCGCGATATGCGGTAGTAACGCCGGCAGAACTCCAGGGAGAAGCCGCATTACGGGCTCTGCAAGCCGCTCCGGACCGGGATGCACTCAAGCGATACGAGGGGAGTCCCAGCACGCCGAAGAGCACACATATGAGGAAACCATGAAACCGATGCGGAAGCGGGGCATTATGGGTCGCGAAGTGCGGTTCCTGCTGGCTGCCGCCCTGCTGGGAGTGGTCGCGCTGGCGGTATTGGCGGCGCAGCCGGCGAGGGTCTCGGCACAAAAATACGGCGGCGAGCTCAAGGCCATGCTGCGGGAGGGCTGGCCCAGCATGTCCATCCACGAGGAGTCCACCTCTTCGGCCACCTGGCCGATGATGCCGCTATACAACAACCTGGTGCTCTACGACCCAGCGCGGCCGATTGAGAGTTCAGAGCACCTCGTGGGCGAACTGGCGGAGAGCTGGAGCTGGAGTCCGGACAGCAAGCGCTTGACCTTCAAACTCCGGCATGGCGTCACCTGGCACGATGGCAAGCCGTTCACCAGCGCCGACGTCAAATACACCCTGGACTTGGTGAGGGGAGCCAGCGATAAGCGGCTCAAGCGCAATCCGCGCAAGAGCTGGTACGAGAACGTGCAGGAAGTCACGACCAACGG
>JBGOTW010000048.1:0-20728 GCA_041476685.1 bacterium | reverse complement strand
CGAAAGGACCTGCCCGCACCTTGCACGGCAGCGACCAGCAGGTCATAGAGCGTTTCCTGCTTGGCTGGCCGCCTTTTGCTTCGCTGCTTGCGAGCAGCCGCCGGCGCGCCGCAGTGCTGCGCTTCCTGGCGACGGAATCCGCGGAAGAGCGCGCGCAGGTGGTGGAAGCCACCAATCCAACCTATGTGCTGCACCGCGTATACGATGCGCTGGGCATCTTGCGACCCGACCGCAGCGATCCCGCCGCGGCTCTGTTGGCCATGCCCCGGGCCCAGGTGGCCGAGGCCATCCGCGCGGGCAACGCCGCGGAGTGGCTCGTCCTGCTCCAGCGCACCTTCGAGTTCGGGCGGCATCCCATCCCTCCGGCAAACCAGGCGGCGCGCCTCTTCCTGCTGGAGATCTGGGAGATGCCCCCCAAGGGCCCGGGCCAGAAGTTCTGCATCTTCATCAACGGCATTCCCTTCTCGGACGGCGGCAAGCCGCACGAGGAAATCGTGCGCGTCTACACCGTGTCGGGATACGGGAGCGGGCCGCCCGTCTGCGCCGGCTTCATCTATCGCACCGGGCACACGGAGTTCGTTTTCGACTATGGCTCGACCACCTACCGCAGCGGCTGGCCGCCCGATGAAGCGCGCAAGGCCATTCAGCGCTGGATCCGCGCCACGGGTGGGGACGACAAGAAGACCGCATTCGCCTACAGGCCCGCCGCCGCCGAGCAACGCTAGGCACGTGCGACCGATGCCACGAGAAGGTTTCCGCAATTTGACCGTTGGGGTGCCGCACGCTCCCCGCGCCCGCGCGACGCCGCGGCTGGGCACACCAAACGGGCTGCGCTCCCGGCCGACGCGCCTCAGCCCTGCGCCGCCGCGCGCAAGGCTTTCACCAGCGGCGCGCGATCCTGATTGAGCCCCAGCATCTGGTAGCGGATCACGCCGTTGCGGTCCAACACCGTGATGATCGCGGAATGGGAAAACTCGCCGCTCGGCTCCTTCCGGTAACGCACTCCCAGCACCGCCGCCAATTCCAGCACCTGGTCCGGTGCGCCCGTGTACAGGCGCCAGCGCCGCCCGTCCAGGTCGCGCTTGCCCTCATACGCCTTGAGCACCGCGGCCGTATCCCGCGCGGAATCGAAGGAGAACAGGGCGAACCCGACCTGCGTGCGCATCAATTCCGGGATTTCCCGTTCCAACTTCTTCATCTCGTCCACGATCAGCGGGCAGACGTATTGGCAGTTCGTATAGAACATAGCCACGACTTGGGCCTTGCCCTGGAGGGCACCCACCGGAACGCGGGCTGCGTCCTGGTCGGTCCAAGTGGACTCCAGCTGATAGACCGATTCGCCCGGCAGGGTGCCCTGGCCCGCGCCCGCCGCTGGCGGGAGCACCTCGTGCTTGGGCATTGCACCCGGCATTGCGCCCGGCATAGCGCCAGACTCGGTCCCGCGCCCCGCCTGAGCCCATGCCGGCCTATCGGCCAGACCGACCGCCAGTCCGGCGGCCAGCCCCAGCGCGAGCAGCGCATGCGGCAGCCATATCGTCCAACGCCGGCCATCCCGTTTCATACCGCAGCTCCCATTCAGTCCGCTCACAGCAAGGGTGCCGCGCAACGGAATCCGAGATTACCGACCACGTAATCGGCATTCAGGCTGCTGCGAAACCCGTAGCGCATGAAAGCCGCGTAGTCCTTGAAGTTCGACGCGCCAACCGCTCCGCTGCCGCAATACAGGCCGCGCTCCAGCGCGGTATCGGCGCGGGACTCGCCGGTCACCAATGCCGTATTGAAATCCAGCGTCCACTCCCACACCAGGCCATGGAGATCGAAGACGCCCCACACGTTGCGGAAGCCCTGGCCCACCGGGCCGAGCCGCTCGGGATTGGGCCTGCCGTACCAGGCGAGGATCTGGCGCGCGAACTCCGGATCGGCCTCGCCGTCCGGCCGGGTCGCGCTCGCACCCGCGGCATACTCCCACTGCACCACCGTCGGCAGCGCCTTGCCCTGGGCGGCGCAGTACGCGCGGGCGGCGAACCAGGACACGCGCGTCACCGGGCTGTCGGGCGGCATGGCGGCCCCAGGCTCCACATCTCCGGCCCAGTGGGCCAAATACCCGCTCTCGGCGAAGATGCGCCTGACTTGCGAGCGCCGCCAGCGCGGATGCGCCACAACGAACGCGAGGAACCGCCCGTTCGTGACCGGAACCACGTCGAGGAAGAAGCCGTCCACCAGCACCGATGAAGCAGCCGCTCCGTCCTGCCGGGCACCTGTGACAAAAAGCGGCGTGAATCTCCCGGCGGGTATGACGACCATCCCTTGCGGGGGCTCGGGCCCTGGCGCCGGAGGAGCGCACCAGGCGGGCCGAGCCGCGGCGACCGTCAGCAGCAGAGCCGCCGCGAGCACTCCGGCCGCGACGAACAGCGCTCGGCACAGGCAGTTCTTGCCCATCACGTCCCCGCTGTCTCAAGGGGTTACTTCGCACGCGCGGACTTGACCTCCGCCGGAGTCACTTCCTGCTTCGAATTGCCCCAGTTGCTGTAGACGTAGGTCAGTACGTTGGCGATGTCCTCGTCCGCCAGGCCCAGGCGCGGCATGACATTGTTGAATTTCTGCCCATTGACCGTCACTTCCCCTTGCAGGCCAGACAGCACAGTCCCGATCGCCCGGTTCTTGTCGGCATTGAGGAAGTCCGAGCCGGCCAGGGGCGGAAACACGTTGGGAATGCCTTGACCGTTGGCCTGGTGGCAGGCGACGCAGTTCGTCGTGAAGACGCGTTCGCCGAACCGGATCCGATCGGCCGTGTTCTTGGCGAAGACGAGCGGAGCCGGCTGATCCACCGACTGGATCGTCGCCCCTTCGGGCAGATACACCGTATCCGAGAGCCTGCCGGAATAGATGGCGGTGTTCGGCGCGCCATCCACTTTCAACATTCCCAGCGAACCCTTGTTGAAAGTGCGGAAGATCGAGTGGTCCACGAGGATGTAAGTCCCCGGCACTTCCACGCCGAATTCCACGATCGCCGAGCCGCCCGCGGGCACCAGCGTCGTCTGCACATCCCGGTTTAGCGTGCTTCCGCCTTCAACGAACACGCGGTCGAAAATCTCGCCGATCACGTGGAAGGAGGAAACGAGGTTCGGTCCGCCGTTCCCCACGAATATTCGCACAGTCTCGCCGACACTCGCGCGCAGGGCGTTATCGCCAGTCAACGAGCCCACCGCGCCGTTGAACACCACGTATTCCGGCTGCTCGTGCAGCGCCTTCTCCATGTCGAACGGTTGCAGGCCGGTCTCCCCGTTGGCGCCCCGGGTGTAGAACTCGCCTTGCATCACGTAGTACTCGCGGTCCACCTTCGCCATCCCCTCCTTCGGCTCCACCAGGATCAGCCCGTACATCCCGTTGCCGATGTGCATCCCGACCGGGGCGGTCGCGCAGTGGTACACGTACAGGCCCGGGTTGAGCGCGCGGAAGCTGAACGTGGACGAGTGTCCAGGCGCGGTCAGGGACGATGCCGCGCCGCCGCCAGGCCCGGTGACCGCGTGCAGGTCAATGTTGTGGGGCATCTTGCTGCTGGGGTGGTTATTCAGGTGGAACTCCACTACGTCCCCCTCGCGCACGCGGATGAACCTGCCCGGCACGCTGCCCCCGAACGTCCAGAACGTGTACTCCACGCCGTCCGCCAGCCGTTTCACCACTTCCCGCGTCTCCAGATTGACCACCACCTTCGTGGCGAACTTGCGCGTGATGGGCAGAGGCACCTGCGGCGCCGCGGCCAGCACCGCCTGCTCCTCGCCCCTGATCTCCGGCAACGCCACCGTTCGCTTGGCCTGCGCAAGCGCCTGGCCTTGCCCAAGCAGGCCCGCCACGACCAGCAAGCCCAGCGCAATGACGCCCCGATCCCTCCATGGTTTGTCCATGGCTCTCTCCACTCTGCCAAGGGTTCGCTCAAACACTACTTATTCGACTTATTCAACGCAGGTTGGCGCAATCAGGTTTCGCCTGCCGCTCCGGAATAGACCCCCGCTCCGGTGCCCCCCAATCGGAGGTGCAGCCCCTCTGCGACAAGCCATCACGCGCGGATCAGCGGCGAACTTCAAGACTCCCTTGACCTGGAGCAAGCCGGACTCAAGAGTGCGGACGGCTGCGCCGGGCTTCAGGGACCGCCGCCCCGGCGCGATCCTGGTGGCGCCTCCCACCGAGCCCAAGCGAGGCAGCCCCGGGTAGGAGCGCGCGGGATTCCCTGCTATCCTTGGACGCGCGGGCATCCGCGTGCTTGCCCGAGCGCTTCGCCAGGAACGCGCTGGGTTGGAACACGCTGGGCTCGGCGCTCTGTGTCAGGGGCTCGGCAACATGCGCTCGCAACACGCGCACTCCGCGGCCAGCGCCGCGGCGACGGCACCCTGCCGGGGAGACCCATGTCCGCTTTCGAAACCTTGATTGCCCCCGCAGAGATGGCTCCACATCTGGGCGATCCCGCCTGGATCGTATTCGACTGTCGCCACCAGTTGCAGGATAAGGCCTATGGCGAGCGGGTATACCGCGCCGCCCATATTCCCGGCGCGCGCTTCGCCGACATGGAGGCCGACCTGTCCGCGCCGATCCAGCCCGACACGGGACGCCATCCCCTGCCCGATCCGGAGCGCTTCGGGGCATGGTTGGGCGGGCAGGGCGTCGGCGCGGACAGCCAGGTCGTCGCCTACGACGACAGCCAGGGAGCCTTTGCGGCGCGCCTGTGGTGGATGCTGCGCCACCTGGGCCATGGGCGGGTGGCCGTGCTGGACGGCGGCTTCGCCCGCTGGACTCGGGAGGGGCGGCCGGTGAGTGCCGAGGTGCCTCGGCCCGACGCCGCGCGGTTCAGCGCCCGACCGGATCCGCGCCGGCTCGCCAGCGTGCAGGACGTCGCGGAGCTGTCCGGCACCCTGCTGGCGGTGCTGGTGGATGCGCGTGCGGGCGAGCGCTACCGCGGGGAGCAGGAGCCGCTTGACCCCAGGGCCGGGCACATTCCCGGCGCGATCAACCTGCCGTACGCCGGAAATCTCCAGCCCGACGGCACGTTCCTGCCGCCGGATCGGCTGCGCGCGCGCTTTGCGGGGCGGCTCGGCCCGGATCCGGGCGCCAGCGTCCACTACTGCGGCTCCGGAGTGACCGCCTGCCACAACCTGCTCGCCATGGCCGTCGCGGGGCTGCCGCCCGGGCGGCTGTTCGTGGGCTCCTGGAGCCTGTGGAGCAAGGACCCCGCCCGGCCCGCAGCGACCGGCCCGGAGCCCTCCTGAGCCCGCTTGACACAGACCATGTCGGTCCGAGCCCGCTACAGCGTCGCGAGACACCGCCCATGCCCATCGCCATCGGAGACATTCACGGGTGCCTCGAGCCCCTACAGCGCCTCATCGAGCGGCTCCCTCCCGCCGAGCCGCTGGTGTTCCTCGGCGACTACGTGGACCGCGGCCCCCAGTCCGCGGGCGTGGTCGCGTATCTACGCGCGCTGGCCAGGCAGCGTCCCTGCCGCTTCCTGATGGGCAATCACGAGCAGATGATGCTGCGGGCCACGGTAGAGGCGCAGGCAATTTCGCTGTGGCTGTACAATGGGGGCACGCCGACCCTGGTCAGTTACGGAACCAATCCACGCGCATGGATGGGGGCCGCTGACCGGCAGGAGTTCCTGGGCGACGACCGCGCCTTCTACCAGGCACTCGAACTCTACTGGGAGGACGAGCACACGATCTGCGTCCACGCGGGCCTGGACCCCACCGTGCCGGACCTGCGCGACCAGGACCCCGAGGTGCTGCTGTGGATCCGCGAGAAGTTCTTCGCGCACGCCGACGAATGGCAGGGCAAACAGGTGATCTTCGGCCATACCCCCACGCGCTCGATGGGGCTGAGCGGAAGCACCATCTTTCGCGACGGCAGGCTTTACGGCATAGACACCGGCTGCGTCTACGGCGGCTACCTGACCGCCCTGGACACCCGCAGCCACCAGTTGTGGCAGGAGCCCGCGGGCTTTGCGACCAGCCGGAGAGCCGATTCGCTCGTGTAATATCAGGTGTTTGCCCGGATTGCCGAGACGCACCGGCGGCCCGCTGTCCGCCGCCGCCCGCGCGGCCCGTTGCAAGATGCGGGCAATGAGACTAACCTCATGTGTTGTGGATGCGAATTGTACCGGTTCACGGGCCTATAGCTCAGATGGTTAGAGCGTCCGGCTCATAACCGGATGGTCCCTGGTTCGATCCCAGGTGGGCCCACCACCGAGCAGCGGCTGGAAGCAGTGATAGGGTAACCTGCAAGGAGCGATGCGTCCGCGCATCATCAAGCAGCGTCAGGCTCTCGACGAACCGATGACCGGCCAGTGCCCAACAAGCGCTCCGCCGGGGATCGGGAGAGTCAAGGTCCGCGCCACAGCTCCCCGCCCTCCGCAGGTCCCCGCCTCCGCCGCACGCCGCCCCAACCATCGAGTCCGACTCCAACAGAAAGGTGCATCCCCCCGATGCACCTTTTTTTGTGCCCTAGTACCGCCCGGGCATCCGACCCCCAGCGAAGGCACCCCGCCATGAGCGACGAAGGACTGCACGCCCTGATGAACATGGCCGACAAGGCCAAACACATGCACGAGCTGCGCATGCAGCTCAAGCGCATCCCCGAACGGCTCAACGAGGCCCGCCGGCAACTCGACGCCGAGCGGAAGCTGCTGGACGAGCTGCAAGGCCCCTTCGCCGCCATGGAGGCGTCCATTGCCAGCAAGGATTCCACGATCAAGCTCGCGCTGGAGACGATCGAGAAGTTCGAGGCGCACATGAAGCGGGTCACCACGCAGAAGGAATATGCGGCGGCCCGCAAGCAGGTGGACGAGGCGCGGCGGCTGAACGAAGGCCTGCAGAACGAGATCCTGGAGATGAAGGTCAAGCAGGAGGAGATCGCCCCGCGGCTGAACGAGCAGCGGGAGCGGCACGTGAAGGTCAGCGACGAGTACGGCAAGATCGAGGCGGTGATCCTGGCGGAGAAGGCGCAACTCGACAAGTCGCTGGCCGCGCTCGACAAGGAGCTGCGCTCCGAGTCGGACAAGCTCACCGGCCAGGTCATGCCCTACTACGAAAAGCTGCTCAAGGGCGGTAAGTTCCCACCCATCGTGGCCGTCCTGCACGGCAAGTGCGGCGGCTGCAACATCTCGCTGCCACCCCATTTCTACAATCAGCTTCTGGCGCGCAACGGTACGCTGTTCACCTGTCCGAACTGCGCCCGCATCATTTACCACCAGCCGATCCCGGCGCCCGCCGAGGTCGAGGTGGGACACAGCTCCGCCGCGAGTTAGCTCTGCCGCCTGGCGGACCTGCCTGCGGTCCGCGACGGCGCAGCGGTTCGCCGCAGCGCGCAGCGACGCGTGAAAGTCTCCGTCCGCCCGAACCGATCCATTGCGACGCGGCTCCGTCTGCCTTGCTTGACCTCGACCTCATGACGAACCTCACCAGCGCCGGCAGTCCGCTCTACCTCGTCACCGGCGCCGCCGGGTTCATCGGCGCGCGTTTCGTGGAGTCGTGCCTGGCGCGAGGCCTCGCCACGGTGTCCGTGGACCGGCTGGCGCACTTCACGGAGCGGAGCGAGCATCGCGGCGTCGCCTTCGGCACGCTGGTGGACCGGGACGCGCTGTTTGACTGGCTCGCCGACGCCCGCCACGCGCGCAGCCTGTCCGCCATCGTGCACCTGGGCGCATGCTCCCGCACCACGGAGACAGACCGCGAGTTCCTGCGCCGCAACAACGTGGAGTATTCCCAGCGGCTCTGGGAAGCGTCCCGGGCACACGGCCTGCCCTTCGTCTATGCCAGCAGCGCCGCAACCTACGGAAACGGCGAGTTCGGCTACGACGACGACGAGGCCCTGACGCCCCGCCTGAAGCCCCTCAATCCCTATGGGGAGTCGAAGTGGCTGTTCGACCGCTGGGCGCTGTCCGAGGATGTGGCCGGCCGGCATCCGCCGGACTGGGCAGGCTTCAGGTTCTTCAACGTGTACGGCTTCGGCGAGCGGCACAAGGGCGGGATGGCGAGCGTGGTGCTGCAGGGCTTCGACCAGGTGCGGGAACGCGGCCGCATCCGCCTGTTCGAGAGCCACCGCGCGGATATCCCGCACGGGCACCAAGCGCGGGACTTCATCTGGGTGGAGGACGTGGTGCGGGTGCTGCACTTTGCGGTCGAGCGCGCCCTGCGCGATGCGTATGGGCGTGAGGCCGCTGAGCGCGTTTCACACAACACAGCCCAGCTCAGCGGGAGCGGCGCTGCGTCTGGTGCGCCTTCCGGCCAACGGCTGCGCGGAATCTACAATCTGGGCTCCGGGCAAGCGCGCACCTTCCTGGACCTGGCGCGGGCGGTGTTCGCGGCGCTCGCGCTGCCCGAGCGGATCGAGTTCATCCCGACGCCGGAGCCTCTGCGCGCCCAGTACCAGTACTTCACGCAAGCCCGCATGGATCGCCTGCGCGCCCTGGGCTACACCGCGCCCTTCACTCCGCTGGAGGAAGGCGTGCGCCGCGTCGTCACGCAACTGGCACAGGCCCAGGCCAAGCCGACTCCCCTTACCCGACCGCAACGGCCCATTCCGCCTCGATAGTCTTTGCGCGACGGCTCAGTTCCGGAGATTAGATGGCGCGCAGAACCCCCCAAGACGGCGGTTCAGCGGGGGTCGTCCGGCGTGACCTAGGGCTGCTGCAGAAACCGCGTCACTAGGCTGTTGAACTCCGCCGCATACTCCAACTGGGGCAGGTGGCCGCAGCGATCGAAGATGTGAATCCGGGCATTCGGCATGGCGTGCGCTGCGTCAGCATGGCGGGCGGGAAGGATATGGTCCTCCCGCCCCCATACGACCAGCACAGGCAAGCGTAGTTCCTTGAACCGCGGCCTAAAATCCACAGGACCAGATGAATCGCCGCGAAGCTGGCTTGCAATCTTCGGCAGAATCTCCTTTACCCCCGGCTGCTGCCGGTACAGATACGCACGTTCGACCGCTTGTGGAAAGACGTGCTTGGGGTCGTGGACGACCTGAGTGAGCAGCGCCTGGACGTCCTCCCGAGTGCTGGATTCCACGTACTTATCCAACACTCCCGCCGGGACTTCCGTGCCCATGCCGAGCGCGTCCACCAATACGAGCTTGCGCACCCGCTTGGGATGGCTCAGCGCCATCTGCATGGCCACCGCGCCGCCCATGGAATTGCCGATCACGTGCGCCGCTTCGATACGCTGCCGATCAAGCAGGCGCGCCAGAAAGTCGCTGCAGAAGGACAGATAATTGTCAGGCGCGACCTTCGTGGAGCTTCCGTGACCAGGCAAGTCCATCGCCAGCACGCGAAACTGCACCGCCAACGGCTCCATGTTGAAGAACCACGCCTCCTTGGAAGCCGTGAAGCCATGCACGAGCAGAACCGGGTCTCCGCTGCCCATGGCAAGCGCGTCCATCGTCACGCCGCCGGCCTCGACGGGAATGGATGTCTGAGTCGCCGCCATGGAACCTCATTTCCATGAAGCACTGCTCCAGCCGCGCTCAATGGACGCCCCTTCTTCGACGCAGGCCGGGCCGCAGTGAGGAACCGCTAGAACGCCAACGAGAACCCGCCCGCCGGCATTTCCACAGGCGTGCCGTCGCCCGCGGCGATCACCTCCGCCAGTGCCGCCGCCCCGGGCAAAATGTTGCGGCAGAAATAGCGCGCCGAGGCGATCTTGCCCTGGTAGAACTCCGCATCCTGGCTGCCGGGCTGCGCTTTCGACAGCGCCGCCTCGGCCTTGAAGGCCGCGTCGATCAGGTGCCGAGCAATCGTCACTTTGGCCAGCACCTCCAGGAAACGCGTCGCGCTCACCAGCACCAAGTCTGTCTTGCCGGTGGTGAAGAACTCCAGGTACTTGCCCACGACCACGTTCAGCGCCGCCAGGCTCTTGCCGAGCGTAGCGGCTTCGCCTTCCCAGCCCTTGTGGGCCTGCATCCCCTTGGCGAAGGCGCCCCACTCCTGCCCGAAGCGGCCGATGAGCTTGCCGCCCCCCTGCCCGAGCTTGCGGCCCACGAGGTCGAGGGCCTGGATGCCGTTGGTGCCCTCGTAGATGGGGAAGATCCGCGCATCGCGCAGGTACTGCTCGGCCGGGTGGTCCTTGAGGTAGCCATGGCCCCCATAGACCTGCATGGCCATCGAGGCGACCTGCACGGCGCTGTCGGTCGAGAAAGCCTTCACCATCGGGATGAACAGGCTCATGTACTCCTCGACCTCGTCGGCCTCCTTCGGCTTCTTCTCCGCGCGCAGCACGGCCGCGTCGTCCAGCATGCGCACGGCGGAGTAGATCAGGGCGCGGCAGCCTTCCACGAGGCACTTCATCTCCAGCAGCATGCGCCGGACGTCGGCGTGCTCGATGATCGGGATCGCCCCCTTGTCGCCCCTACCCTTGGTGGGGTGGGCGCCCTGCAGGCGCGTGCGCGCGTAGGCGAGCGCGTTCAGGTAGGCCGTGGAGGCCACCGCCAGGCCCTGTACGCCCACGCCGATGCGGGCGCCGTTCATCATCAGGAACATCTTGCGCATGCCTTCGCCCGGCTCGGCGTTCTTCGCCGGCTCGCCCCCCACGAGCTGCCCGATGCACTTGCCCGACTCGCCGAAGGACAGCGCCGCCGTCGCCGAGGCGTTAATGCCCAGCTTGTGCTCGAGCTTGGTGCACACGACGTCGTTTGCTTCGCCCAGGGAGCCGTCCGGATTGACGCGCCGCTTGGGCACAATGAACAGCGACAATCCGCGCGTGCCTTTCGGCGCGCCCTCGATGCGGGCCAGCACCATGTGCACGATATTCTCCGCCAGGTCGTGGTCCCCGCTGGAGATGAAGATCTTGCTGCCCGTGATGCTGTACGTGCCGTCGCCGCGGGACACGGCCTTGCTCGTGCTCATCCCCACGTCCGAGCCGGCCTGGGGCTCCGTCAGCACCATCGTGCCACCCCAGTCCCCGTTCTCAATCCGCGTCGCGTAGAGCTCCTTCTGCTCAGGGGTGCCGAAGGCGCGGATCACCGCCGCGGCGCCCATGGATAGCGCCGGGTACATGTTGAAGCCCGTGTTCGCCCCGCTCATCATCTCGGTCACGGCCATCCCGAGCAGGTTCGGCGCACCCTGGCCCCCGTTGGCCTGGGAGGCGGTCAGCAAGTTCCAACCGTCCGCGTAATACTTCTTCCAAACTTCCTTGAGTTCCTGGGGCGCCTTGGCTTTCCCGTTCTCGAGCGTGCAGCCCACCCGGTCCGAGGACACCATCGTCGGGCCGATGACCGATGTGGCGAAGTGGTAACCCTCCTTCAGGATCAGCCGCGCATCCTCCGCGCCGATGTGCTTAAAAGCCGGGGTCTTGAGCAGGTCGCCCAGTCCGAACTGCTCGAACAGCGCGAATTCCAGCTCCCGCAAATCGGCCTTGTAGTGGTTCATCTCGGGCATATGCGGCTCCTGGAAATTAGGATGCGTTCCGGCGGATGCGGCGGTGGAATTCTCGTTCGGCAGCGGCGACAGCGGATGGGAGGAACTCTGCTTCCCATGGCACTTGCTCGACTGCCCGACCCCATCTGCGCGTCCTGGGCGGCCGTTCCCGCTATGTGCGCCTGCGCCGGGTGCTTCGGTTTGCTCTTGCGGCAGCCGGTCCGTCAGGGGCGGCGCAACTGATCCAGCAGGACGCGCCAGGCAACCCGTGTCTTCAGAAACCATACCACCAGCAAGGCCGCGACGTAATAAGGGGCCAGCAAGCGGTGCACAAGACCCCATTCCACGGCGGTAAGCAGGGGCGCGACGGCGACGCCGAAGCGCTGTCCCACGTAGCGCTCGATGCCCGTCCAGAGCATCAGCGCGAGCAGCAGGCCGTGCAACCCCGCCAAAGCCGCCTGTGCCGGAGGGGGCCAGAAGAGCTTCGGGCGGCGCCGCTGCCGCACCCAGCGCCAGACTGTCCGCACGCCCGCAGCGCCCCATACCAGCACGCGATAGGCGACCGCGAGGATCAGGCCCACGCCGGCCAGCACATGCATGCTTCGCAATCCCGGGTAAGGCGCGAGTCCTCCGCCAATCCGCGGCAGCAACGGACCCGACAGGATGACGAAGACCAGCGCCGCTGGCACTCCCCAGCGCGCCCCGAAGACCAGGGCGCGATCCGTCAGGATCAGGGCGGCGATCGCCCGTTCCAGGCGCCGCGCACGCGCAGGTTTCGGGCTAGTGGATCGCATCGATGGCGCTGAAGGCGAAGGAATGGACGATGCGAGAGGCCGCGAGGCGGTCGTCCTTCTGCCGCAGGTCCAGGCCGGCTCCGGCCAACGCCGCTTCCAGGGCCCCTTGCGCACCGGATTCGTCGCGCGGCGAGCCATTCCAGGTGGACGGCGCAACGATGTCCCAGGAGGCGATCTTTCCCCGCTCGAAGACGCCCCTGTGCCGCAGGGCTCCGGCGGGGGCTTCCACGTCCGCGCTGCCCTCCCCTGTCACGCGCGGGCCGCCCGCATCCGGGGCAACCGTCGGCTGGCCGGGCGCGAGCTGCTCCAGCAGTTCCCCGCAGCGGCGCACCAGCAGGCGCGCCTCCGTCAGCCGCGCCAGCATCCGCCCGGCGACGCTGCTGGCCCCGGAAAGCGGCGCGCCCAGCACCCGGGTCAGCTCGTCGAGCAAGTCCGCCGTGTCGCCGGTCGCCGCCGGCTGCAGCACCGCCAGCCGCGCCAGGGCCCCCACCTCCATCGGCCGATGCCGGTAGCGCGGCGCCTTGATCCAGCTATACGCCCCTGGCTTCGCCGGCGCAGGTACCAGCAACGGTCCGCCCCGCCTGCGCTCCCCAGGCAACTCGTAGAAGCTGTGGGCGACGGACTCGGCCACGCCGGGTCCGAGAGGCTCCAAGTGCCCGCCCGCGATCACTCCGGCGGGCATGAACGTCTGGGACGACGGCAGGTCCTGGCCGAGCGAACCCGCGCTCAGCAGGCCCATGTCCGCCCGGCCCAGGTTCTTCAGGCGCGGAAACAGCGTGGCCACGAGCGCCCCATCCTCCGGGCCGGTGCCGTCGGCGATGGCCGCGACCCTCTGCAATTCCGCGCGCAGCTCGATCAGCAGGGCGTCACTCAACGGCACCGCGCAGCCGCCCGGGACGATGGACATGACCACGGGAAACTTGCCGCCCAGCCGCGCCAGCATGCGCTGCAAGGTGTCCAGCGCATTGACGGCCTCGCCCTGGTTGTCGGCGAGGCGCTCCACCTGCGCGGCGTTGAAGGGATCGGGCTGGGCCTGGCGCGCCCAGTAGGACGCGGGCCGGCCCTTCAAGGCCCGCGCAATCCGCAGCACCTCCGGGCGCGACCCCCGGTACCCCGCCAGTTCGGCCCAGGGCAGGTAATCGGGCAGGGCCTGTACGTAGAACTGGCGCAAGTGCGCATGGAGCGTGGCGAGGGAATGCAGCAGTTCGCGCAGCAGCAGCCCATTGCGCGGTAAGGTCACGTCGGCGGCCTTCTCCCAGACCATCGCCGCCGCCAGGGCATGGCTCGCCGCAGCATCCGCGCCCGCCTGCTGCGTCAGGTAAAGCGCTTCCAGGGCCGCATGCCCCGTGAGACGCGGCTCCAGACCCCGTGGATTCCGTGTCACCAGGTGGATGGCGCCGTCGTCGGTCTGCTCCAGCGCGACCCCGCCCTCGATGCGGCTCAAGGCCAGGGCCGTCATGGGCGAGTCTCCCGTTCACGCGGCTCGGCAGAGGCGGCGTGGCGGCGCGGGCGGCGCGCGCGGGTGCGGTCCAGCCGGCGGCGGATGATGTGCAGCCCGATCCCCAGCGCCGTCAGCCCTAGCAAAGCCTCGCCCGCCCGGTCGAGATTCTCCAGCACGAATGAGCGCGCCGCGAGGGCGCCGCCGGGCACTCGCCCGTACAGCCCGAGCCCGCCATGGTCCGGGAAACCCGGCTCGGCGCAGCCGGTGCAAGGCCCACCCGCGCCCACGCACCAGTTGACCCCGCCGTTCCAGCGCACGGCCGAGCAGGTGTTGTGGGTGACGGGACCCTTGCAACCCAACCGCAGCAGGCAACCCGCCCCGCCCAGCGCCGCGGCGAACCGCCCGTCTTCCAGATCGCCGCGCCGCTCGCAGGTCGCGCAGACCGTGTCGCTGTAGTACAGCTCGGGCCGGTAATCCGCATCGAGTCGCGGAAAGCCCACGAACTGCAGGTGACTGAGTGTTCCGATCAGGTGGTGGGGCGGCACGGGCACGCCAGGCAGCTTGATCAGCGGCGTCTTCTCCGCCCGGCAAAGCCGTGTCAGGCGCCGCGCGGACTCCGGTGTGATGTATGTGCCCCCGTAGCACGCTTCAGTGCCTACGCAGATGACCGTCTTCGCCTGCTTGACCCACGGCATCAGCGCGTCCCACAGCCCCCCTTCCGCCGCCGCAGCGGGCAGGTGCTCCACGATCAGGATTGGTGCCGCGCCGATGCGATCCGGAGCGGTCGTCCCCGTCGGGGCCAGCGCATCGTAGGCGGCCACGTCCCACTGCGCGAAGACGCGCTCAAGCAGGCTCGGATGGCTGCGTCCCAACTGGGCGAGCAGGTTCAGGTCGTCCGCGCCGCCGGTGAGCCAGACCAGCGGCGCCGAACCGGGCTGCGTGGCCAGGGCGTGAGCGAGCCGCCGCGTGGCGCCGAGCACACCGGCGGCGGTCATGGCCGCCCCGCCCGTCAGCGCGATCCACCGCAGCACATCTCGCCGGGAAGCGCGCATGGAAAGGAGAGTCTGGAAGGGAATGTGGTCTGAAAGCGATGCTGAAGCCGCGCGCGCGGTCGGGCCAGCCCACGTTGGATCGCCCTGCGCCGAATCAGGTTCCAGCTTGCACGGTCGTTCTCTTATGTGTGTTCCTGGCGCGCAGGTCAAGCCGTGCCGCTCCATGAGCGTCGCGTTCACGCGCGACGGCCGGCTGACAGTCTGCGCGGAGGGCTCTCGCGGCCGAGCCCAGGTGCGCCGCGGTGAGGACACAACGCTGCCCCTGCGCTGGACGACGCTGCACCGCGCTGGAACGGACATGGACGGAGCGCGGGACGCTGTAATCTTTCGAGCAAAGGATTATTGTGTGGAATAGCACTTGACAACCAACTATTGGTTGTGAGACCTTGGCGTCGGCGTGGCCTACTCGGCAAAGAATTTGCTTTGTTTCAAGGCCTTGCGAAGAAATGCGGCTAGGCGGCAGGCTTGGATGGCCAGCCGTCCTGCGTGCTAGTTTGAGGCAAGGTCTCTGCGCGAGTGAGTGGCACACGAGCCTCCAGACGGATGAACCCCCGAAGGGAAGCGGGCACAACGGAGGCGCCCTGGGTTCCAAGGCAGGAACCGCTTCCCGTCGGGCTTGCAGGGAATGCAGCAACGGCGGATTCGGCTCACACACCAGACGCCCGTGTTTACCCATCAACAGATCTACCGATGAATGGATTCACCGGGGCCCGGTTTCGAACGGAAGGCGTGGAGCAATCCGGGGAATGACGGGGTACCGGAGGGACAGATTACCCGAAGGACGGTGCGCTTGAAGGACTGTGGCTGAAGGACTGTGGCTGAAGGACTGTGGCTGAAGGACAGTGTGCCTGAAGGACAGTATGCCTCAACGTAAAGCGGCAAAATAGCCGGACGAAGGCCGTATGGCGCAGCAGGTCACGGAAGGCCTGCTGTTCTCAACCGGAAGGAGGGGTATGAAGACATTGGCTGACATCCTCAAGGCCCGCATCGAGGCGATGGGGTACACGGACATCAAGGAGTGCGCCCGCGCTCTCGATGTCCCCTACGAATTGCTGCGCAAGGTGATCTCCAGCGGGCACCTGCCGAAGGACAGCACGCTGCAGGAGTATGCGCAGAAATTCAACATCCCCCTCTCGGAATTGATTTCCACCGTCTATCGGCAAAAGGCGCCGTCGTCGGTCAAGCACCTCTTTCCGGTCGGGGGCGCGCGCGGATCGCTGGAGTTTGGGGATTTCCGCACGGCACCGGTACTAGGGAAAGCGGCCTGCGGGGCGTGGCTGGAGTCGCACCAGGCCGAGCCGGGCTGGGTCGAGCCGGTGGACGTGCGCGATCCCGACGCCTTCTTCGTCATCGCCGACGGCGAGAGCATGATCGGCGGCAACATCACGCCCGGCAGCTACCTGCTGGTCTCCCCGGCCGCGCCGGTCAGCAACGGGCAGGTCGTGCTCGCCAGGCGCGGCGAGGAGGAATACACGGTCAAGACCTTCTTCCGCAAGGCCGACGGCAGCACCGTCCTGCAGCCCATGAACCCGGCCTTCGAGCCGCTCGTGCTCGGGGCCCATGAGCCGCTGCAGGTGATGCGCGTGACCGAGGTGCGGCGGAAGTTGTAGCGGGCACGGCCCGGCCGGCACAGCGACGCCCTCACGCATCCGGCGCACGTCGCTAACGCCACGCCGTCTCAATCCGTCCAGCCTCCTTGTCCCCCGTCCCCTCTTGTGCGACAAATTCCTTGAGCGGGCTTGGGTCGGCGCAGCCGATCCAAGCCCTTACCAGAGGGCGCGGGGGAACCTCGTTCCCCCCGTTGATCGCAGTTGCTCTTCCCGTGCGAGCACGGATGCCGAACCTCCTCAGTTTCAACGCTGCCCAGTTTCTCGGGCTGTTCCTGATCATCTCCCGCGTCTCCGGGGTGATGATCGCCGCACCGATTTTCAATGACCAAGCCATCCCCACCCCGGTCAAGGTCGGCTTCACCTTCATGCTCTCCCTGGTGTTCTTCCCGATCGTGGGTCGGGCGGGAGTGCCTGGCAATCCCAACGTGCTGGAGCTGGTACTGCTGATCGCGGGCGAGCTGGGGGTGGGCCTGCTGATCGGATTCACCGCGCAGATGCTGTTTGCCGGGATTGCGCTGGCGGGCGAGGTGATCGGCTTCCAGATGGGCATCAGCATGGCCCACATTTTCGATCCGGCATTCAATACCCAGGTGCCGCTGCTGTCCGAGATCAAGACAGTGCTTGCGCTGATGCTGTTCGTATCGCTCAACGGTCACCACCTGTTCATTGACGCGCTCGCGCGCAGCTACGCGATCGCGGGGCCGGCCCACGTGATGTTGGGCAAGGCGGCGCTCGGCCACATCACGCTGGTCTCCGGTCAGATGTTCATGATCGGGCTGCAAGTCGGCGCGCCGCTGATCGTTTCGCTGCTGGCGGCGAACCTGGCGATGGGCCTGGTCGCGCGGGCGGTGCCGCAGATCAACATCTTTGTCGTGGGCTTCCCGTTCACCATTGCGCTGGGCCTGCTGCTGCTCACCGCGTCCGTGCCCTTCTTCGTAGAGGCGGTCACCGCGCTGCAGGGGAACCTGGAAAACTTGCTCACGATGGGCTTGAAGACGCTCGCCCGGCACTAGCAGCTCGGCTCGCCCAGGCTTCCGTCGTAGAGGTATCCGCCGCCTGGGCTTGCGCGCGACATGAGTCGCGGCCGGCGCCAGCGGCGAACACCGGTGCCGCAGCTTACGCGAGGCAGGGATGGCCGAAGAGCAGACTTCTCAGGAGCGTACCGAGAGCCCCACCACCAAGCGCCGCGAGGACGCGCGCCTGGAGGGAATGGTCGCCGTCAGCAAGGAGGTTCCCGCCGCGGCGCTGCTGGCGACGTTTGCTCTGGCCTTCTGGCTGCTGGGCCGGTTCAGCCTGGAGCGGATCGAGGCGCTGTGGAAAAACAGCCTGGCGCAGATCGCCCAGTCGGAGCTGACCTCGGGCGCGGTGCTGCGGATACTGGTGCAGGACGCGCTGGTCGTCCTGCCCGGAGTAGGCGTCCTGTTCCTGCTGATCTTCCTGGTCGGCCTGGGGGCAAGCGTGGCCCAGGTCGGGATCGTAATGACACCGCTCAAGCTGCAGATGGAGCGCTTGGATCCGCTCGCGGGATTCGGGCGCATCTTTTCCCGGGACGGGCTGGCCGAGCTGCTGAAGAGCATGTTCAAGATGCTCGTCATCGGCTACGTGACCTACATCACGCTGCAGGAGGAGATGGCGAACCTGCTGGCGATCGGGCGGCTCCCGCTGCCCGCGTTGCTCAATTACACCTTCGGACTGCTGGGCACGCTGCTGATCCGCGCGGCGCTGGCGCTGGTGATCCTGGCGACGTTCGACTACCTCTACCAGCGCTGGTCCCACGAGCAGCGGCTGAAGATGACCAAGCAGGAGATGCGCGAGGAGCTAAGGCAAACCGAGGGCGATCCTCAACTCAGGGCGCGCATCCGGCATGTGCAGCGGGAGATGTCGCGGGCGCGCATGATGCAGAACGTGCCCAAGGCGGACGTCGTCGTCACCAACCCGACCCACTACGCCGTCGCGCTGATGTACGACCGGGAGATCATGCACGCCCCGCGCGTCGTCGCCAAGGGCGTCGATCTCGTTGCGGAACGCATCAAGGCCATCGCCCAGGAGAACAAGGTCTCACTGGTGGAAAACGCGCTGGTGGCGCGGGAGCTGTACAACAACGTCGACTTGGGCCAGGAAATCCCTGAGCAGTTCTTCCGGGCTGTGGCGGAAATTTTGGCCTTCGTGTACCGGCTCAAGGGCCGCACCGCCGAAGGCGGCAGAGCGTCCGCCGACCGGGGCAGAGGTTCCTCCCAGGGGGGCCAGGGCAGCGGTGCCGCCCCCGCTTCCAACCGATAAGCCCCTGGTCTTCCGACTATTTTCCTGACGTCTGGACGGCTCGGCCCGAAAGCCTGAAACGGACTGGCGCGTAAGGGATAATTCTTGCATGGCTGGGGGCGTACCCCGGCAGGCTGGAGGCCTGCCGTCCGTTCTGCACCCGACGGGGCGCAGTCAGTCATGGCCAGCCCGACCGAAACACGCGCGCTCTTTCTCAAGACGGCGCGCAATTCCGACTACATCCTGGCGCTGGGCGTCATCAGCATCATCATGGTGCTGGTGCTGCCCGTACCGCCGTTCTTGCTCGACCTGCTGCTCTCCTCGAGCGTCGCCATCTCGGTGTTGATCCTGTTCGTCGCGCTGTTCACGCAGCACCCGCTCGACTTTTCCGCCTTCCCGACCGTGCTGCTGATCTCGACCCTGTTCCGCCTGTCGCTGAACGTGGCCTCGACGCGGCTGATTCTGGGGTACGGGCAGACCGGCCTGGGGGCGGCGGGCGCCGTGATCAAGGCGTTCGGCGGATTCGTGGTCGGCGGAAACTTCGTCGTCGGCCTGATCATCTTCCTGATCCTGGTGTTGATCAACTTCGTCGTGATCACCAAGGGCGCCGGGCGCATCGCGGAAGTGGCGGCGCGCTTCACCTTGGACGCCATGCCCGGCAAGCAGATGGCCATCGACGCCGACCTGAACGCCGGGATCATCGACGACAAGATTGCCAAGTCGCGCCGCGCCCGCATCCAGCAGGAGGCCGACTTCTACGGCGCCATGGACGGGGCGAGCAAGTTCGTCCGCGGGGACGCCATCGCCGGCCTGGTGATCGTCGGCGTGAATATCGTCGGCGGCCTGGTGATCGGGGTCGTGCAGTATGGGATGGACCTGAACAGCGCGCTCCACACCTACACCGTGCTGACCGTCGGTGACGGGCTGGTGGCGCAGATGCCCGCCCTGATCGTGTCGGTCGCCGCCGGTATTGCGGTGACGAAGGCGTCGGTGGAGGAAGCGCTGAGCGAGAACCTGCGCAAGCAACTGATCGGCAACAGCCGCGCCCTGTCGGTGGCGACGGGCGTGGTCGGCGGCTTCGCCCTGATCCCCGGCATGCCCACCTTTCCCCTGCTCACCGTCGCCCTGCTGCTGGGCGGCCTGGCCTACACGCTGCATCAGGGCCGCCAGAAGGCCCAGGCCAGCGAGGCGGAAGACGCCGCCCTGGAGGCCCGCAAACAGGCCGACGCGGCGCCGGAGGACATCGAAGGGCTGCTGCCCATTGACCGGCTGGGCCTGGAGCTGGGCTACGGGCTGATTCCGCTGGTGGACGCCGAGCAGGACGGCGAGCTGCTCGAGCGCATCAAGTCCATCCGCCGCCAGATCGCCGTGGACATGGGCTTCATCGTCCCGCCGATCCACATCAAGGACAATCTCGAGCTGGCCCCGGGCGGCTACTCCATCATCATCAACGGCGTGGAAGTCGGCCGCGGCGACGTCATGCTCGGGCATCTACTCGCCATGAAAAGCGGCGACATCGAGGAGGAAATCACCGGGACGGACACGATCGAGCCCGCCTTCGGCCTGCCTGCCCTGTGGATCGCGCCAGAGGACCAGGAGCGCGCCCAGTTCGCCGGCTACACCGTGGTGGACCTGCCGACCGTGCTGGCCACGCACCTGATCGAGGTCATCAAGCGCCAGGCGCCCGAATTCCTGGGCCGCCAGGAAACCCAGCGCCTGCTCGACAACTTCGCCAAGCACGAACCCAAGGTGGTGGAGGAGCTGATCCCGACCGTGCTGTCCCTGGGCGTGGCGCAGAAAGTCCTGCAGAACCTCCTGCGCGAGCGCGTCTCGGTGCGCGACCTGCACACAGTACTGGAGACGATGGCGGACATGGGCCCCGTCACCAAGGATCCGGACCTGCTCACCGAATACGTGCGCCAGTCCATGGCCCGCACCATCACCCGCCAGTACCAGACCCCCGATGGAACGCTGCCCCTGGTCTCCCTGTCGCAGACGGTCGAGGACCAGCTGGCCGGCTCGATCCAGACAACGCCGCAGGGCACCTATCTGGGCCTTGATCCCGAACTAGCCCAGAGCATCATCCAGAACATCGAGGCCCAACTCGAGCGCTTTTCTGTGCTGAACTACCAGCCGATCCTGCTCTGCTCCCCGCTCATCCGCCCCCACGTCAAGAAGCT
>JBGOTW010000047.1:0-20797 GCA_041476685.1 bacterium | reverse complement strand
CGGTCCCCACCGCCACGCCGATGTCGTAGTAGTTCTTGTAGACGATCTCGTCGCCCTGGATTTCCCCATTGACGCCGCGATACGCCTTCAAGCCCTCCACGCAGGCCTTGGTGAAGAACGACATGAAGCCCAGGCCGATCCCGTATTTCTTCTGGTACGCCTCCTTGGTGCGGCCCCGCAGGTCCATCAGGGCGCCCATGTCCACCTCGTTGAACGTGGTGAGCATGGCGGCCTGGGACTGGGCCTGCAGCATGCGCGCGGCGATCGTCTGCCGCAGGCGCGACATCTTCACGCGCTCCTCGCGCTCGCCCAGGGCGCGCGGCAGGGCGGGGGCGGCTGCACGCCCGGCGGCCGCGGCAGGATGCGGCAGGGCTGGGGCCGCCGCGCCGGACGGGGCGGAGCCCTGTGCCACGTAGTTGACCGCATCCTCCTTGGTGACCTGGCCGCGCTTTCCGGTTCCGGGAATCCGGCTCGTGTCGAGGTTCTGCTCCTCCGCCATGCGCCGCACGGCCGGTCCGACGGCCTCATTGCGGGCGAAGGCGGCTGGTTGCGCTGCAGGTGGCGGCGCTGCGGGCTGTGGCGCTGCGGTGCGCGCTGCGGCAGCCGGCTGGGCTGCCGGGCGCGGGGCGGCGGCAGGCTGCGCCGGTGGGGCGGCAGGCTTTGCTTGTACGGCGGCCGGCGCTCCCTTGGCCTCGGTGTCGATCTTGCCGAGCAACTGACCCACCTTGACCGTGGCGCCCTGCTTCGCCGACGCCTCGGTCAGGACGCCTGACTGCGGCGCAGGCACTTCCACCATCACCTTGTCGGTCTCCAGCTCGATCAGCACATCGCCTTCGCCGACGGCCTGCCCGGCCTGCTTGAGCCAGTTGCCGACGGTGGCTTCCGTGATGGATTCCCCGAGCGGGGGCACTCGGATCTCGACTAGCATGGCAGGCCCTTGGGCTGCGGTGGCGGTGAAGTGCGATGGACCAAGTAACATCACGTGGGGCTCTGCCCCACACCCTGCTGGGGACAGCGCTGAGCGCTGGCGCGAGGCGCCAGCTTACCGGCCCCAGACCCCCTGGTTGCCCGGGCAACAGGGCGCTAAAGCCGCGCGCGGTTGCCTGGGCAACTGGGCGGCATTGGCGCACGACAGGGTGCAGGGAGCAACCGCTCCCTGCTGGGGAGCGCGAGGGGCGAAGCCCTTCGAACCCAATTCTCAAACACAGCCTAGTCGAGCGCCTCCTCGACCAGCCTATGCTGCTCTTCCTCGTGGACACGGTGCGAGCCGGCCGCCGGACTCGCGGCTTCGGCACGGCCCACGTAGCGCATGGTCAGCTTCGGCGGCAACAGGCTCTGGAAGCGGGGCGCGACAAACGACCACGCCCCCATGTTCTTCGGCTCCTCCTGCACCCAGAGCAATTCCTTCGCGCCCGGGTACTGCTTGATGATCCCCTGGACGCTGTCGTGCTCGATCTGCTTGTCATCGGGGAACGGATAGATCTGCTCGAGCCGCACGATGGCGATGTGCTTCTGCCCGCCCTTCTGCCGCGCCTGGTACAGGTCGTAGTATACCTTGCCCGCGCAGAACACGATGCGGGTCACGCCCCGGGGCGGGAGCGGTCGCTCGTAGAGGATGCGCCGGAACTGGCCCTTGATGAGGTCGTCGGTGGACGAGACGGCCAGCGGATGGCGCAGCAGGCTCTTCGGCGACATCACGATCAGCGGCTTGCGGAACGACCGATGCAGCTGGCGCCGCATCAGGTGGAAGATCTGCGCCGGCGTCGTCACGTTGCAGACCTGCATGTTGTTGCTGGCGCAAAGCTGCAGAAAGCGCTCCAGGCGGGCGCTGGAGTGCTCCGGCCCCTGGCCCTCGTACCCGTGCGGCAGGAGCAGCACCAGGCCGCTCATGCGCAGCCATTTCTCCTCCGAGCTGCTGAGGAACTGGTCGATCACGACCTGCGCCTCGTTGGCAAAGTCGCCGAACTGCCCTTCCCAGACGGTCAGGCAAAAGGGATCCGCCAGCGAGTAGCCGTAGTCAAAGCCCATCACGCCCACTTCGGACAGCGGGCTGTCGTGGATGTTGAACTGCCCCTGGCCTTCCTTGACGTGCTGCAGCGGGACGTAGACCTTCCCCGTCTCGAAGTCGTGATACTTGGCATGGCGATGGCTGAACGTGCCGCGGCCGGAATCCTGGCCGCTGAAGCGCACATTGAACCCTTCCCAGGCCAGGGTGCCGTAAGCGAGCAGCTCACCCATCCCCCAATCTATCGGCACCTTCCCTTCCGCCATCTGCGCGCGCGTCTGGAGCAGCTTGGACAGGCGCGGATGAGGCGTGAAGCCCTCGGGCACCGTACTGAGCACGGTCCCGAGCGACTTGAGGATGGAGTGGTCGACCTCGGTGATGGCGATGTCGCTCGGAATCAGGCCGCGCTCCAGGCCTTTCCAGGACCCGGCGAGCGTTTGCGCCGCGTTCTTGGCGCTCTCGGATTGCGTCACCTTGAGCGCCGCATCGGCGATTTGGCGAAACTCGGCCACCATCGCCTTCACATCGTCCTCGCTGACGACGCCTTCGGCGGTCAGCTGCTTGCTGTACAGGTCGAGCGTGGTCGGATGGCCCTTGATGAGCTTATAGAGCAGCGGCTGGGTGAAGCTGGGCTCGTCCCCCTCGTTGTGCCCGTGGCGCCGGTAGCAGACGAAATTGATGACGATGTCCTTGTGGAAGTTCTGCCGGTACCCGACCGCCAACTTGATGACGTGCAGCACCGCCTCGGGGTCGTCCCCGTTCACGTGCAGCACGGGAATATTGAGCATCTTGCTCGCATCGGTCGGGTACAGCGTGCTGCGCCCGTCCTTGGGCGAGGTGGTGAATCCAACCTGGTTGTTGACGACGATGTGGATCGTGCCCCCGGTCTTGTACCCGTCCAGCTCGGCCAGGTTGAAGGTCTCCATCACGATGCCCTGGCCGGCGAAGGAAGCGTCCCCGTGCATCAACACGGGCAGGTGGCGCGTGCGGCGCGCGTCGTTGCGCCGATCCTGCTTGGCGCGCACGTTGCCGAGCACCACCGGCGCCACGATCTCCAGGTGGCTGGGATTGAACGAGAGCGACAAGTGGATGGATTTGCCCGACAGCGTGACGCGGTCGCTGGAATACCCCTTGTGGTACTTGACGTCGCCGGTGCCGGTGAACTCGTTGACCTCGTACGAATCCTGGAATTCCGCGAACAGCAGCTCCATGTTCTTGCCCATCGTATTGACCAGGGCATTGAGCCGCCCGCGGTGCGGCATGCCGATCACCACTTCCTCGACTCCTAGGTCGCCGGCCTCGTCCACCAGTCCTTCCATCATCACCATCAGGGATTCGGCCCCTTCGAGGGAAAAGCGCTTCTGGCCGACGAACTTGGTGTGCAGGAACTTCTCGAGCTGCTCCGCGTCAATGAGCTTCTTCAGGATCTGGCGCTTCAGCGGAGCGGCGTACTTGGGCTTGTTCCGCGTGCCCTCCATGGCTTCCTGCAGCCAGCGCCGCTGGGCGTGGTTGCGGATGGTCATGTACTCCACGCCCACGCTGCCGCAGTACGTGCCTTTCACCAGCTCCCAGATCTGGCGCAGCGTCGCTTTGGGGGCCCCCACCAGGGTGCCGGTGGAGAATCTCAGGTCCAGGTCGTCCTCGGTCAGCCCGAAGAAGGCCAGGGACAGGTCGGGGCTGTGAGGCATGTGCGACTGGCCGAGCGGATCGAGCTGGGCCTGGGTGTGGCCGAAGACGCGGTAGCTGTTAATCAGGTTGAATACCGCCGCCTGCTTCTCGGCGGCCTTCGAGTCTCCGCGCCGCCTCTCGTTCTGGGGCAGGCCCGGGTCGAAGGCCGCTTCGGGCAGGCCTGCGGGGCTGCTTCCCTGCGGCAGCGATTTGAAGAACCGCTGCCACTCCGCGTCCACCGCATCCGGTTGCTTCAGGTACTGTTGATACATCTGTTCCAGGAACTCCGCATTGACGCCGGACAGCGCAGTGGGACGGCTCCGCGGGTCTTGCATGGCGATCTCCTTCCGGGTGGGATGCCGGGCGGGGCATGCCTGGGCGGGCCGGCTCTCCCTTGGCCGACCGCGGGGAATGCCGCCACGGGCGCAGCGTCGTAACAAGATGGCCGAACTTGACCATACAATCAAGCGCCGCGCGGGTCCACCCCAGGGCGCCCACAAAGTCCAGAATCAGCCGCGGTGGCACAAACGTTGCCCGATCGTCCGCCCGGCACGCTCGCTTCGCTCACGCCTCATCCGGCCCGCACCGCAGGCGCCGCTGGCGCAGTGCGCCACCTTCTCCAAACCCGCGTACAGCGCGGTTTGGAGAAAGAACAAGCTCCGGGCGGGGAGTCCTTCTCCACGCCGGCAGTTCGGCGTCGGAGAAGGTGCCCGCAGGGCGGATGAGGCCCGCCGAAGGCGGGAGCGCACGGCCGAAGTGACACGAGCGAGGACTTTTCGGTTGCTCCGGGTCCGCCCCGGCGTGCGGCCGACGAATACACGTTGGAAAGGGCGAGCGGTAAGCGGCTGCGGTGCGAGGCTGCGATGCTAGGCTGCTGAGCGACGGACCTGCAATCAGGCCGATTCCTTCGCTTGGGCCGAGTTGCCGGGCGAAGGCTGTGCCCCGGCAGGGGGCTGAGCGGGCCGCGCCTTGGCGGCAAGCTGTGGCGGAATCTGCGCTTCGCTGAAATCGGCCGCGGTGAAGTTGGAGCCGTTGAAATTCGCGCCCGTCATGGTCGCGTTGGTGAAGATGGCGCCCGTCAGGTCGGCTCCGGAGAGATTGGCTCCCTGCAGGTCCGCGCCGGTGAAGTTCGCGCCGACCAGCTTGCAATTCTGCATCAGCGCCCCCTTCATCTTCGCGTTGCTGAGATTGGCGTTCAGCATCACCGAATCCTTCAGGTCGGCATTGTGCAGAAACACCTCGGTCAGATTGGCGTTGCGCAGGTCCGTGCCCTTGAGCCCCTGGCCGGATTCGATGCGCTTCTTCATCAGCGATCTGATCTTTTCCGACGAATCCCGGTCCGATACGGACAGGTTGGTGAGCCGCTGGTTGGTGTTGCGCAGGCGCTCGGCGAGCATGACGGAGAAATTCTTGTACAGCTTGTAGGCCAAGCCGAGATTGTTCTCCCGCAGGAGGGACTCACGCAGGCTCAGCAACACGGTCTCGCCTATGGCGGTGGCGCGCGCGGAGCGCGGCGACTCGTCAATCGGCCCCATCTCGCCGAACAGGGCCCCGCTTTCAAGCGTCACCAGCACTTCCTCTTCGCCCCGCCCGATGTTGCGGCTGATCTTCACCTTCCCGGCGATGATGATGTACATCTTGTCGCCGCGGGTGCCTTCCTTGAACACGATCTCGTTGTCCTGGAAGACCTCCCGTTGCGTACTCTTGAGCACGCCAAGGAGCTCGCCGTCGTTGAAATTCTTGAAGAAAACGACGTTTTCTTTCAGGCGCGTGAAGATTTCCTTGGTCAGCTGCATGACTTCCCCCGGATTCGCCCGTGGGCGGGGCTGACATTCGCTGCGAGGGCCTCATCCGTCAGGGCAGGAGCCGATCCCGCGATTCCGCACCCTGCGCGGCGGCGGCCAACAGGAACTGAATGCCCGCCTGTTCTGCCAACCACTCCCACTCGTAGGGCAGAAGCGCCACTTCGCGCCGATACTGGAGCCTGGGACTTTCCAGACGCACTTGCAAGACCCCCGCACCCGACCTTACGCGACAGAAAGAGCCTGGAATCCCGGCAAGTCGTTCCGCCTCCGCGCGTAGCGCCCGCACGACCCGATAGCGACGATGCACCCGACGGTAGACTGCGTAGGTGAAGGAAGCAAAATATCTGTTACGCGACACCTGCCGCAAGGTCAATGCACGAAAGAGTCCTTCCGCGTCAGCCGGAGTCGGGTCCGGGCGGTCGCGCCCGGCCGAATCGAGCACCGGAGCGGTGTCCGCCTCAGGGGCGGCAGACAGCCGTTGGACGCCCATGTTCACCCCCATTGCCCCAGCACGTACAAGATGAGCGCCATGCGGATCCAGAGCCCGTTGCGCGCCTGTTCGAAATAGACCGCGCGCGGATTGTCGTCCGCGGACGGGTCAATCTCACCGACACGGGGCAGCGGGTGCATCACGATCGCGTCCCGCCGCATCTTGTCCAGGCTTTCGGCGGTCAGGCGGTACATGTTGTTGGCGTCCTGGAATTCGCGCGAATCGAGGAAGCGCTCCTTCTGGATGCGCGTCATGTATACGCAATCCACCGCCGGCAGCACCTCGTCCAGGTTGCCGTTCTCCTCCCAGCGCACGTTGAGGCGGTCCAGGTAGGCCTTGATGTCGTCGTGCATCCGGCACACGTCGGGTGCGACGAACACCAGTTGCACTTCCTTGTACTTGGCCAGCAGGTAAGCCAGGCTGCGCACCGTCCGCCCGTATTTCAGGTCGCCCACCATGGCGACGCGCAGGCGGTCCAGGCGCCCGAACTGGCGATGCAGCGTGAACAGGTCCAGCAGGGCCTGGGTGGGGTGCTGGCCGGCGCCATCGCCCGCGTTCAGGACGGGGACTGCGGAAATCTCGGCCGCCCGCTTCGCCGCGCCGATCTCGTAGTGGCGCATGACGATCACGTCCGCATAGCCACCGATGATCCGGATCGTGTCTTCGAGCGACTCGCCTTTTGCAAACGAGGAGAACTCCCGCGCGTTTTCCGTCGTAATGACCGACCCCCCCAGCCGGTGCATCGCCGATTCGAAGGAGAAACGCGTGCGGGTCGATGGCTCGTAAAACAGCGACGCGAGGATCCTGCGTGACAGCGAGCCCGCGAAGCCGTGCTGGCGCAGTTCTTCCGCTTGCTTGAACAGTTCCGCGAGAAACGGGGGATCGAACTGCTGGGATTCGACGATATGGCGGGTCGCACCCATCTGGGCCCTTGGGCGCTGCGCGTGGGTCGCGCGAAGGCCGGCGCCCGGACGATCCGGCCGGCGGGCCTCGCAGGCCGCGGCTCATTCCCTCGCCGCGCTCCGGCAGACTTGTAACATACCCGACCTGCAATGCGAAGGGCGCGGCCCGACCGAAGTTGCGCCCGTAGTCCGCATTCGCCGCGGGTCTGCCATGCCGCCAGGGTGCGCCCTAGCTGCGCCGCTACCTAGGCCAAAGCGGAGGGCGGTCATGTGCGGCGTCGGATGCGCCGGCTAGTGCGTCTGCGGGGGAGGGGATTTCTGCTCCTCCGCGGCGGGCTCGGGGGACTCCGCCTGCGGGAGGTCTGTCGGGGACGAGTCGGACTTGGGCGAATCGGTGAACCGCTCGGCCAGCCCGAGCTTGCGCAGCATCGTCTTCTTCTTGCTCTGATGATCCTGCATCCGCTTCAGGATGTCGTCCAGGACGCGGATCGTGCGGTTGATGAACGGGCCCTTGTTCAGCATGACGCATTCCGCACGCACCGCCATGGCCGCATCCGTGATCTCGGCGCGGGAGGGAAAGCCCTTCTTGGCCAGCGTGTCGAGCACCTGCGTGGCCCAAATCACGGGCACGTGAGCCGCCTCGCACAGCCAGAGGATCTCCTCCTGCAATTCGGCCATGCGCTCGAATCCGCACTCGATGGCCAGGTCTCCCCGGGCGATCATCACGCCCACGACGTGGCTGCCCAGCGCGGTCAGGAGCAGATTGGGAAGCTGGTCGAAGGCTTGCTGCGTCTCGATCTTGAGCACCAGCCCCAGGCGCTGCCCGCCGACCCGCGCCAGATTCCGCTGCAACGCGCGAATGTCGCGGGAACTGCGCACGAAGGAGCAGCCCACCATGTCCGCATGCTGGGCTACAAACACCAAATCTTCCAGGTCCTTAGGGGTCAGGGCAGAGACATGCAGCCGGCTGTCAGGCAGGTTGATGCCCTTCTCCGAACCCAGCCGTTCCCCCTCGTCGCGGGCGTTCGTGATGCGGACTTGCACCTCCAGGGGCTGCACCGCCGTGACCTTTGCTCCGATCTTGCCATCGTCGAACATCACCCGCTCACCCTCGCGCAGGTCGGCAAAGACCTCGGGCAGGGTGCACCCGATATGAGCCGGGGTGGTGACCTGCCCCTCCGCATCGCGCACGGCCGGCGCCCCCGGGATATCGGGCAGCGTCAGCACGAGGATGTCGTCCCTCTGCAGCAGCAGCGGCTCTTCCACCGCCGGCAAGTCGCCCACGTGCAGGGGAAGCTTATCCTCACCGGGCGCGGCATCCGCCTTCCCGCCGAGGGACAGGACCGTTCCGGGCAAGACGTAGGCGGTCTGGTCCGAAGTGGCTAGGCAACCGCCTTTGCCCACTCGGGCGATGGTCAGCCGCCGCTTGCTGCCCCGCGCGTCGCGGAATTCGAGTTCCTGCCCGACCTTGAGCCGGGCCTGGGCCTCGCCGAGGGGAATCTCCGCGTCGACCTTCTCCGGCGGGACCTCGCCGGGCCATGTGGGGAAGAGCCAGATCTTGGCCGGCGCGACGACTTTGCCGACGCGATTGCGCTGCGGCCGCCATTTCACGACCTTCGGCCCCGGCACGAGCGGCCCGGTGCGCAGCTTCGGGCCGCCCAGGTCCATCAGCACGCGGCAGGTCCGCCCCACCTCGTCCTCCGCGCGCCGCAGCTGGTGCAACATGCGCTGCCAGACGGCCGCATCGTCGTGGGCGCAGTTGATGCGAACGCAGTCCATCCCGTTGGCGACCAGGTCCCGCATCATCTCGTAATCTTCCGCCGCCTCGCTGGGCAGCGTCACCATGATGCGCACGTGGCGATGCTTGGGAAGCCGGCCCAGCAGCTCCACCTCGTTCCGCGCGGCAAGGGTCTGGCTGTCCCGGTAGCCCGCCACTTCCTGCAGATCCGGGGCTGTCTGCCGCGGCCGCGAGGCCGCCGCGGCCAGCATGGAGGAGACCGCATCCACGGTGCTGAGGACATGGGACTCCGACCGGCCGAGGGAGGAGAGGCCGAGCTCGGCCAGCTGCTCCTGGAGCGGACGGAGGTCCTGCCTGCGCATGCACATGTAGTGGAGGAGATTCTGCGCGCTGCCGAGGTGCGCCGGCTGGACATACTTGAGGCGGCCGGAAAACCGCGTCGCGTACTCCATCACGACCTGGCGCAGGAGCAGCACGCGGGCGTGCACCGCCTCGACCTTCTGCGACCAGTCCCTGCGCTGGGAGCGCGCACCCCCCTTGCCCGCAGGGGCAGCCTTGCCGGGTTCGGGTGCCTGGGACGTGTCACGCATGGGAACCGGAATTGGAGGAACCGGCATTGGAGAATCCTGGGCGGCAGACTCCCGGTTTGCGATTCCCCTCTGCGCCACCCGAAACCCCACGCCGCATTGTACCAATCCCCGCAGCCCGGGCGGCTGGCGCTTGACCGCCGTCAAATCCCCCCGTTAAGGCTCCATCCGGTACACCTCGACCGTACGCCGCAGGCGACCCCAGAGCACGGTCTCGACCACGCCAACGCGCCGCAGCGGGTGCCCGAATCGCTTCGGCACCAGGTCCTGCATCCACGCGCACTCGTCCCGCTCGCAGACGACGATGCTGTTGGCGGGGGTGATCCGCGCAGGATCGCTCCAGACGTTGCGCAGCTCGCGCTGGAAGCTGTACGTGAACGGACGGGACGGCAAATGCAGCGAGAACTGGGCCGCCAGCGGGTAGTAGAAGGACAGCACGAACTCGGGCAGGGGAATGCCCTGCTCGCGCAGCAGCTCGGTCACCTGCTCCCCGGTCTCGTGCCAGCCCACGATCTGCCGCGTGGGATCGCCCCCCGGGCTGAGCGGGAGGAACGGCGCGTATGTCTGCCAGGCGAATACGCCGATCAGGGTGGCCGTGATGGCCGCGGAGCCCAGGTACAGCCGCAGCACGAACCGCCGCCGCGTTGCCCAGCGCGCCTCCAGCTCGCGCCCGAGCAGCATGAAGAAGCTCAGGAAGCCCTCGTTCACGTACTGGGGATCGGGGAAGGAGCCCGGGATCATGGCCAGGGAAAAGAACACGACCGGCGTCAGCCACAGGGCCAGCAGCAATCCGGGCGGGTCGTCCCGCAGGCCCTCGGCTCGCCAGCGCCGCACCAGCCACACCGTCCCCGCAACGACCAGCAGCGGGGAAAACAGGAAGAAATATCCCAGCGTGAATTCGGCCAGGTGCTTGCCCGGGATGATGTGCTCCCCACCCGCACCCTTCTCGAGCTGAAACAGGATCGAGACCCAGTCGTGCTGCGCATTCCAGATCAGCACGGGGGAGAACACGGCGAGCGAGATCAGACCGCTGACGTACACGTAGGGATTGAGCAGCTCCCTGCGACGCTCCCGCACGAGCAGGATGAAGACCAGCAGGCCCAGGTAGAACAGGACCATCGTGTATTTCGATAAGGCCCCACAGCCCGCCAGCACGCCCAGCAGGAGCAGCCAGCGCGCCCGGCCGGTGCGCTGATAGCGCAGCAGCGCCGCCAAAGCCGCCAGCCAGAACAGCAGCAGCGGCTGGTCAATGTGCACCAGCGGGGTCCCGCCGATGAAGAAAGGCGTGGTTTCGGCGGCAAGCAGGCCGAATGCCGCCGCACGCGCCCCGAAGACATCGGCCCCCACCGCGTACATCCCGGCCAGGATCAGCAGGTTCAGGAAAATGGCGATCGCCTCCAGTGAGGCCTCGCTGTCGCCGACCAGCGTCGTCAGGGCCCGCAGCACCCAGGCGATCATGGGCGGGTGCTCGTAGTAGCCCCAGGACATCACCCGCGACTGCATCCAGTGATCGAGATAGTCGGGGTGCGGCGAGATGACCTGGTCCAGCAGGGCGAACGCCAGGGCATGCAGCGACAGGACGAGCCAGAGCACCCAATGGCGGCGCAGGAAGGGGAGAACCGTCATGGGCGCGTCTTCAAGGAAGAATGCGACACGGCGAGCCGAGGCACGGGCGGCACTGGCGGCACGGGCGGCGCAGGCGGCGCGGGCGGAGTCATCCCGCCAGCCAGCCGCCGTCCACCACAAGCACGGTGCCCGTCACGAAGGCCGCCGCGGGAGAGGCAAGGTAGATCACGGCCCCCATCAATTCGCCGGCCTGGCCGAGCCGGCGCATGGGCGTGCGCTCGATCATGCGCGCCTTGTACTTCGGATGCACGTCGTCGTAGCGCGGGTCGGTGGTCATCTCCGTGCGGAACCAGCCGGGTGCGATGGCATTGACCGTGATCTTGTGGGGGGCCCATTCCATCGCCAGCTGGCGCGTCAGGCCGTCCACGCCGGCCTTGCTGGCCACGTAGGCCACCGTGGGGTAGATGGTGTTGCTCGCCTGCGCGACCATCGAGGACAGACTGATGATGCGGCCGCCCTGGCCCCGTTCGATCATCGTGCGGGCCACGCGTTGGCTGAGGCGGAATACGGCCGTCAGGTTCACCGCCAGGGCACCGTCCCACTGCTCGGGAGTCTGCTTTTCGGCCCGTCCCACCGGCGCGATGCCGGCGTTGTTGATGAGGATGTCCACGGCCCCCAGTCCCCGCTCCACTTCGCCGACAGCGCGCGCCAATTCGGCGTCCACCGTCAGATCCGCCTGCACCGCCAGCGCGCGTACCCCGTAGGTCCGAATCTGCCCGGCGACCTGCTCCAGCCTATCCTTGCGCCGCGCCACGACCGCAACGTCGGCCCCGGCCAAGGCGAGTCCCTCGGCCAACTCTACCCCCAGGCCGCTGGAGGCCCCGGTGACCAGTGCCACCTTCCCTTTCAGCCCGAAGACGTCCTGCAACGATTTCATTGTCAACCCCAGTGCACCTGAGCGATCCTGACGTGCGTGGAAGGGCCTCGCCGTGCGCAGTACAGGGCTCTTCCTAGCGGGCCGCCACTGCGCTGTCCAGACGCAAACCCGCGCTCCCCAACCTGACGCGAAATGGCTGGCGGGCCGTGTAGCGCTTCCGACCGGCCGCCCGGACGGCGCGGCGGGCGTGAAACGCATTGCGGACCCTCATTTGGGTGGCCAGCATGCACCGGTTCCTCAAGCGCTGCCTGCTGGTGGCCATCGTCTGGCTGGCCGGCTTCACCACCCGCAAGATTCGCATCAACTGGAATGTGCTGGAAAGCCTTGCGCGGGCCGACCAGTCGGCCATTTTTTGCGTCTGGCACAGCACGATCCTGTATTTCATCTACGTATTGGCGCCGCTCGGCCTGACCGCCATGATCAGCCGCAGCCGGGACGGGGAGGACATCGCGTGGGTCATGGATCGGTTCGGGTACGACAACGCACGCGGGTCGGCGCACCGGGGGGGCGGGAGCGCGCTGCGGGAGATGCTGCGCACCCTGGGCGAAGGCCGCAATGTGATCATCACGCCCGACGGTCCCAAGGGACCGCGCTACGTGCTCAAGCCCGGAGTCGTGGCATTGGCGCGTCACAAGCGCCTCCCCATCGTGCCGATCGCGTATTCGGCGCCCCGGCGCTGGGAGTTCGAAAGCTGGGACCGGATGAAGCTGCCCAAGCCCTTCTCGCGCACCGTCATCTGGGTCGGCGATCCGATCGACGTGTCCGGCGAGGATGCTGCCGCAGCCCATCGGCGCGTGGAAGAGGCGCTGCGAAGGCTCATGCGCCAGGCCGAAGCATTGACCGGGGCCGACCGCCGCTATCCCGATCCGGCCCTCGCAGTGGACGCCGCCGCTTCGCCCGGATAGCCGCGCACGAGCCGGAGCGGCGGCCTGCCGGACTTAGCGCAACGATGGCGGGCGGAAGACCTATGCGCTGCGCCCGCGGGCTCTCAGGATGAGCAGCGCATACCTGCGCGCAAATCGCGTCGGGAAAAGGGACACGATGCCCGCGTACAGGCTGTACTTGATGAGCTTGCCGAGCAGCACCGCGAGCCAGATCTCCGCCACGGGCAGCCGCTCGATTCCCGCGAAGATCAGGGCGGGAGTCTGTGGCAGCGGCAGCGCGGCGATGGCAAAGACCGCGTACGTGCCGTAGGTCGACACCCAGTGCGTGGCGTCGTGCCAGGCCCTGGACTGGGCGATCTCCGGATAGGCCTGGAGGAATTGGGCCCAGCCCAGGTGATGAAACCCCAGGTAGAGCATCAGGGCCCCGAGCGAACTCCCCAGACTTGACGATGCGGCGATCGCGCGCCAGCGCCGCGGCGCCAGCAGCACCGCAACCGCCAGGATGGACCCGAAGGGGATGCTCATGGTCAACGTCAGCGCAAACGCCGTGCTCCCGACGAACGCGCAATAGGCGACGCCGCCCGCCCCTCCTTCCGCCAGGGCGCCCAGCTTGCGGACGATCCATTGAATGAACCACATGCCGCGCACTATATTGAGCGGTGAGAAAGAAGCGCCGCGATCCGCGGCCGCAGCGAAAAATGCACTCGCGCAGTGGCCGCGGCGCGCTTGGCCGGCTGGAGCGATCGCCTCCCAGCCATCCAGCCGCGACCGCAAGCCTCGCCGCGTGCGGGACCCGACACCTAGTGTACCAAGCAAATTCCCGCGCGGCATCCACAGTGGAGCGTCGTCTGCCGTGAGACAGGGAGCGGGAATGCCTGGCTTTACGTTTCCGGCGGCAACGTGCGCCAGCGCGGCGCTGGCCCACTTCGCCACCGGGAGGACCTACCACAGTGCGGACCTACCACCGTGCCGCCTCACAACCGTGCCGCCTCACCACGGTGTTCGACTTGCGTGCGCTCAGCGGCAGCATCTGGCACAATCGGCCACTGGCCCGACCGGCTTCTGCCACGGCCGGCTTCCGGAACGACCGGGCCGGCGCGTCCGCGCACAAGGCCGGGACGCACATGTGGCGCGCGCATCGAGCCGGGGGGAGAGAGGACTCGTGGGAAAACCGCAGACGCTTCAGGTGCGCCGGATAGCCGGAGCCATCGGCGCGGAGATTTCCGGCATTGACCTGGGAAGGGGCCTGACCGAGGACTCCGTGAGCGCCATCCGCCAGGCGCTCCTGGAGCACCTGGTCGTATTCTTCCGCGGGCAGGACCTGACGCCGGCCCAGTTCATGGGCGTCGCCGAGCGCTTCGGCGAGCCGGTCGAGTACCCCATGGTGAGGGGAATCGAGGGCTTTCCCAAGATCATCGAGGTGGCCAAGCTGGAGCACGAGCGGGTCAACTTTGGCGGCGTGTGGCACACCGACACTGCGTACCTTGAACGTCCGCCGATGGGCACGCTGCTGCTCGCTCGCGAGGTGCCCCCTCATGGCGGCGACACGATTTTTGCTAACCAATACCTCGCCTACGAGGGCCTGTCGGAGGGCATGAAGCGGCTGCTCGCGGGGCTGGTGGCGGTCAACGCTTCCAGCAAGGCGGACGTGACGCGCACCCGCGAGGACCGCCTCAAGGATCGCCCCCATGCGGAAAAGCTGCGCGACTATTTGTCCGAGCATCCGGTCGTGCGCACGCACCCGGAGACCGGGCGCAAGGCCTTGTACGTCAACTCGGCCCACACCGTGCGCTTCAAGGACATGACCGAAGCGGAAAGCGCCCCGCTCCTCGACTTCCTGTTCCAGCACCAGATCCGGCCGGAGTTCACGTGCCGCTTCGGGTGGGAGCCCGGCTCTTTGGCGTTCTGGGATAATCGTGCGGCCCAGCACAATCCGGTCAATGACTACCACGGCTTCCGCCGCATCATGCACCGCATCACCCTGGCGGGCGACCGGCCACGGTGACTCGGACCGCCGTGACTCGGACCGCCGTGACTCGGACCGCCGTGACTCGGACCGCCGTGACTCCCCCTGCAGTGACTCTGGCCACGGTGACTCCGCCCACAGAGCGTCTGGTGCTGCCGTGTCTCACACCAGCCGCTGCGCGGCCCGCATCGCAAACGCCGCCCCGACCAGCACCACGGAGCACAGGCCGATCGGCAGGAACGCCATGGCGGGCACGCCCGTCAGGTCCCAGACGGCTCCGCTCACGACGGCAACGAGCATGGCGCCGGCATAGCTCAAGGTGAACATGGCGGCGGATGTGCGCGCGACATGCTCCGGGTCGCTCAGCAGCGGGGGCAGTGTGAGCGCGAAGATCAGACCGGACGCTGCCGCGAAGCCCAACACCCCTGTGCTCACGAGAATCCAAAGGCCACCGCCGAAGACCATGCCGAGCACACTGGCCAGGGCGAGCCCCGCAGCGGCCGCATAGGGCCACATCCTGCGTTCCAGCCGACCGGCCAAGCCCAGCAACAGGAACGAGGCCGGAAGCTGTCCCACGTTGAGCGCCGTGAGTGCCGGTCCCACGAGGTCGCCGCGCCCCGAACTGGCCAGGAACGGCGGCAGGAAAGCGTTGGCGCCGAAGTACATGGCGTTGATCGTGCCCAACAGCAAGCCCAGCTGCCAGACCATGCCGTCACTCCACTGCGGCCACCACGGCCGGCGCGCCGGAGGCGGGATCGCGTTGCGCGGCACAGCCGCACGCGCCGTCCCCATCACCAGGAAGGCCACCGCCAGCACCGGCAGCGACCAGAACCCCAGGGCCAGCCGCCAGTCCCCGCCCAGCCACGGCAGCACCAGGGGCAGCGTCAGGAAGACCGGAAAGATCTCGCCGACGAGCAATCCATTCGTGTAGACGGCCGTCGCGAACCCGATCCGCGTCGGCAGCCATTCGCGCACCAGCGCGGCGAGGAGCGGCTGCATGATGGCCACCCCGAAGCCCATCACCACGGTCGCGCCATAGAGCGCCGCGAGGTTGGGGCTGATCGCCCGCAAGGCGCCGCCCAGCGCAGTCGCCCACAGTCCCACGATGAGCGTGCGCCGTGTCCCGAACCGTCCGATCAACAGCGAGCCGGGCACAGCGGCCAAGGCGAACAGGGCGAGCGGAATGCCGTTGAGGATGCCGATCTCCGTGCCGAGCAGATGCAGTTCGGCCCGGATCAGCGGAATGACGGGCGGGACGGCGAGGATGGTGAGCCGCAGGCAAGCCCCCGACAGCCAGAGCAAGGTCATCGCCAGCACGGCCTGTCGCGGCACGCAGGACTCCGGGCAACGCTGCAGTTAACCGACGCTGCACTCAACCCACACTGCACTCAGCGGGGAATCCGGAAGGCGAACTGTCGCAACTTCGGGACAACGCCGGGGCGCATCCTACCCGCCCACGATCGGGGGCAGGAAGTGCACGTCGCTGGCAGCGTGCACCTTCTCCTGCAGCTTCATGAAGCCCTGCTGCCCATCCACAAACACCGCGATCCCGGGGATCAGCTCGTCCCGATAGAGCATCCGGCCGGCAAAGCCCGGATACCGGACGTCCAGGCGCTCGAGCAACTGGCGCACGGTGATCGCCTGCTCCGCCGGGATCTCCACCTCGACCAGGGCGGAGTGGCCGGTCAGGTCCTGAACGAGCGCGGGAACGTGGACGCGGACCATGGGGACCCGTGGCCTCGCGCGACGGCAGTGGCGCGAGGCTGGAGGTGATGGCGGGCCTGAACCCATTCTCGGTCCAAGCCCGCTGGGTGCAGCGGAGTCCAGCGCGGGCGGGAAGCCGTTCCCGTCAATCAGCAGCCATCTTTCCGGTCCCCTGCAACGCGGCCAGCACCTTGTAGGACGCCATCGGCAGACTCCGGATGCGGGCACCGATGGCACGGGCGATAGCGTTGTGCAAGGTCGCCAGCGGCGGGACGATCGGCGTTTCGCCCACGCCGCGCACGCCAAAAGGATGGGCCGGGTTCGGGACTTCGACGATGATCGTCTCGATGTTCGGCACATCGAGGAACGTGGGCACCCGATAGTCCAGGAAACCCGGATTCAGCATCTCGCCCTTCTCGTTGTGGACGTACTCCTCGTTGAGCGCCCAACCGATGCCCTGCGTGGCGCCGCCCTGCATCTGCCCCTCGACATACGACGGATGGATCGCCGTGCCCACGTCCTGCACGGCCGTGTAGCGCAGGATCGTCACCTTGCCCGTATCCGGATCCACCTCCACGTCCGCGACATGACAGCCGAAACCGGCGCCGGGCTGGCGCAGGACGAGACTGGCGCGGCCCTGCACCGGGCCCCCGGTGCGCGGCAGGTTGGGCGCCAATTCCTTGACGGTCATGGGCTTCTGCGCGCCCTTGCTGTGGTGGAAAGCCCCGTCCTTGAACTCGACGCTGTCCTCCTGGGCGTCCCAAACCTTGGCGACGCGGGTCTTCATCTGCCGGATGGCGTCCTGGCAGGCTTCGTGGACCGCCTGGCCGGTGGCCATGGTGGTGCGGCTGCCGCCCGTGACGTCGGTGTGGCCGATCGAATCGGTGTCCGCGACCATCGGGCGCACCTCCTCCGCCTTCAGGCCCAGCGTCTCCGCGGCCATCATGGCCATGGACGCGCGCGAGCCGCCGATGTCCACCGAGCCGGTGACCACGCTGGCCGTGCCGTCCATGTTGATCGTGACGATGGCGCTGGATTGAAGGCCCGCATTGTGCCAGTAGCCCACCGCCGTGCCGCGCCCGCGGTAGGGGCCCTGCGGCAGCGGGCTCTTGTAGTGCTCGCAGTTCATGGCGGCGCTCAGCACTTCCTTGAAGCCGATCTTGCCATACGGCAGGCCGTCCACCTTGAGCGAACCTTCCTCCACGGCGTTCTTCATCCGCAAGGCGAGCGGATCCAGCTTGAGCTGCTGCGCGATCTCGTCCACGACCGAGTCCACGCCCCACATCGCCTGGGGCGAGGAAGGCGCGCGGTAGGCGGCGACCTTGGGCGTGTTCGTCATCACGTCCAGGCTGTCCACCAGCACATGGTCGGCCTTGTAGGCGGCGAAGACGCACATGGCGCCGGTCGCGCCCCAGTTGCCCGGAAACGCGCCGCCCTCGTAGGCCATCCAGGCCTGCAGCGCCGTGAAGGTCCCGTCCTTCTTCGCGCCGATCTTGATCCGCGTGAAGGTGGCCGAGGCGGGCCCGGTGACCTGGAACACCTCCGCCCGGGTCATCGTGCTCTTGACGGGCTTGCCGCTCTTGATGGACAACAGCGCCACCACCGGCTCCATGTACACCGCGATCTTCCCCCCGAAGCCGCCGCCGATTTCCATCGGCACGACCTTGATGCGCGACAGGGGCAGCTTGAGGATGGCGGCAACCTGGTCGCGCGCCGGGAAGCCTCCCTGCGTGCTGGTCCAGACGGTGATCTGACCGTCGGTGCGCGCCAGGGCGGTGCAACTGTGCAGCTCGATGTAGCCCTGGTGGGTGGTCTTGGTACGGAACTCGCGTTCGAGGACGAGGTCCGAGCCCTTGAAAGCGGCTTCGACGTCGCCACGCTTGAATTGGGTGTGGGTGCAGACGTTGGTCGCCTTCTGCACCTTCTTGCCCAGCGTCATGGTGGTGAAGGTACCGTGCAGGAGCGGCGCGCCTTCCGCCAGGGCTTCCATCGGGTCGGTCACGGACTTGAGCACCTCGTACTTGACCTCGATCAGGTTGCAGGCCTGTTCGGCCGTCCACACGTCCACGGCCGCGACGGCCGCGATCGCGTGGCCCTTGAAGAGCACCTTGTCGCGGGCAAGGATCCGGTCGGTCATGAACTTCATGTTCTCGACGCCCTCGCCGCTCTCGACCATGCGGTCCTCGAGCCGCGGCAGGTCGGCATTGGTGGCGATGGCCTTCACCCCCGGCAACTTCGCGGCCTTCGAGACATCCAGCGAGAGGATCTTGGCGTGGGCATGCGGGCTGCGCAGCACCTTGCACGAGAGCATGTCCTTGAAGAACACGTCGCCCCCGTACTGGGCGCGGCCGGTCACCTTGTCCTCGCCGTCATGGCGGATCGGCCGGGTGCCGATGACCTTGTAACGCTTGGACTGTTCGGTCACTTGCTGCTTGCGCATCGCGCCTCCTTCGGGGCCGGCTCGGCCCCGGGAATTTGATTGGGTGGCCTGCAAGTCTTGCGCGCGGAGGGGCCTATTTCCGGGCGCTCCGCAATTCGGCCGCGGCATCCTGCACCGCGTCCAGGATCTTCTCGTATCCGGTGCAGCGGCACAGGTTGCCGGCCATCCAGTACCGGATCTCGTGTTCCGTCGGATTGGGATTCTTGTCCAGCAGGGCCTTGGCGGCCACGAGAAAGCCTGGCGTGCAGATGCCGCACTGCAGGGCGGCGTGCTCCAGGAACTGCTTCTGCAGCGGGTGGAGATGGTTGGCGTCGGCCAGGCCTTCCACTGTCGTGACCGTGGCGCCCTCGATTTCCGGGGCCATCACCAGGCACGAGTCCACGACCCGTCCGTTGACAATGACGCTGCACGCGCCGCAGTCCCCGGTCAGGCAGCCCTCCTTGGCCCCGGTGAGTCCGGCCACCTCGCGCAGCGCCTCGAGCAGGCTCATGCGGTTGTCCACGGCGAGAGACACCTCGCTGCCGTTGATGGTGGCGGTGACAATGCGCTTGGCGCTCATGTGCGTTTCTCTCCCCGGGCCCGGCGGGCCGCGATCTCGATGCTGCGGCGGGTCAGGACGCCCGCCAAGTGACGCCGGTAATCCGCCGGCCCGCGCACGTCGGTGATGGGTTGTGCGGCCGCGGATGACGCGGCGGCCGCCGCCGCGAGAGCGGCCTCGTCGAGCTTCCTGCCGACGAGCGCCTTTGCCGCGGCATCCACCTTGAGTGGTGTCGGCCCGACCGCCCCGATCGCGATCGCCGCGCTCGCCACGGTCTGCCCGTCCGGCCCGAGCGTCAGGTTGGCCGCGGCGCTGGCCACCGCGATGTCCATCTCGTTGCGCGGGATGAAGCGTAGATACGCGCTGGACGACTTCGGCGCTGGCGCCGGCACCCGGAATTCCACGAGGATCTCTCCGGGTTGCAGCGCGGTGCGACCCGGTCCGGTCATGATCCCCCCGGCAGGGATTTCCCGCGTCCCCTTTGACCCTTGCACCAGGCAGACGGCCCCGAGCACGATTAGCGCGCAGATGGAGTCCGCCGCCGGCGAGCCGTTGCATACGTTTCCGCCGACCGACGCGCGGCTCTGGATCTGCATGGATCCGATCAGCTCCGCGCCGTCAACCAGCCCCGGATAGTGCTTCAGCGCCGGCGCGAACTCGCTGAGTCGCGCGCAAGGCACCGCCGCCCCAAGCCGCAGCCCCTTGGCCGCGTCGAACTCCAGCACGTTCAGCTCGGGAATGCGCTTCAGATCCACCATGCGCGACAGCTCGCGCCGTCCCGCGCGGAACTGGATGATGAGATCCGTGCCCCCGCTCAGCAGGCCCGCCTGCGCGGGGTTCTGGCCGAGAAGCCGGATCGCCTCCTGCACGGAGGTGGGTGCGTCGAATTCGATCGGATTCACTTAGCAGGCTCTCCTCGAAACACTGTCCTTGTCGAAACATGGTCATTGTCGAATCGTGGTGCACCGCCGCGCAAGCCCGGCCCGGCGCAGGCACCCTACGGGGCATGCATGCCGATGCGGCTTGCTGAGACACCCTCTGCTGGCGCGTGTCGAATGGCCCGCGGACGGGTAAGCCCGCGGCGGGTCAGCGCACGGTGATCAAGGTAGCGTAAGGCCGTGCCTAAGGTAATGGCGGCGGGACCGAAATTCAAGCCGTATGTGCGGGGCCAATCCTCATGCCAGGCCCCTTACCGCGAGCACCCTCCCGCGGGCCAGCCCGGCCGGCGGCCGCGACTGCCGCGCCCCGCGTCTAGCGGGACGACAACTTCCGGCCAATGCGCTTCTCGATGACATGCGTCACGGCCGAAAAATCCTCCTTCCCCCAGCCTGCGTCCACCGCCTCGTCATAGCTGGCTTTCGTTTCCTTCAGCAGCGGCGTGGGCACGCGCACCTGCTCGGCCATTTGCAAAGCAAGTCCCGCATCCTTGCGCATCAATTCCAGCAAGAACGTGGGCGCAAATTCCCCGTCCAGGATGCGCTTGGCGCGCCGCTCGAAGTACGTGCCGTAGGCCATGCCCCCGCCGCTGCGCACGACTTCGTAGAATACGCCTGGATCCACGCCCGAT
>JBGOTW010000046.1:0-20831 GCA_041476685.1 bacterium | reverse complement strand
GTCGCCGCGGGCACTCCCGACCAGCTGCGCGCCGATCCCGGCTCGACCACCGGCCAATACCTGACCGGAGCGAAAGGCATCGCGCTCCCCGCCAAGCGGCGCCAGCCCAGCTGGCAGAAGCTCACGCTGGAAGGCGCCGGCGGCCACAACCTGAAGGACGTGACGGTGGAGATCCCGCTGGGGCTGTTCGTCTGCGTCACCGGGGTTTCCGGATCGGGCAAGAGCACGCTCATCCTCGACACGCTGCTGCCGGCGCTGGAGGCGAGCCTGGAGCGGCGGCCCTATCGCGGGCTGCCCCTGCGCGAGCTGAAGGGCGCCGAGTACCTGGAGCGCGTGATCCACATCGACCAGGCGCCGATCGGGAAGTCCGGCCGCTCCAATCCCGGCACCTACCTGGGCGTCTTCGGCACCATCCGCGACCTGTTCGCCGAGCTGCCCGACGCGAAGGCGCGCGGCTACGCGCCGCGCCGCTTCAGCTTCAACGTGGAAGGAGGCCGCTGCGAGGCCTGCCAGGGCGAAGGGAACAAGCGCATCGAGATGCACTTCCTCCCCGACGTGTACGTGCGCTGCGATGTCTGCAACGGCATGCGCTACAACCGGGAGACGCTGGAGGTGCGCTATCGCGGCAAGAGCATCGGGGACATCCTGCAGCTCACGTTCAGCGAGGTGGAGGCGTTCTTCCGGGGCATTCCGGCGATCCGCGGCCGCCTGGCGCCCCTGCTGGACGTGGGGCTGGGCTACCTGCGGCTGGGCCAGCCGGCGAACACGCTCAGCGGCGGCGAAGCCCAGCGCCTGAAGATCTCCCGCGAGCTTGGCCGGCGGGAGGGCGGGCGCACGCTCTACCTGCTGGACGAGCCCACCACCGGCCTGCACTTCGAGGATATCGAGCGCCTGCTCGCCGTCCTGCAGCAGCTCGTGGGACAGGGCCATTCGGTGATCGTCATCGAGCACAACCCGGAGATGATCAAGTGCGCGGACCATGTGCTGGACCTGGGGCCGGAAGGCGGTACGGCGGGCGGCCGGATCGTCGCCGCGGGGTCTCCCGAAGCGCTGGTGCGACAAGCCGATATCTCCCATACTGCCAGATACTTGCGCCCCTACCTGACCCCCATGGAGGTTTCAGCGGGCCGGGGGCGGGCCAAAGGAAGGGTCCTTGCATGACGGCAGGGTGGAATTCCGATGCTGCCGCCCCTGGGCGGCGGCGAGTGCCCTGCATGCCTACAGGATGACGCGCTTGAACAGGCTGGTGCTGCTGGTGCTGGCAGCGGTGCTCGTGACGGAGACGGGTGCGTTCGCACAGGAGCGCGAGCCGCTGGCGATGCGGATCGAGCTGGAGTGGACCATTGCCGGGACGGTCGTGGGAGCGCTCATCGGGGCGGCCCTGTGGCTGACCGACCCGGGCAACCCCAAGCTTTCGCTCGCCCGGCAGGCGATCGAAGGGGCGGCGCTGGGAACCATCGCGGGCGCGGGCTTCGGCCTGTACAACATGCAGCGGCACGCCCAGTTTCCCGTTCCGGTGGCCGAGGAGGTTCCTCCCATCCTGTGGGGCACGGCAGCCGATCCCCTCGCCGTGCGCGAGCGGGCGGAAGCGCTCATGGCCAGCGCCCCGCCGACCCGGCCGATGATCACCTTCACGGCGTTGCGGCTGCGCTTCTGACGGCCCAGCTGCCCCTGCGCCCGGACCCGACATGAATTGCTGGCCCCCCATCGCCCGCCGCATCGCGATCCTCCTGGCCGCCGTCCTGCTGGCGTTGCCGGAAGCGGCGCCGGTGTTTGCCCAGGCCCCGGCTCCGGCCCCGGCCGCCGCGCCGCAGGACCAGGCCGCGAGGCCGCGGGGCACGACGCCGGTGATGGAGAACGTGTTCTACAACGTCATCTGGGGATCCGCCGTGGGCGCCTTGATCGGTGCCGCGTCGGCGATCGAGGGCTCGCAAGACAAGAGCAATCCCGACAATTTCCGGGGCGCCGCCTTCCAGGGAGCGACCCTGGGAGGAGTGGTCGGGATCGGAGTGGCCGTGTGGCTGGTGTACGCGGGCATCTCCTTCGATCCGGCCGGCAGCACGATCACCGGCGCGGCCCAGCCCGCCTCGCCAGCCGATCCCGTGGTCTTCCAGCCCAAGGACCTGACGCCTGCTCCCGGCGAGCCGCCCCGGCCGGCCGTATCGTTCGCACGGGCGGGCAGCCTGCCGCCGTTCGCGCTGGAGACGGCGCCGGGCCAGCCGGGCAAGATCACCGGATTTCGCGCGCTGGTGCTGGACCTGCACTTCTAGCGGAGCGCGGGCCGCTTCGCTGTGCGGCACCGGACGGCCCTGCCCCCCCCCTCGCCCGCATGATTCGACGCCCAACGCCGCCTATGTCCGCCCCCTCCCCCTCGGAAGAAGTCCAGGATGCTGCGCAGGCGCACACCGCCCGGGAGCGGCTGGAGGCGCGCAGCGTGCGTCTGGCGATGGGCATGCTGGGCTGGCTGCCCCTGGCCTGGGCGTCCGGCTGCGGGAGCGCGCTCGGCTGGTTCCTGTTCCGCGTGGTGGGCTTCGCGCGCCGGGAGGCGCTCCGCAACCTGGACATCGCCTTCGGCGACACGCTCCCGATCCGCGCACGCTGGGCCGTGGCCGGGCGCTGCTACCGGCTGTTCGGCGCGCTGCTGTGCGAATTCCTCTCCCTGCCGCGCCTGAAGGGCGAGCGCTTGTGGCGCCACTTCGTGTTCGACAACCTGCAGGTGCTCGCCGCCGCCCACGCGGCCGGCCGGGGCGTGGTGCTCCTCAGCGGCCATCTCGGCAATTGGGAGCTGGTGGGAGCGGGCATGGTCGCGGCGGGCTATCCGATCACCGTCTACACCGGCGGCCAGCGCAACGCGCTCGTGGACGGCCAGATCAACGCGATCCGCGCTGCTACGGGCCAGAGGCCCGTGGGCCGGTATAGCGGGGGCGTGCGGGGCCTGCTGCGCGCCCTGCGGGCCGGTCACGTCGTGGCCCTTGCCGCCGACCAGCACGAGAGCACCAAGCGCCACTACGTCGCCTTCTTCGGCCAGCCCGTCAGCGTCGCCGCCGGGCCCTACCAGCTTGCGCGGCGCTCGGGAGCGGCAGTGGTGTACGTGCGCGCCGTGCGCGAAGGGCGCTTCCGCTACCGCGCCACGTTCGAGGCGCTGCCGGGCGCGCGGCCGGGTGCTCTGCCGGAGGCGGAGGAGGAGCGGGACCTGCTCGAGTTCGCGCAGCGCATGTTCGCACTGCTGGAGCGGGACGTGCGCGCCGCTCCGGAGCACTACTTCTGGATGCACCGCCGCTTCCGCCCGATTCCCCCCGAAGTCACGCTCAGCGAGGAGAACCGGGCGTTCCTGGCGGGGCGGCTGCGGGGACCCGTGGACTCGTTCCGGGAGCAGCCCGCGGCGGTGCCGGCATCGCGCTGAGCGCCGGGACGGCCGGGCCGGGAGCGGATGGAGTGACTTTTCCCCGCTACCCGGGATACAAACAATGAGGACCTACCCTGGCGGAGCCGCCTTAGCGTGACGGCCAGGGCGTCCTCTAGCATCGAAGGAATGCAGCCAAGGCAGGCACCCAAGGAACGGGGTCACTCGCCGCCGCAAGGGCGGCGAGTCGGCAGAATCGCCAATTCATGCGCAGGGATGGGCTTATGGCGCAATCTTCCTCCACAGCGGGCAAGCAGGCCCCCGGCGGGGCCGCGAAGCCCGCGGTCAAGTTCGGCAACCCCTTAGCCAAGCTCCCTCGTCCGGCCCAGTGGGCGATCGCGGTCGGCTTGCTGGTGCTGATCGTCGCCGCGGCCGCCTGGTACTTCCTGTTGGGCAACCGCCCCGCGGAGACCGGGCGGCTCTCCGTCGTCAAGGACTTCGGCGCGGCCCAGCCGCCCGCGGCCACGCCCGCAGCGCCCGCGGAGCGCACCCACACGGTCAAGGCCGGCGAGAACCTGTGGAAGATCGCCAAGCAGGGCGATCTGGTCAACTCGGCCTGGGATTGGCGGACGATCCTGGTGCAGAACCGCGACAAGATCCAGTACACCTTCCTCTCCGAGAGCGACGGGGGCTGGAAGGTGATGGTCGAGGAGGGCAAGGAGCTCAAGATCAAGGGCGACCCCTCGCCCGAGCTGCCCGACGGGCGCGGCCCGACCGAGCCGCTCTATGCCGTGCAGGTGCTGACCGTGCCGGACACGCGCCTGGAGCGGGCCGTGGGCCTCGTGCGCATGCTGATGACGGACGGGCAGTTCGCCTACCTGTACCGCAAGGAAGCCGACGGCAAGCGCTGGTTCCGCATCCGCGTCGGCTTCTACCGCTCGGTGGACGAGGCCAAGCAGGCCGGCGAGGCCCTGCTGACGCGCTACGGCGAGCGCAAAGTCTTCAAGGAGTTCTGGGTGATGCGACCCTCGGAGCTGGAGCTCAAGGGCGGTCACCTCGACTACGGCGTGCAGCAGGCGCGGCCCTGGGTGGTCGAGCTGCCCCAGCGCGGCACGCACCGCGAGTCGCTGGCGGACTTGCGCAAGGTCTCCGCCGCGAGCGAGTTCGTCTACATCGCCCAGAAGCGCGACGGCTCCGCGACGCCGCCCCGCTACATCTACCGCACCCGCATCGGCTTCTTCTCCAGCGAGGCCGAGGCCCGCGACTTCATCGCCACCCACAAGGAGGCGGCCCCCCTGCTGGGCGACGGCCAGGTCGTGAAGGTGGAGACGTTCGAGGAAGCCTTGCCCGGGCAGAACCTGCGGCTCGGCAAGCCCGCACAGGGCTAGCCGCGCACCTCGCTCCCGGTCTCGCTGCCGGCGCCATCCCCGCCCCACGCCTGCTGGCGCCGCTTGGGCGCGCGTGCCGGGCGGGACGGCTGGTCCAGCCGCGGGGGGCGGCCGCTCCTACGCCGCGTAGGCCTGCGCCAGGTTGCCCTCCCCGTCGAACTTGAACGGAGCGGGCGCGCCGAGGATGTCGAACTGGTGCGGGTTCTGGCGCGCCAGGTCCAGCAGCGGCTCCGAAATCTGGATGTGGGTCAGCTCGAGCGTATTGCGGATGCGGACGATGCGCGCCTCGGTGGGCTTGACGCGCACCAGCGTCTTCACCGCCAGGGCAATGGCGTCGTGCTCGGTGTTCATGATGATGGGGATGGCCGCGCCGTCCAGGTACGCCGAGGCGATGACGTTCGCGTAGGTCGGGCCCAGGTCCACCTGCTTGAACAGGCGCATCGTGATCACGTCCGCCAGGCCCATGCCGGTGGCGTTGCCGTGCGTCTCCTCGGTCAGGGCCAGCGCGACGATCTTCTGCACGCGCGGCCGGTCCTGCCACTTGCCGACGAAGCGGTTGTTGCGGCCCGTGATGTTCGGGTCGAAGCCCGCGCCGGTGATGTTCTTGCCCATCTCGTCGATGATCAGCACGTCGATGTCGTCCACGTAGATGCGCGCCATCATCTCCTTCGCCTGCGCCTGCAGGAACATTTCGCGCTCGAAGAGCTGTTCGGCCAGGATCACTTCCAGCAGGGCGGTCTCGTCGTGGGCGTTTTCCACCAGGCCCACGCCGAAGAGGAAGCGCCGCTTCGCCATGATGACGCGCGCCACTTGCGGCAGGATCTCGCCGAAGTGGTCCATGCCGTGGAAGTGCAGGGTCGTGGCGCCGCGGATCTTGCCCATGCCGATCGTCATCATCTTGACGATGCCGCTCTCCATCGGCGCGCGGAAGTTCGTGTGGGGCTTGACGCGGTTAATGAGCACCACGCCGTCCGCCTCCGAGGCGAGCTTGTCCATGTACACCGGCGTGCCGTCGGGGAGCGCTCCCAGCTCGACGGTGTCCATCGAGGCGCGGATCGGGCAGCCCACGTGGGCCTCGGTGATGCCGTAGCCCGCGAGGAGGGCGCGCTGGCCTTCGGCCGTCGCCCCGCCGTGGCTGCCCATCGCCGGGAAGATGAAGGGCTTCGCCCCCAGCGCCTTGAGCTCCGCCACGACAGCCTGCGCCGTGTCGGCGATGTTGGCGACGCCGCGGCTGCCGCAACCGACCGCGATGCTCTGGCCCGCCTTGACCTTGGCGCGGACCTCCGGCCGCTTGAACTGCTCCGCCACGGCCCGTTTCACGTCGTCCAGGCGCACGGTCTGGAACTTCTGCCGCACGTTCACCATGCGCGGCATGGGAACGTCCAGGCCGCCCGCAATATTCGTCTCGATCCGATCGCCGATCATGGCCAGTCCTCCTGGGGAGGTCGCGAATCCCGCTTCACGCCGGGGTAGCAGCCCGGTGGGGCGGCCTGCCGAAAGATTCAAGCCGACTCTAGGCCGTTTTGCGCCCGCCGAGCAAGGCGCCCCTACGCCCGCCGGGCAAGGCGCCCTGCGCCCGTTCGACAATGCGCCCGGCGCTCACTCGGGCGCGCTAGGCCCGTCCCGGCTTGACGGCCCAGGCCAAGCTCGCCGGGCTGGGGATGCGCGCCTCGCCGTCCTGCTCGAAGCGCTGCGCCGCGGCGGCGATCCCGGCGCGGATGGCGGCCTGTGCCTCCGGCGTCTGCAGGTCGAACAGGCCGCGCGTGCGCACGCTGCCGCTGAGGAGCACGTCCACGACCTGCGCGGCGGGCACCCCGCTGAGGAGCGGGGTAATCACGGTGAACCGGGGCGGCGTGAAGCCGGCGGCCGTTAGCACGCGGGTGCAGTACTCCCGGTCCGCGAATTGCCCCACCGGCGGGCCGACGGGCACCGGCACGCGCGTGTTGCCGTGGCGCTTCAGCACCTCGCCGAACAGGCCCATGAACGTTCCTGGCGCCGGAGGCAGCCAGTCGGTGAAGGCGTAGCGCCCGCCGGGCTTGAGCACCCGGAAGGCCTCCGCCACCGCCCGCTCGGCATGGGGGAAATGCGGCATGCCGAAGCTGCACACCACCGCGTCGAAGCTGCCGTCCGCGAAGTCCAGGGTCTCCGCGTCGCCCTGGCGGAACTGGGCCTGGGGAAATTGCACCTGCGGGAAGCGCCGCTGGGCCGCGGCGACGACGGAGGCGGCGAAGTCCACCCCCACCGCCTGCGCCCCCCGCGCCGCGGCCGCCGCGGTCACGTAGCCCGGCCCGCACGCCACGTCCAGCACGCCCGTGCCCCGGCCCACCTGGGCTGCGTCGAGCAGCGGCTCGGTGCTCTGGCGCGTGAGCCGGCCAAAGCTCTCGTCATAGCTGTCGCCGACGCGCTCCCATCCGGTGCGCTCGAACTGGGAGAATGCGGCTGGATCGTAGGGTCGCGGCATGGCGGGAACTCCGTGGCGAGAATGATCGAGCCGACTCGTATCCTGGTTGGGTTCGTTTTCTAATCTATGGGGTTAACTTATTGATATCGCTAAGAGTTATATATAGAATTCCGGCGCCCGCCCTGTCACAGTGGGGTCGCGGAGTTCCCTTTCATTGCGTCGTTCCGGCTGGAGCCTTGCCGAACAGTAAGGGCTGACACTGAACCCTGCCCCCCTGCGTCAACTATACCCTGCGGCTGACGCCAGTAAAAGCGGGCCGCTGCTTCCGCGACAGCTGAGCGCTGCCCAGGCCCAGTCCTCCCCCTCCCCGTCCCGCCCCCATTTCTGCTAGCGTGGACGGCATATCGTCGCAGGCCAGCCGCGCAGGACGTGCGGCCCATGGCGCCATCGGAGGACGCATGACCCGCCCCTTCGCCCATCTGCACCTGCACACCCAGTACTCGCTGCTCGAAGGCGCCATCCGCATCGCCGTGCCGGACGACGCCCTCAAGGCCGGCGTGGGCTTCCGCGTGCTGCCCGAGGTGCTCAAGGAGCAGGGCTACACGGCGTGCGCCATCACCGACCGGGGCAACCTGTTCGGCGCCATCGAGTTCTACAAGACGCTGAAGAAGGCCGGCCTCAAGCCGATCATCGGCATGCAGGCCAACGTCGCCGAGGACCTCGGCGCGGCGCCTGCGCCGGGCCGGCCGGGCAGCGGCCTGAGCGAGCTGGTGCTGCTGTGCGAGAGCCAGGCGGGCTACGGCAATCTCGTGCGCTTGGCCAGCCTCGGCTACACGGTCGGGCGGCAGGGCAACACGCCGCGCCTGGACCTGGACCTGATCGGCCGGCACAGCGCGGGGCTGGTCTGCCTGTCGGGCAACCTGCAGGGCGTGCTGGGCCGGGCGCTCGCGCAGGGCGACCCTGAGCGGGCGCGGGCGCTGGCCGCGCGGCTCGCGGAGATGTTTCCCGGCCGCTTCTACCTGGAGCTGCAGAACCACGAGCTGGACGCCCAGCGCCGCCTCAACGGGCAGCTCGTCGCCCTGGCGCGGGAGCTGGGCCTGCCCCTGGTGGGGACGAACGACTGCCACTACCTGGAGCCCGCGGAGGCCTATCCCCACTACATCCTGGAGCTGATGGGCCAGCAGCGGCGCGTCACCGACCCCGGCGTGCCGGCCTACGTGGACCGCAAGCTGTACCTGAAGTCGCCGGAGGAGATGGCCGCCGCGCTCGCGGACTACCCGGCCGAGGCCTACGACAACGCCGCGGCCATCGCCGAGCGCTGCACGCTGGACCTGGTGGCGGGCAAGTCGTACCTGCCGCGCTTCCCCACGCCGGGCGAGGTTTCCGAGGAGGAGTGGTTCCGCACGCAGGTGGCCGCCGGGATGCGGCGCCGCCAGGAGCAGCTCGAGCCGTTCTACGGCATCGCGCCGGAACGGCGCGCGGAGTTCTGGAAGCCCTACCAGGAGCGGCTGGACTTTGAGATGGGCGTGATCCTGAAGATGAAGTACGCGGGGTATTTCCTCATCGTCGCCGACTTCATCACCCACGCCAAGGACCGCGGCATCCGCGTTGGCCCCGGGCGCGGCTCGGGCTCCGGCTCGCTCGTGGCCTACGCCCTGCGCATCACCGAGCTCGATCCGATCCGCCACGGCCTGCTGTTCGAGCGCTTCCTCAACCCCGAGCGCGTCAGCCTGCCGGACTTCGACGTGGACTTCGCCGTGGACGGCCGCGACGAGGTGATCGAGTACGTGCGCGCCAAGTACGGCGCGGATCGGGTGTGCCAGATCTCCACCTTCGGCGCGCTCAAGGCGAAGGCCGCCCTGCGCGGCGTGGCCCGCGTCCTCGACGTGCCCTACGGCCAGGCGGACAAGATCGCCAAGCTCATCCCCAACAAGCTCAACATCACGCTGAACGAGGCGCTCGCGCTCGAGCCGGAGCTGGCGCGGCTGGAGCGCGAGGGCAGCGAGCAGGAGCAGAAGCTGATCCGCACGGCCAGGGCGCTCGAGCTGCTCAGCAGCACGCTGTCCACCCACGCCGCCGGCGTGATCATCATGGATCAGCCGATCCAGGAGGTGATGCCCGTCTGCACGGCCGCCGGCCCCGCGCGCCGCAAGCCGGGCCGGGATGGCGCAAAGGAGGTCCGTCCCGGGGAGGGCAACGGGAGCGACGGGGGCGAGGGCGAAGCGCTCCTGCAGACCCAATTCTCCATGAAGTGGGCGGAGGACCAGGGCGCGGTGAAGTTCGACTTTCTCGGCCTGCTCAACCTCGACATCCTCTCCCACGCCCAGCGCCTGATCCGGCGCCGCGCCGACGAGGCGAGCCGGAACTTCGACATCGATCTGGTGCCGCTGGACGATCCCGGGACCTTCGACCTGCTGGCGCGGGGCGACACCACCGGCGTCTTCCAGCTCGAATCCGGCGGCATGCGCCGTCTGGCCATGGAATTGAAGGCCGCGAGTTTCGAGGACATCGTCGCGGTCGTGGCCCTGTTCCGTCCCGGACCGATGCAGCTGATCGATACGTTCGTGCGCCGCAAGCACGGGCGCGAAGCGGTGGACTACCTGCACCCGAAGCTGGAGAGCATTCTCAAGGAAACGTACGGGGTGATGGTGTACCAGGAGCAGGTGATCCAGGCCGCGCAAATCCTGGCGGGCTACTCGCTCGGCGAGGCGGATCTGCTGCGCCGGGCGATCGGCAAGAAGATCCCCCAGGAGATGGCCCAGCAGCGGCAGCGCTTCATCGACGGCTGCGCCGCGAGCGGCATCCCGGCCGCGAAGGCCGAGGACATCTTCGAGAAGATCGACTACTTCTCCGGCTACGGCTTCAACAAGTCCCACTCCGCCGCCTACGGCCTGATCGCCTACCAGACCGCCTACCTGAAGGCCCACTATCCGGTGGAGTTCATGGCCGCGCTGCTCAGCAGCGACATGGACAATACCGACAAGGTCGTCAACTTCATCGCCGACTGCCGCGAGATGGGCGTGACGGTGCTGCCGCCGGACATCGAGCACAGCGGCGTGGACTTCACCATCGCGGGAAACGCGATCCGCTTCGGGCTGAACGCGGTGCGCAACGTCGGGCAGGGCGCGGCGGAGCTGATCCTGGAGGCGCGCGGGCGCCAGCCCGGCGGGCGCTTCGGCGACCTGGCCGCGTTCGTCCGCGCCGTGGACTTCCGCCACGTCAACAAGCGCGCGCTGGAAGCCCTGGTGCAGTGCGGCGGGTTCGACTCGCTGCATCCGCAGCGCGCCCAGCTCGCCGCGGCCCTGGACACGCTCGTCGCGCTGGGCCTGAGCGAGCAGAGCGCCCGGGTCGAGGGTCAGGAGACGCTCTTCGCGCTGCTGGGCGAGGGGGCGGAGCAGCAGGCGGGGCTGAGCCTGGACCTGCCCGACGTGCCCGACTGGTCCCCGCGCGAGCGGCTCAAGCGCGAGAAGGAGGCGCTGGGCTTCTACGTCTCCGGGCATCCCATGGACCGCTTCCGCTCCGAGCTGGAAAACCTCACGGCGACCAGTCACGCCCTACGCGAGGGGGAGTACGGCGACGGGGCAGCGGTGGCGGTGGCCGGGATCGTCGCCCTGCTCACGCTGCGCCTCACCAAGTCGGCGGAGAAGATGGCCGTGCTGCGGCTGGAGGATTTGCGCGGCTCGATCGAGGTGGTCGTCTATCCCCGCACCTATGCGCAGGTGCAGGACCAGCTGCGGCTGGACGAGCCGGTGCTGATCCACGGCCGCATCCAGGTGCGCGACGAGGAGATCAACGTGAGCGCCGAGCGCATCACGTCCCTCAGCCGCTTCCGGGAGGAGCATGCGCGCTGGCTCACCGTGGGCCTGGCCGGGCCGGTGCCCGAGGCCCTCCTGCCGCGCCTGGCGGGCGTGCTCTCGAAGAGCGAGGGCGCCTGCGCCGTGCGCTTCGACGTGCCCACCGCGCGCGGGCACCGCGTGCTCGTGGACAGCGGGCTCGCCACCGTCCCCAGCGACGCGCTGCTGGAGGAGCTGACCGAGCTGCTGCCGCAGGCGCGGCTGCGCTTCGACTACGAGGCGGAGCGCCTGCCCCAGCCGCCACCACCCCGCCCCGGCTCCGCCGCGCCGCGCTACGCCGAGCCGCGCTACGCTGAGTCCCGCTACGCCGAGCCGCCGGAGCAGATGGACGGCGCGACGGCGTGATGCGCCGACCGCAGTGTCGACCCGCTGTGTCAACTTGCTGTGCCAACCCGTCGTGCCGAGCCGCCGTGCCGAGCCGCCGTGCCGAGCCGCGGGCGCTGGCCGCGCTCATCGTCGCCGGCGCGGCCGTGCCCGGCAACGCCTTGTGGGCGGCGCTCGGGCGCGAGAGCTTCCGGGAGCCGATCGGGCTGCACCTGTAGGGCGGGCTGAGGCTCAATGACTCATGCGGCGGAGCTTCTGGGCGAGCAGGATCGCGATCTGCCGCACCAGCTTGAGCGCGATGGGGTCGTCGTCGCGGTTCACAGTCTCGGCCTTGACCTCGATCACCATGCAGGGAGTGAGGCAAAAGGCATCGGCGGAGCGGGGTCCGGCGTCGAGGATGGCCATTTCGCCGAAGCAGTCCCCGGGCTTCATGGTGACCAGCACCTTCTCCGCGCCGTCGCGCGTCTGGCGCATGTCCACCTGCCCGGACACCAGCACGTACATCTTCCCGCCCGGCTCGCCTTCCCGGAACACGTACTGATTGGCGACGAACTGGCGCATCTGACAGATCCGCAGCAGCCGGATGAGTTCGGCGTCGGTGAAACCGCTGAACAGGTGGATCCTGCGCAGCCGGTCGAGGATATCGCGGTTGACCGACGGCTCGTGGGCGGCGTGCGCCGGCGCACCGGGCGCGTGCCCGTGCGTGCCCGCGGGGTGCGCTGCCGCAGCGTGCGCCGCCGCGGGATGCGCTGCCGCATGCGCGGGTTCCGGGGCGGCATTCAGGCTCAAGGAGTCCCGGATGGTGCGTTCCAGAGTCACCAGGTCGAACGGCTTGGTCAAGAACCCCTTCACTCCCGCCGCGACCGCTTGGGCGCGCACGCTCGCTTCGATCTGCTGGGACACCAGTATGAAGGAGGGCTTACCTGCATTCGGATGCTGGCTGACCTCCCGCACGACCTGGAGCGGATCCGCGCCCTCCAGCTCGTGTTCGATCATGACGACGTGCACCGGGCTCTCCGACAGGATTTGCAGCAGGTCCTGGGGAGAGGAACGTTCCAGCACCGACTGGATGAGATCCAGGCTGCGCAGCGATCCTTTCAGCACCGAACGGCTCTGCGCCTTGGGGTCGAGCACCAGCACGCGGACGTAGCCCTTGCCATCGGTCGGCCTGGCGGCGGGATTGAGCATCGGAGGTTGGCTCCTCCCCTGGGTGCAATGGCGACCGGGGCAGCACGGATCGCGTTGCGTCCGATGGACAAGCGCCCGTGCAGCGGGTATCTAGCGCGCGTGCAACGGCCCTCTGCCCCCGCGGGACGCACCCCCGGGTGTTTCGCTTGTAGCACGGGCAATTGATGGCAACCATATTGTTTCTAGGAGGAGGGGGTTCCCATGGCCACGCATGACGCGCTGGGCTTCGTCGGAGTGGGCGTAATGGGCGAGCCGATGTGCCGCAACCTGGCGGAAAAATCCGGACGCCGGGTGCTTGCCTTCGACGTCAATCCGGAGCCGCTGGCGCGTCTGGCGCAGCAGGGGGTGACGGCTGTCGGCTCGCTGGCGGAGTTGGCGGCCGCGACGGAGGGCGTGCTGATGTGCCTGCCGGGCGAGCCGCAGGTGCGCGCGGCGGTGCTGGCGCCCGCCGGCCTGCTCGCCCATGCGCGCCGCGGGCAGTTCCTGGTGGACATGAGCACCGCCCCGCCCCGCCTGGCGCGGGAGATCGCGGCGCGCTGCGCGAACCAGGGCGTGGAATTCGCCGACGCCCCCGTTGCCCGCACGCGCGAAGCCGCCCGCACCGGCACGCTCAGCATCATGGTCGGCGGCCCGGCCGCGACGGTGCAGCGCATCCGGCCCTGGCTGGCCTGCATGGGCAGCGACATCACCCACTGCGGAGAAGTGGGCACCGGACAGGTGGTCAAGCTGCTCAACAACATGGTCTTGTGCCAGAACGTGCTCGCGCTCGCGGGAGCGCTGGCGGTCGCCGCGCGCTCCGGCGTGGAGGAGCGGCTGCTGCTCGACACCCTGTCGAAGGGATCGGCCGACAGCTTCGCGTTGCGCAACCACGGCATGAAGGCGCTGCTGCCGAAGGTGTTCCCGGAGCGCGCGTTCTCCGTGCGCTACATGCTCAAGGACCTGGGCTACGCCCTGGAGCTGGCGGAGGGCGCGGGCCTGCACCTGGACAGCGCCGAACTGGCCCGGGAGGTCTATGGGCGCGCCGTCGAGGCGGGCCATGGGGACCTGTATTTCCCCGTCGTGCGCAGGGTGATTGACGGGTAGGGGCGGATGCGCCGCAGCCTTCCGCCGCCCCTTGGACCGGCCGCACGCTCAGCCCCACGCTCAGCCCCACGCTCAGCCTCACGCGTGGCCGATCCCCGCCGACTGCCGCGCGCCGGGCAGCGCCGGCCCGCGCGTCCGCGCGCTCCACCCGACTCGCCGCGGCGGCTAAGCTTCGCGTGTAACCCCTTGGGGCGCGAGGGCGATGTACCGGGAGGACGATGCACCGGCAGGAGCGTCCGCCGCAGCGCGGATTGCCCTCACCCGATGACTGTGAAAACCTGAAGGAGCCGCCCACCGCACCGAGCTTCCATTCCCGCACCCACCTCCGTGCCGCAAATGCCGCGCTTTCCCTTGTCCACCTCCGCGTTGCTGCTGACGGGCGCGCTGCTGGCGCTTGCCGGCTGCGGCTCCGGGCAGAAGGGGGCCGTGCAGTACCAGTCCGCCACGGTGGACCAGGGCACGATCGTCGCGCGCGTCAATGCCACCGGAACCCTGTCCGCCCTGGTCACCGTGCAGGTCGGGACCCAGGTTTCCGGCCGCATCAAGCTGCTCGAGGTGGACTACAACAGCACGGTGAAGAAGGGCCAGCTGCTCGCGCAGATCGACCCGGACCTGTACAAGGCGGCTTACGAGAACACGAAGGCCAATCGCCAGGCGGCCGCGGCGAACCTGGCCGGGGCGCGCGTGCAGGCGACCAACGCCAAGCTCCAGTTCGACCGGGCCCAGCAATTGCTCACCCGGGGCATCGTGGCCCAGGCGGACTTCGACACCGCCAAGGCCACCTACGACGCCGCCTCGGCCGGCGTGGCCGCGGCCGAGGGCGCGCTGGCCCAGGCGACCGCCCAGCAGTCGCAGGCCCAGCTCAATCTCGGCTATACGGAGATCATCTCGCCCATCAACGGCACCGTCATTTCCCGCAACGTGGACATGGGGCAGACGGTGGCCGCCTCGCTCCAGGCGCCCGTGCTGTTCCTGATCGCGGAGGACCTGAAGAAGATGCAGGTGGACACCAGCGTGGCGGAGGCGGACGTGGGCAAGCTCAAGGATGGGATGACCGCGACGTTCACCGTGGACGCCTTTCCCTACGACCGCTTCACCGGCCGGATCCGGCAGATCCGCAACAACTCGACGACGGTGCAGAACGTCGTGACCTACGACGCGGTGATTGACGTGGAGAATCCCGACCTCCGGCTGCGGCCCGGGATGACGGCGAACGTGACGGTCGTGATCGCGGAGCGGACGGACGCGCTGCGCATCTCCAACGCGGCGCTGCGTTTCCGGCCAACCCCTGGGCAGGCCGGCCCGGCAGGTGGCGGTGCAGCGGGGGGCGGTGCGGCAGGCGGCGGTGCGCCGGGCGGTGGAGCGGGCGGCGGAGCGGGCGGCGCATCGGCAGGGGGTGCGCCCGCGGGCAGGCCGGCAGGCGGTGGCACGGCAGGCGGTGGCACGGCAGGCGGCGGCACGGCAGGCGGCGGAATGGCCGGCGGCGGGGCTGTGGGCCGGCCCAACGGAACGCGGCCACTGGCGACCGATCAGCGGGTCGTCTGGCGCCTGAACGGCACGACGATCGAGCAGGTGCGCATCCGCGTCGGCATCACCGACGGGACGCTCACCGAAGTCGTCTCGGGCGACCTCAAGCCAGGCGACAAGATCGTCACGGACGCCATCGGCGGCGGACCGGCCGTGGGAGGCTTCCGCGCGTTCTGACCAGGACGGAAAGCGAGGGCCCGTGAGCGAAGCGGAACACAAGCTGATCGAGCTGCGCGGCGTCACCAAGGTGTATCGCATGGGCGACACCGTCGTGAACGCCTTGGCGGGGATCGACCTGGACATCAGCGACCGGCAATTCGTCGCCATCATGGGGGCGTCCGGGTCCGGGAAATCCACGCTGATGAACCTGCTGGGCTGCCTGGACCGGCCCACCGCGGGCAGCTACCGCCTCGCGGGCGTGGAGGTCGCCCATCTCGGCCCGAATGCCCTGGCCGAGATCCGCAACCGGATGATCGGCTTCGTGTTCCAGGGCTTCCACCTGCTCGCGCGCACCTCGGCCCAGGACAACGTGGAGCTGCCGCTCATCTACGCGGGCGTGCCCTCGCGCGAGCGGCGCCAACGCGCGCAGGAATCGCTGGAGCGGGTCGGCCTGGGCACGCGGCGGGACCACCTGCCCAACCAGCTCTCCGGGGGCCAGCAGCAGCGGGTCGCCATCGCCCGCGCGCTGGTGACGCAGCCGCGCATCATCCTGGCCGACGAGCCCACCGGCAACCTGGACTCGCGCACGAGCGTCGAGGTGATGGCCATCCTGCAGGAGCTGAACCGCGGCGGCATGACCATCGCCATGGTGACCCACGAGGCGGACATCGCGGCCTACGCGAGCCGGGTGATCGTCGTGCGCGACGGCAAGATCCTCTCCGACCGTCCGCAGCGGCCCACCGTGGCCGTCGTGCCGCCTGCCACCGTGCCGCCCACCGCCGGTCCGACCGCGGCGGCGCCCACACCCGCCGCGGAGGCCCACCCGTGATCCTGACCCAGGTGTTCCTCCTCGCCATCAAGGCGCTGCTGTTGAACAAGACGCGCTCGCTGCTGACCGTGCTCGGCATCATCATCGGCGTCGCCTCGGTCATCGCCATGGTCTCCATCGGCGAGGGGGCCAAGCGGCGCGTGGAGGAAACCTTCTCTGCGATGGGCACGAACCTGCTGATCGTCCTGTCGGGCTCGACCCGCGGCGGCGGCGTGTTCGGCGGCTTCGGCTCGCAGCCCACGTTGACCTGGGACGACCTGCGCGCGATCCGGGAGGAGGTGCCCACGGTGCGGCGCGCCTCGCCGCAGAGCCAGGGCCGGATGCAGCTGTCCAGCGAAGACCAGAACTGGAACAGCTCGATCTACGGCGTCCAGCCGGACTACTTCGAGATCCGCAACTGGCAGATCGCCCGCGGCGCCTTCTTCGGCGACTCGGACCTGGATACCGCGAACAAGGTGGTGCTCCTCGGCGCCACGGTGGTGGAGAAGCTGTTCGGGAAGAACGCCGACCCGGTCGGCCAGACGATCCGCATCAAGAACGCGCCCTTCCGCGTCATCGGCGTGACCGCGGCCAAGGGCCAGTCGCCGATGGGCCAGGACTACGACGACGTGGCGTTCGTCCCCATCACGACGTTCCGCACCAAGCTGCAGGGCAGCCTGCCGAACTACATTGCCGGCGCGATCTTCGTCCAGGCCACCTCGAACCAGACCACGCAGATCGCCCAGCGCCAGATCGCCAACCTGCTGCGGGACCGGCACCGCATCCAGATCGGCGACGACGACGATTTCAACATCCGCAACCTGCAGGAATTCTTCGACGCGCAGCAGGCGAGCACGAATACCATCACGACCCTGCTCGCGGCCATCGCCGCGGTGTCCCTGCTGGTCGGGGGCATCGGGATCATGAACATCATGCTGGTGAGCGTGACGGAGCGGACGCGGGAGATCGGGCTGCGCATGGCGGTCGGCGCCAAGCCGCGCGCGGTGCTGGCCCAGTTCCTCGTGGAGGCGTTCACGCTCTCGCTCACCGGCGGCCTGATCGGCGTGGGCGTGGGCGTGGGTGCGGCGATGCTGCTGTCCAAGCGCTTCGGCTGGTCCCTGCTCATCCGCGTGGATATCGTGCTGATCTCCCTCTTCTTCAGCGCGCTGGTGGGGATCTTCTTCGGGATGTACCCAGCCCAGAAGGCCTCCCGCCTCGACCCCATCGAGGCGCTGCACCACGAATAGCTTCGCACCACGAATCACCACGCAGCGTGAGAAGCACCGCAGCGCAAAGTGCGCCGCACCGCCTACGGCACTGCGTCCAGCACCCCAACGACCCCGCGCGGCGAATGCCCGCCAGGCCGCGGCGTGGCGCACTGCGTTTGATAAGGGAGTAGTGGGCCCACTTGATGGAGCAGCCCCGTACCGCAACAACGGACTCCTCGCATTCGCTCGGAGTGACAACGGGCTGTCATCTTGAGCGCAGCGGGAAATCTGCCTGTGCAGCCAAACCGGCCCACGGGCGACAAGGGGCCGTGCTTGACAAGGCGACGGCGGGATTGTTGGATGCGCGCACAGGCTTTGCGCGTCGCCGCCGGCTCCGGCGCTGGACGTCTTACCCCACTGAGGTGCCCATGCTTCCCATTCCTCTCCCGCCCCGCGCCGTCCCGCGCGCCGCGCGGCGGCAGGCCGCCCTCGTGGGACCCGCGCTGCTGGCCGCACTGCCGCTGGCGGCGCTGCTCGTCGCCGGTGCCGCCCTCGCGCCCCCCGCGGCCCGCGCCCAGAAGGTCGGCGGCGTGCTCAACAGCATGTTGCGCGAGACGCCCGCCCATTTCTCGCCCTTGGAGGCTTCCACCGTCGAGCCCGTCATCACCGCGGCGCCGACGTACAACAACCTGGTGGTGTTCGATCCGCTCAAGGCGCAGGAGTCCCTGGCCAATGTCGTTCCCGACCTGGCGGAGAAGTGGGCCTTGAGCGACGGCGGCAAGCGCCTGACCTTCACCCTGCGCCGCGGCGTGAAGTGGCAGGACGGCAAGCCCTTCACCAGCGCGGACGTGAAGTACACCTTCGACCTGGTGCGCGGAGTGTCCACCACCGCCAAGCTGCGGCTCAATCCCCGCAAGGCGTGGTTCTGGAACGTGAAGGACGTCGAGACGCGCGGGGACTACGAGGTGATCTTCGTGCTGGGCGCACCCGAGCCGTCCCTGCTGGCGCTGCTGGCCACGCACCTGCTGCCGATCGTGCCCGCGCACGTGGAGCTGAGCGAGCTGCGCCTGAAGCCGATGGGCACCGGACCGTTCCGGGTGAAGGAGATCGTGCCCGAGCAGGGCGTCCTGCTGGAGCGCAATCCGGACTACTGGATGAAGGGGCGGCCGTACCTCGACGGCATCCGCTTCACGGTGATCCGCTCCCGGCCCGCCCGGATGGCCGCGCTCACGGTCGGGCAGGTGGACTTCTCCTTCGCCAACGACATGACGGCGAACACCCGCGACCAGCTCAAGAAGGCGGTGCCCTCGATTCACGTGCAGGAGACGGCCGTCAACGGCTGGGACAACCTGATCGTCAACACCAAGCGCCCGCCGTTCGACAACCCCAAGGTGCGCCAGGCGCTCAACCTCGCCCTGGACCGCTCGGCCTTCATCGCCAGCATCTACGGGGGAACGGCGCTGGAAGGCGGCGCGATGATCCCGCCGCCCTACGGGGTGTGGGGCCTGTCCCCCGCGCAGCTCGCGAAAGTGCCGGGCTACGGGGACGCCGCCAGGAACCTGGCGGAGGCGCGCAGCATCATGCAGGGCCTGGGCTACGGCCCGGACAAGCCGCTCAAGGTGACGGTGTCCACGCGCGCCCTCGACGTCTACATGGATTCGGCCGTGTGGGTCGTCAGCCAGCTCAAGAACGCGTACATGGATCCGGCCCTGGAGCAGATCGAGACGGCGGTGTGGTTTCCCAAAGTCTCGCGGCGGGACTTCCAGCTCGGCGTGAACTTCACCGCAGGAGTGGTGGACGATCCGGACGCCGTGCTGTTCGAGAACTTCGCCTGCGGCTCGGAGCGCAATTTCTCGGACTACTGCAGCGAGCAGACGCAGAAGCTCTTTCTCGCCCAGTCGGCGGAGACCAACCCCGCCAAGCGCCTCGCCCTCGTGCACGAGATCGACGTCCGGCTCCAGACGGAGTCGGCGCGGCCGATCCTGGCCCAAAAGATCGAGTTCTTCTCGACCTGGCCCCATGTGCACAACCTGATCGCGCACCAGAGCGTGTATAACTATTGGCGCTTCCAGGAGGTCTGGCTGGACAAGTAGGCGCAAGTCTCCGCTCTGCCCGCCACGGCCGGGCGTGTCCCTCGCGCCGTTGGTGGCAGAGCGCGCGTGCCGAATGGACCTCATTTCGTAGGATCCGCCATGCCCGAACCCCGCGATCTCTCCGTGTCCGAAGCCGCGCGGCTGCTGCGCAAGCGCACGCTGGGCGCGCTGGAGCTGGTGCAGTCCTGCCTGGAGCGGATCGAAGTGCGCGAGCCCCAGGTAAGGGCGTGGGTGCGCGTGTACGCCGACTCCGCGCTGGCGGAAGCGAAGCGGCTGGACCGCCGGGCCAAGCGCCGCGACTGGGCCGGCCCGCTGCACGGCATCCCGATCGGCGTGAAGGACATCTACGACGTGGCGGGGATGGAGACGCGCGCCGGGTCCCAGGCCTACACGCCCCGCCTGGCCAAGGCCGATGCGGCAAGCGTGGCGTGCCTGCGCTCCGCCGGAGCGATCGTGCTGGGCAAGACCGAGACGACGGCCTTCGCCTACGGGGATCCGGCCGCGACGCGCAATCCGTGGCACCTGGGCCGCACGCCCGGCGGCTCCTCGAGCGGTTCGGCGGCGGCGGTGGCGGACCGCATGTGCCTGGCCGCCCTGGGCAGCCAGACGGCCGGCTCCGTGCTGCGCCCCGCCAGCTACAACGGACTGGTCGGCTTCAAGCCCAGCTACGGCGCGATCTCCCTGGCCGGGGTGATCCCGCTCGCCTGGAGCCTGGACCACGTGGGCACGCTCACGCGCTCGGTGGCCGACGCGTGGCTGCTGTGGAACCTGCTGCGCGTGACGGGCGCGCCGCCCGGAACCCCGTTAGCCAAGTCCCGATTGCCCAAGCCGCTATTGCGCCGCAAGCCCAGGCGCCTGTGGCGGCTGCGCGGGCTGTTCGAGCAGGAGGCGAGCGCGGCCTCGCTGGCGGCCTTCGAGCAGGCCTGCCGCACCCTGGCGAAGGGAGGGGCGAAGATCGTGGAGCGGCCCCTGCCGCCGGCGTTCGACCAGGTGTTGCCGGCCCAGGAGCGGATCATGTTGAGCGAGGCGGCGGCCTATCACCGCGGGAACTATGCCCTGCGCGCCCACCTGTACCCGCCCCGCATCGCCGAAGGCATCCAGCGCGGCATGGCGACCGGCGCGGTGGAGCTTGCGCTCGCCTACGAGCAGCGCCGCCGCCTGCTGGCCGAGCTGGCGCCCCTGCTGGCCGACGTGGACGCGGCGCTCACGCCCAGCACGGTCGGCCCGGCGCCCACGCCCGAGACGACCGGCCCGCGCACCTTCCAGGCCCCGTGGAGCTTCACCGGCCTGCCGACGATCACCGTGCCTTGCAGCCTGGCGTCTGACGGCTTGCCCCTGGGCCTGCAGCTCGTCGGGGCCGCCCACGCGGAGGACAACCTGTTCGCCGTCAGCGCCTGGGCCGAGTCCCGCCTCGGCTTCGACGCCCGGCCCGCGTAGGAGCGACGTCCGCGCGAG
>JBGOTW010000045.1:0-20909 GCA_041476685.1 bacterium | reverse complement strand
CTGCTGCTGGGCCTGGGCGTCGTCTCGGGCGTCCTGGGCGTGGCCTTCGCCGTGGGACAGCACGACCTGAAGCGGCTGCTCGCGTACCACAGCATCGAGAACATCGGCATCATCTTCATGGGGCTAGGCTTGGCCGTGAGCGGGAGGGCGGTCGGGGACGGGCGCTGGGTCGCGCTCGGGCTGGCCGCGGCGCTGTTGCACACGTGGAACCACGGCCTGTTCAAGACCCTGCTCTTCCTCGGGGCGGGTGCGGTGTTGCACCGCACGGGGACGCGGGAGATGGACCGGCTGGGCGGACTCGCCAAGGCGATGCCGCGCACGGCGCTGCTGTTCCTGATTGCCGCCGCCGCCATCTGCGGCCTGCCGCCCCTGAACGGATTCGTCAGCGAGCTGTTCCTCTACCTGGGCCTGTTCGGCGGGCTGGTGCCGGGCCCCGCGGGAGGCCTCGCCGGGGGCACCGCCGCTGGCCTCGCCGGCACCGTGGCCGGCTCCCTGGCCGGTAGCCTCGCCGCGCCGGAGTCCCGGCTGTGGCTCCAGGCGGCGATCGGAATACCGGCCCTGGCGCTCATCGGCGGGCTGGCCCTCGCGTGCTTCGTGAAGGTGTACGCGGTGGTGTTCCTCGGCGAGCCGCGCACGGCCAGCGCGCAGGGGGCAAAGGAATGCGGGCCGGCCATGCTCGCGCCCATGGCGATCCTGGCCGCGTGCTGCGCGGCGATCGGCCTCGCCCCGGCGCTCATCGTCCCCTGGCTGGAGCGGGCCAGCGCGGGCTGGCAGCCCGGCCTGTCCGCTCCGGGTCTGGCATCGCTCGCGCCCCTGACGAGCCTGACTTGGGTGGGCGCGGCGATCCTGGGCGGGCTGGCGCTGGGCGGCTGGCTGCTGCGTGGGCGGCGCAGCACGGCGGGAGGGATTGCCGCCGGTACGGCTGCCACCGGCACGGTATCCATCGGCACGGCTGCGACCGGCACGGCCCCTAGCGGCGCGGTACCCGTCGGCGCGGGTGCTATCGGCGCGAGTGCTATCGGCACTTGGGACTGCGGCTATATCGAGCCCACCGCGCGCATGCAGTACACGAGCTCGTCGTTCGCGCAGTTGCTCGTGCATCTGTGGCGCTGGGCGCTCTTGCCCACCAGCCATGGCCCGCGGGACGCCGGCCTGTTCCCGGCCCGGGCCGGGTTCGAGAGCCACGTTCCCGATACCGTGCTGGACCGGATCGTGCTGCCCGCCCTGCGCGGCCTGGCCAGGCTCGCGGGCTGGCTGCGCCCGCTGCAGCGCGGCCGCGTACAGGACTACCTGCTCTACCTGCTGCTCACGCTGCTCGTGCTGCTGCTGATCCCATGATCGCGCAATCCATGACCGCACTATCCATGATCCCTGCGCGCGCGCTGGACGGTCTGATTCACGTGCTGCTGCTGCTGGCGTTCTCGCCGCTGCTGCCGGGCGTCATCAACCGCACCAAGGCCCGCATGGCCGGGCGCGTCGGCCCGCCGCTGCTGCAGGGCTACTACGACCTGGCGCGGCTGTTCCGCAAGGAGATGGTCGTCAGCCGCACGACCACGTGGATCTTCAAGGGCGGGCCGGCGCTGGCCTGGGTGACCGCGCTGCTGGCGGGGCTGCTCGTGCCGCTCTGGCACCACCGCCCGCCCGTGGAATTCGCGGGCGACATGGTGCTGCTGGCCGCGCTGCTGGGCCTGGGCCGCTTCGCCATGGCGGCGGCGGCCATGGATACCGGCTCGCCGTTCGAGGGCATGGGCGCGGCGCGCGAAGTCAGCTATGCGAGCCTGGCCGAGCCGACCCTGTTCCTCGGGCTGGTGGCCCTGGCGCGGCTGACCGGCTCGCTGAGCCTGGCGGGCATGCTGTCCGGCAGCCTGCCGGGCGCCTGGCGTGCGGCCGCCGCGGCGCTGACCCTGGTGACCGCAAGCTGGTTCGTCGTGCTGCTGGCGGAGAACTGCCGCATCCCCTTCGACGATCCGAACACGCACCTCGAGCTGACCATGATCCACGAGGTGATGGTGCTGGACCACAGCGGGCCGGCGCTGGGCCTGATCGAGCATGCGGCGGCGATGAAGCTGTTCCTGCTCGGCGCCCTGGTGCTCGACGTGGCGTTTCCGGTGGCGACGGGGAGCGGGGGCGCGGACTGGGCCCTGTTCCTCGGCGGCATGCTGGGCCTGGCCATGGTGATCGGGCTGGTGGAGTCGAGCATGGCGCGCCTGCGCCTGAACAACATCCCGAAGCTGCTGGTGTCGGCGTGCATGCTGGCGGCGTTCGGCGTGATCCTGCTGCTGGCCTGAGCCCGGAGCGGAGAGAGAGCGAGCGATGGCCCTTGCGTTCAATGCGCTGCTGGTGACCCTCGTGCTGATGAATTTCGCGGCGCTCGCCTCGAGCCGCATGACGGCGCTGATCCGCACGGTGGCGCTGCAGGGGCTCGTGCTCGGCCTGCTGCCGCTGCTGCAGGGCGGCTCCCCGTTCGACTGGGCGCTCGCGGCGGTGTGCGCGGTCACGGTGGCGACCAAGGCGCTGCTGATTCCCGGGCTGATGCACCGCGCCATGCGGGAGGTGCGCATCCGGCGTGAGGTCGAGCCCCTGCTCGGCTTCGTCCCCTCCCTGCTGCTGGGCGCGGCGGGCACGGGACTGGCGGTGCTCTATGCCGGCACGCTGCCGCTCGGCCCCTTCCCGGACAAGACGCTCCTTTTGTCCACCTCGTTCTCCACGACGCTGGCCGGGTTCATCATCCTGACCGCGCGCCGCGCCGCCATCACGCAGGTGGTGGGCTACCTGATCCTGGAGAACGGGGTATTCGTGTTCGGCCTGCTGCTGCTGGACGCCATGCCGTTCCTGGTCGAGATCGGCGTGCTGCTGGACCTGCTCGTCGGGGTTTTCGTGATGGGCATCATCCTGAACCACATCCAGGCCGCGTTCTCGTCCCATGACACCACGCGCCTGTCCACGCTGAAGGATTGACCCCAACGTGATGACGCTCCCTTTTGCGATCCCGGCGCTTGCGGCGCTGCTGGCCTGGGCCATCCCCTCGCGGCGCTGGCGGCCCTGGGTGCTCCCCGCCGCGGGCGCGCTGCACCTGGCGGCGGTGCTGACGCTGCTCGCGCTGCCGATCTGGGGCCCCGGGGGCGTGCAGGCGGCGGGGCCGGCGCCCGTCTGGCTCGCCTTTGCGGAGGACTCCGAGCTGGCCTGGCTGGGCCTGGACCCGCCGGGAAAAGTAGTGCTGCTCACCGTGAGCGTGCTGTTCCTGGGCACGGCCCTGTACGCGCCGGGCTACCTGCACCTGCGGCAGGACCGCCCCAACCGGATGTTCGTCGCGGGCCTGCTCGTGCTGCTGGCGACCATGTCCTTGATCTGCGTCTCCCAGCACGTGGGGCTCACCTGGGTGGCGATCGAGGCCTCCACGCTCGGCAGCGGGACGCTCATCTACTTCAACCGCACGACGCAGGCGCTCGAGGCGACCTGGAAGTACCTGTTGATCTGCTCGGTGGGCATCGCGTTGGCGCTGCTGGGCACGTTCTTCTTGGGCTTTGCCGCGCTGCTGGGGGGCACCGGCGACTCGCTGCTGGTGGCGGACCTGGTGCGCACCGCGGGCCTGCATTCCAAGCCCTGGCTCAACGCCGCCTACGTGCTGCTGCTGGTCGGCTACGGCACCAAGATGGGCCTCGCGCCGATGCACAGCTGGAAGCCGGACGCCTACGGCGAGGCGCCGGGCATCGTCGGCGCCCTGCTGGCCGGCGGGCTGACGAGCTGCGCCTTCCTGGCGATCCTGCGCATCGTCAAGGTGATGATCGCCGCGGGGCGGGGCGAATTCGCCGCGCGCCTGCTGGTGGGGATGGGCCTGTTCTCGATGGCGGTGGCGGCCGTCTTCCTCGTGCGGCAGAAGGACACCAAGCGCATGCTCGCCTACTCGAGCGTGGAACACATGGGCATCCTCGCCCTGGGCGTGGGGCTGGGCGGGGCGGGCAGCTTCGGCGCCCTGCTGCACCTGGTCAACAACGCGCTGACCAAGGGCGTACTGTTCCTGTCCTCGGGCAATCTGCACCGCGCCTATGGCAGCAAGTCCACCGACGAGGTGAGCGGCGCGCTGGCGCGGCTGCCCGCGTCGGGCTCGCTGTTCCTGGTGGGCTTCATCGCCATCACCGGCTCGCCGCCTTTCGGCCCCTTCGTCGGCATGTTCATGATCCTGAAGGCGGCCTTTTCCGCCGGGCGCTACGCGGTCGGCAGCGCGTACCTGGCGCTGCTGCTGGCCGCGTTCATCGGCATGGGGGGCACCGTGCTGGCGGTGGTGCTGGGCCGGCCCCCGGCGCGCCGCTCCGCGTTCCGCGACACGGCGCAGACCGTCCTGCCCATCGCGCTGCTGCTGCTGCTGGTGCTGCTGCTGGGGGTGTACCTGCCGCCGCCGCTGCAAAGCCTGCTGCGCGACGCGGCGGCCTATGTGGAGAACCGGCCATGAGCGACGCTCCATTCGTCCGGCGCCCGCCGCCCGGGATGGCGGGGGACACGGCCGGCGCGGCCACCGATTCCGCGCCGCAGGACTCGGCTGCGCAGCAGGACTCGGACTCGCTGCGCGATTCTGCTGCGCGACGCGATGGAGCCGCGCTGCGCGATTGGGCTGTGCTGCGCGATTGGGCTGTGCTTCGCAACGGGGAAGCGCTCGACGCCGACGCGTTCGCGCCGCTCCGGCCGGAAGAGCTGTTCGCGGGCATCTTGGACGGCGTGGACCAGGGGCTGCGGGTTGCCTCCTACTTCGCCATGGTCCCCGCGGCGGTTCCTCCGGCGCAGGGCGGGACGGAACTGGTCGCCGTGCTCGCCGACGACCGCAACGGCCTGCTGCGCGTGGCCCGCGCGGCGGTCGCGGGCGGGGGCTTTCCGTCGCTCACCCCGCGTTGCGCCCAGGTGCACCTGTTCGAGCGCGAGATCGCCGAGCAGAGCGGGCTCGTCCCCGAGGGCCATCCCTGGCTCAAGCCCGTGCGCTATGCGCCCGCGCTCGGGACGCGGGGGACGGCCGGGCCGGCGCCGCGCATCGGCGTGGCGGACTTCTATCGGGTGAGCGGGGAGGAGGTGCACGAGGTGGCGGTCGGCCCCGTCCACGCGGGCGTGATCGAGCCGGGGCACTTCCGCTTCCAGTGCCACGGCGAGCGCGTGTTCCATCTGGAAATCTCGCTGGGCTACCAGCATCGCGGCGTGGAGGAGGCCGTGCTGGGCGGGCCGCACAAGGCGACCCAGAGCATGCTGGAGACGGTCGCGGGCGATACCACGATCGGGCACGGCTGGGCGTACGTGCGGAACCTGGAGGCCCTGGCCGGGTTGCGCGCGCCGCCCCGGGCCGAAGTGCTGCGCGCCGTCGCGCTGGAGCTGGAGCGGCTCGCCAACCACACCGGCGACCTGGGGGCCTTGGCCGGCGACGTGGGCTACCTGCCGACGCAGTCCTACTGCGGCCGGATCCGCGGCGACTTCCTCAACATGACCGCCCTGCTCTGCGGCAACCGCTTCGGGCGCGGGCTGCTGCGGCCAGGCGGCTCACGCTTCGACGCCGACCGGGCGCTGGCGGACGTGCTGCTGCGGCGCCTCGACGCGGCCGAACGGGAGGTGACCGAGGCGGTGGAAATGCTGTGGCAGACGCCCTCGGTGCTGTCCCGCTTCGAGAACGTCGGCCGCGTGACGCTCGAACAGTGCCTGGAGCTCGGGCTCGTCGGCCCTGCGGCGCGGGCGTGCGGCGTGGAGCGCGACGTGCGCAGCGACCATCCCCTGGGCGTGTTCCGATTCACCAACATTCCGCCCGTCACGGCCCACTACGGCGACGTGAACTCGCGCGCGTTCGTCCGCTGGCTGGAAATCCAGCGCTCGATCGCCTACGTGCGCGAGCGCTTGCGGCTCTTGCCCGACACGGCAGCGCCAAGTTCTGCAGCGCCGGGATCCGCGCCGCCAGGCTCCGCACCGCCAGGCTCCGCGACGTACGGGCCCGGCCGCGCGCAGGCTGCGTTCCCGGCCGGCCGCGCCCTGGCCCCGCGGCGGCTGGCCTGCACGCTGGTCGAGGGCTGGCGGGGCGAGGTGTGCCATGTGGCCGTGACCGACGCCCAGGGCCGCTTTTCCCGCTACAAGATCACGGACCCGTCCTTCCACAATTGGTATGGCCTGGCCGTCGCGTTGCGGAACGAGGAAATCTCGGACTTCCCGCTCTGCAACAAGAGCTTCAACCTGTCCTACTGCGGACACGACCTGTAGCGCCCGGCCGGCGCGGCCGGCGCAGTAGCGGCGCCCCCCGCCCCGGATCAACCGGAGCGCCACCCACGAGGCCCGATGTTCAAGTCGCTGCTGACACGCCTGCACCAGGGCCACCGCACGATGGCCTACCCGGCCGCGGCGCCGCCCGCGCTGCCCGAGCGCTTCCGGGGCCGTCCGCTGCTCGACCCCGGCCGCTGTCCCGACGGCTGCCGGGAGTGCGTGCAGGCCTGCCCCACCGACGCCATCAGCGCCGGCGGCGGCTCGCCCGGGATAGGCAGCGGCCTCAGCATCGACCTGGGGCGATGCCTGTTCTGCACCGAATGCATGGACGCCTGCCCGGAAGGCGCCATCTCGTACAGCGCCGACTACCGGCTCGCGGTGCGGGGCCGGGACGACCTGCGCCTGGAGTCCGGCGAGACGCTGCGGCTGGCGCAGGCCCTGGAGCGCAAGCTGCTGCGCCTGTTCGGGCGCTCGCTGAGGCTGCGGCAGGTGAGCGCGGGAGGCTGCGGCGCGTGCGAGGCGGACGTGAACGTGCTCTCCACGATCGGCTGGGACTTAAGCCGCTTCGGCATCCAGTTCGTCGCGTCGCCGCGCCACGCCGACGGCTTGCTGCTGACGGGCTGCGTCACGGAGAACATGCGGCTGGCGCTCGAGAAGACCTATGCCGCGGTGCCCGCGCCGAAGATCGTGATCGCGGTCGGGGCCTGCGCCATCTCCGGCGGGCCGTACATCGGGCTGCCCCGGCAGCACGGGGGCGGCGACGGAATCGTGCCGGTGGACCTGTACATTCCCGGCTGCCCGCCCCATCCCCTCACGATCCTGGACGGCCTGCTGCGGCTGCTGGACCGGCTCCCCGCGGAACGGGAGCGGACCTCATAGGCTCTAATCGCGAAGTGGGAAAGCAAGGGGCGCTGCCCCGCGGTTGCCCAGGCAAACCGGCGGCTTCAGCGCAAATATCGGGTGCAGGGAGCTGGCTCCCTGCTGGGGAGTCCGAGGGGCAAAGCCCCTCGGTAGCTGTTTTCAATCAAACCCTACGCCGGCTTCTTCTTTGCCGCCTTCAGGGCGCGCGCCTCGGGCAGGGCCTTGTAGAACGGATCGAGCGGGTAGCAGCCGGAGACCAGCTTGTTCCGGGGCGCCGTCGTGCAGTCGCTGAAGGTGCGGCAGAAGCGGCCGCGCTCCAGGGGGCGGCCCGCCAGGACGTCCGCGGCGAGGCGGGGGTAGGCGAGCATCATGCGGCCCAGCCCCACCAGGTCCACCCGGCCCGCGCGCACCTGCGCCTGGGCCACCTGGGGCAAGAAGTCCTGGAAGTAGGTATAGCCCGTGCCGACCAGCACCAGCTCCGGCACCGCCTGCTTCAGGGCCGCCGTGGCGTGCAGGTGCCGCGCGCAGCCCAAGAGCGGGTCTTCCGGCGGCAGGTAGCCGTCGGAGGGCGGAAACAGCGCCGGCCGCTGGATGTGGGGCGTGTAGTAGGGGCTGCCGGCAGTGACATTGACGAGCGGGATGTCCAGTTCGCGGCACAGCCGCAGGAACGCGGTGGGCTCGCCCAGGTCCAGCTCCGCCGGCGCGGCGGGGTTGACGCCGAAGGCGTGCCGGTACGGCAGCAGGTGCGCGTGCGGCACCGGCCGGCCGGCTGCGCCCGCTCCCGCTTCCGGCTGCGCGAAGGGGATCAGGTCGAAGGCGGAGAGCCGCACGCCGATCATGAGGCCCGGCGCGTCGCGGCGGATGCCGGCGACGATCTCGCGCAGCAGGCGCGTGCGGTTCTCGAAGCTGCCGCCGTAGGGGCCGGGCCGCTCGTGCGCGGAGAGGAACTCGTGCAGCAGGTAGCCGTGACAGTGCTTGATGTCCACGAAGGCGAAGCCGGCCTCCCGGGCAAAGCGCGCGGCCGTGACGAAGTCCGCGATCAGCTCCCCCAGCTCGAGATCGGTCATGACCGCGCGCCCGTCGCGGACGCCGACCTTCTCGTCGAGCAGCGGGTGCCGGTAGGCCAGGCGCGGCTGGTAGCGCCAGTCGGCATCCGGCCGGCAGAAGCGGCCCGAGTGCGTCAGCTGCAGCCCGGTCAAAAGGTCGTCCGTGGAGCCGTGATGTTCCCGGTGGGACTCGAGCAGCGCGGCGAGCAGGCCGGCGAGCGGCTTGCGGTTGTCTTCGCCGTAGCAGAGCTGGTTCGGATTGGCCCGACCGTCCGGCCGCACGGCGAGGGCCTCCCCGCCCCAGATGAGCTTGGCCCCGGACGCGCCGAAGCCCTGCCAGCGCCGCAGCGTGAGCGGAGAGGGCTTGCCGTCGAGGGTGCCGTCCCAGCCTTCCATCGGCTGGACGGCGAAGCGGTTGCCGATGCGCCGCCCGGCGATGGAGATGGGCTGCGCCAGGGGACTGGCAGGCGCGGCCAGGACGGCATCGTCGCACGCGACCGGGAGCGGCAGCGCGGCGAGATGCCGCTTGAACGCGGCCACGGTCTTGAACGAGCCCACGCGGGGGATGGGAAGGTCGAGCGCGAAATCGGGCATGCGGCGCATCCGAAAAGCTAGAACCCCGCGGCGTCGAGCAGGGGACGGAAGCGCTCGTAGGCGCTGACGGGGTCTTCCAGCACGCCGGCCGCGTGGGCCAGGCGGAACAGCTCCGCATAGTGCAGGATATCCCGCTCCCGTTCCAGGCCGGCGAGCAGGTGGAAGTGCTCCTGGTGCCCGTTCAAGTAAGCGAGGAAGACCAGCCCCGCCTTGTAGAACCGGGTCGGCTCCCCGAAGATGTGCCGCGCCAGGGGCACCGTCGGCGCCAGCAGGCGCGCGTATCCGTCCGTGTCTCCGCGCGCCAGGCACGCCAACGCCCGCGCGGCCACCGGCGCGATGCCGTCGAAGATGCCCAGCAGGGCGTGCGAGTAATCGCCGCTGGGGTAGCGCGCGCCTTCAAATTCAAAGGCCGCGACTGGGAGGGCGGCTGGTTGGAGAGCCGTGGACTCGAGGGCCGCGGATTTGAGTGACGCAGATTTGAGCGCCGCCGCCCCCGGACCGTGCGGGGCGCCCTGGATGAGCGCGGGAAAATTGAAGTCGTCCCCCGTCAGCACGACCTGGCCCTGCGGAGCGAGGCGGCGCCGGATGCCTTCCTCCCGGGCCTCGTCCAGCAGGGACAGCTTGACGCCCAGGATGCGGGGATTGTCCGCCATTACATCCCAGAAGGACTGGCCCGGAAAATACCCCTTCAGCGCCGGAGCGAACATCTCGCCCAGCCAGTGCACGAACACGGGCCGCGACACGTGGCGGCTGACCGTGCGGTACACCTCCACGGTGTGGCGCGGTTCCGGGTAGAGCCGCGGCAGCAGCGCCGTTGGAAAGAGGATCACCCGCCCGCCGCGCGCGTGGATGAATTCGGCCTGCGACACGTAGGCGTCAATGATTTCGGTCAGGCTTGGCGTCCCGGAGGCGAGCTGGTCCGTGCCGGCGCCGCCGATGACCCGGCAGCCGGGCCGCTCGGCCGCGGCGCGCAGCGTCACGTCGAGCAGGTGGGCGCTCGTCTCCCAGCCCAGCAGCTCCCGCTGCGCGGTGTCCATCGCCTCGGCAACGCCCAAGCCCAGGCTCCACAGGTGGCGCCGATAGCGCAGCGTCGCCTCCCAGTCAATCGAGTCGCGCAGCGAACCGGCCAATGGTCCGGGTAGTGCGCCTGTCGGTGCGCCTGTTTGTGGGCCGGGCGGTGGGCCGGACTGTGTACCGGACGGAGGTCCGGCCGGTGGGCCAGCAGGCGGGGCGGGCAACGCGACCACGTGCGCCGCCGCATACGCCAGCCGGTTGAAGGGCGTGGGTGCGGCCGGAGCCGCGGCCCGAACCGGCTCCCGCGCCAAGGGCTGCGCGAGCGCGTGTGGCGCTTCCAGATCCAGGGGCGCCAGCCGGCCCTGCGCCGTGGGAAGCTGAACGAGCATCTCCGCATCCCGAATATCGTCGGCCAGGGGAGTCCTCGGCGCACGCAGCGCCGGCTGCCGACACGACAGAGGTTCGCGGCTACTCTACAGGAGCGAGTCCCCGCGACGCCAGGGCTGCGGGCGGCGCGACGCGCTCAGCGTGGGTGCCTGCGACTGCGCGCCGCGCGCCACCCGGGCGACTCAGCGCGCGATCTGGCCCAGGCGCCCCTGCTGGTAGTCCTCGAACGCCCGGTAGATTTCCTCTTCCGTATTCATGACGAACGGGCCGTAGCGGGCCACCGGCTCCCGCAGCGGCACGCCCGCCAGCAGGAGCAGCCGCGCCGGGCCCGCGGCGGCGGCGTCGCAGCCCAGCCGCACCGTGTCCCCGCCGCCCAGCACCGCGAACTGGCCGTCATTCACCGGGCTCTCGTCCGCGCCCACCCGCGCGGAACCGCCGAACACGTACACGCCGGCCGCATGATCCGCGGCGATGCCCGTCCCGACCCGGGCGCCCGGATCGAGCGTCCAGTCCTGGTACACGATCGGCGTGCGGGTCTCGATCACGGCGCTGGCGCCCAGCGCCTCCCCGGCGATCACCCGCACGTGGGCCAGGCCGTCCGGTGTGCGCGCCGCGGGGATGCGGGCCGCGGGAATCTCCTGGTAGCGCGGTGGCATCATCTTGTCGCGCGCGGGCAGGTTCACCCAGATCTGGAACCCGTGCACCCGCCCGCCGCGCTCCACCATGCGGCGCGAAGGCATTTCCGAGTGCACCACGCCCGCGCCCGCCGTCATCCACTGCACGTCGCCCGGGCCCAGCGCGCCCTTGTGCCCGGCCGAGTCTTCGTGCTCCATCTCCCCCTCGAGCACATAGGTCACCGTCTCGAAGCCGCGGTGCGGATGGTCCGGGGCGCCCACCGCCTGGCCGGGCGCATAGTCCACCGGCCCCATCTCGTCCAGCAGCAGGAACGGGTCCACGAGCGTCACCCGCGGCGAGGGGAACGGGCGGCGCACGATGAAGCCCCCGCCTTCTTCCTGGCGGTGGGCGGTGAAGAGTTGGACAACGGGGCGATCGGTCATGGGGTCGGCTCCGGACATGAAGGGGCGCTTCCGGGGCGCCGCGATCCGGCGCTCCCGGGCTAGAATGCTAGGATAGCCGCGGGAGCGGCCCTGGCAAGAGGCTCCCGCCTCAACCCCGGGAAAGGCCGGAAGGCGGCGCTGCATACGGGTCCTCATCCTCGCGCCGCTACTGCCGGCGCGGTCCTTCTCCGACTGCGCGGAGAAGGACGACAGCTTGGCGCCGCAGGCAGGTCCCCTCTCCGCGAAGTCGGAGAGATGGGGTACCCGCGCAGCGGGCGGGGTGAGGACCCGGAGCGGCACGGCTGGACCAAATGACTTTCACCCTTCCCCGCACGGACGCATGCGTTATCCGGGGATTTGCGGCGCTACCCGAGGATCCGCTCCCGGACAATGCCCCTGAAATACAATGCCGCCGAAATGCGGTACAGGACGCGCAGCGGAGCATGTTGCCGAGGGGCATGGCGCGAGACGGAATCCGCGCCGAGTGCAGCCAAGCACAGGCCGGCTGATCGTTTGGCAAGCCGGCGCGAGAGTTGTCGGGCGGGCCGGCGGGAGCGTCGAGCGAGGAGGCAGGCATGAGCTGGCAGGCGGAGATCGAGGAGCTGGAGCGGCGCTCGGCCCTGGGCCAGGCGATGGGCGGACCGGAGAAGATCAAGCGGCAGCACGACGCGGGCAAGCTCACGGTGCGCGAGCGCATCGAGGCGCTGGCCGATCCGGGCTCCTTCTACGAGATCGGGGCGCTGGCGGGCAAGGCCCAGTACGACGAGCAGGGGAACCTCGTCGGGTTCACGCCGGCCAATTTCGTGCTGGGCCGGGCCGCGCTGGACGGGCGGCGGGTGGTGATCGCGGGCGACGATTTCACCGTGCGCGGGGGGGCCAACGACGGGGCGATCCGCGAGAAGCTCTACACGTCGGAGAAGATGGCGGGGGGGCTGCGCCTGCCCCTGATCCGTCTCGTGGACGGCACGGGCGGCGGCGGCTCGGTGAAGAACATCGAGATCTACGGCCACACGCTCCTGCCCGGCTACGACGGCGACCTGTGGCGCTGGATGGTGGACAATCTTGAGACCGTGCCGGTCGTCTCGCTCGCGCTGGGCTCGACGGCCGGGCTGGGCGCCGCCCGCGTGGCGGCCAGCCACTATTCCATCATGGTCAAGGGCTCCTCGCAGATGTTCGTGGCCGGCCCGCCGGTGGTGGCACGGGTGGGCGAGCACCTGGAGAAGAACGAGCTGGGCGGCAGCCACATCCACACGCGCAACGGCGCCGTGGACGACGAGGCGGCGAGCGAGCCGGAGGCTTTCGCCATGGTGCGGCGCTTCCTGTCGTACCTGCCGCAATCGGTGTACGAGCTGCCGGCGCGCGGGCCCCGGGGCGACGATCCCCAGCGGATGGAGCCCTGGCTGCTGGAGGCCGTGCCGCGCGACCGGCGCAAGCCGTACAAGATGCGCGCGATCGTGGACGCGGTGTTCGACCGGGGCTCCTTCTGCGAGATCGGCAGGCTGTGGGGCCGCCCCGTCATCACCGGCTTCGCGCGCCTGGACGGCTGGCCGGTGGCCGTGCTGGCGAGCGACCCGATGCACTACGCGGGCGCGTGGAGCGCGGATGCGTCCCAGAAGGTGGTGCGCTTCGTGGACCTGGCGGAGGTGTTCCATCTGCCCATCGTGCACCTGGTGGACATCCCCGGCTTCCTGATCGGCCTGGAGGCGGAGCGCACGGCGACGATCCGGCACGGGGCGCGGGCCATGGCGGCGGTGTTCCAGTGCACGGTGCCCTGGGCGACGGTGATCGTGCGCAAGGCGTTCGGCGTGGCGGGGTCGGCGCACCAGAACTCCAACCGCTACGGCCTGCGCGTCTCCTGGCCGTCGGGCGACTGGGGCTCGCTGCCGATCGAGGGCGGGGTGGAGGCGGCCTACCGGGCCGAGCTGGCCGCCGCGCCCGATCCCGCGGCGCGCCTGGCGGAGATCACCGAGCGGCTCAATCGACTGCGCTCGCCGTTCCGCGCCGCCGAGGTATTCATGCCCGAGGAGATCATCGATCCGCGCCGGACGCGGCCGATCCTGTGCGAGTTCGCGGAGCTGGCGGCGCCGCTGCGCACCCCGGGCAAGACGCGCTTCGGCTGGCGGCCCTAGGCGCGCAGTCCTGCGCAGAATCGTCGTGCACCCTCCCGCGGAATCCGACCGATGGCCGGCCCAGATCCACGCCGCAAGATCGAGCGCATGCCCTTTCCCGTGCCGATTCATGTCCGCAAGCCCGCGCCGTTCGACGGCAAGGGCGTGGATATCGGGGCGGGGGGCATCGCGGTGGAGCTGCGTCACGCGCTCGCGGAAGGCAGCGCGGTGGAGCTGGAACTGCCGGACGGCGGCGCTCCCCTGCTGGGCACGGTGCGGAAGGTGCGCGCGCTGCCCGGCGGCGGCTTCCGGCTGGGAATCCAGTTCCAGCGGGAGGACCCCGCAATCTTCGCCCGGGCGCAGGCGCTGCATCCCGCACCCTAGCGCTCCGCGGTGGCTCAGCGCCTGCAGAGTCCTCGTTTGTGTCGAATCGGCCGTCCGCTCTCGCCTGCGGCGGGCCTCATCCGCCCTTCTGGCACCTTCTCCAACGCCGAACTGCCGGCGTGGAGAAGGACTCCCCTTCCGGCGGCTACTCCTTCTCCAACACGCACGGTCTCCAACACGCACGGTCTCCAACACGCACGGTCTCCAACACGCACGGTCTCCAACACGCACTGTGCGCGGGTGTGGAGAGGGCGGCGCACCACGCCGCCGGCGCCTGCGGCGGCCAACACTGCGGCAGTCCCGTGCGGCAGTGAGAGACCAAGCCGCGCGCCGGGCTCAGCCGCCGTCCTGAAGGAACTCGCCTCCCAGACGGGCCAGGCTCGTGCAGCCGATCTGCTTCAGGGTGATCTCGATCTCGTTTTGCAGGATGGAGAGCGCCAGCTTCGCGCCCGGCAGGCCGAAGGCGCCCACCCCGTAGACCGCCGCCCGGCCGACGAAGACGAAGCGCGCGCCCAACGCCCAGGCGATCACGATGTCCGAGCCGCGCCGGACGCCGCCGTCCATCATCACCGTCACCCGCTCGCCCACCGCGGCGCGGATCGCCGGCAGGACCTCGAGCGGCGTGGGCGCCGTGTCGAGTTGCCGCGCGCCATGGTTGGACACGAGCACGCCGTCCACTCCGAGCTCGGCGGCGCGCCGGGCGTCGTCCGGATGCAGGATGCCCTTGATCACCAGCTTGCGCGGCCAGATGCGCCGGAACGCCTCCACGTCGCGCCAGGTGTGGTCCGCGACGGGAAACTGCGCGCGCAGGAGCTGCATGACCGCGGTCGCGGAGCGTTTCCCGCCGGCGTAGGGCACCCAGTTCTCGAAGACGGGTCGGCCGTGGCGCAGGTAGCCCGCCAGCCACGCGGGATGGCGCAGCGCCTCGAAATAGGCCCAGAGCGGCATGGGGGACTGGCCGAAGCGGTTGCGGATCTCGCGCTCGCGCTGGGGGGCGACCGGCACGTCCACGGTGAACACCAGGGCGGGCATGCCCGCATCGCTCGCCCGGCGGAGCATGTCCTCGGAGATGCGGCGCTCCCGCGCGCCGTAGAGCTGGTACCAGGCGTGCTCCGGAGCGGCCTTGGCGGCCGCCTCCAGCGGGGTGGTGCTGAGCCCGGAAATGACATAGGGAACGTTCGCTGCCGCGGCGGCCTGGGCCAGCATCAGGTCGGCGCCGGGGCGCAGCAGTCCGCCCAGCGCGGTCGGCCCGATGCCGAAGGGGCTCGCGTAGGTGCGGCCGAACAGCTGCGTCGTCTGGTCCACTGTCGAGACGTCCACCAGGTAGCGCGGGACAAGACGATAGCGCCGGAAAGCCGCCTCGTTGCGGGCCAGGCCGCGCTCATCCTCGACCCCGCCTTCGAAGTAGTCGAAGGCGATCCGCGGGACGCGGCGCTTGGCGGCGCGGTGCAGGTCCTCGATGTTCAATGCTTGCGAAATCTTCATGGCTGCCGCGCTCCTTCGACCCAGCCGCTGCCGGCGCGGGCGCCGGATGCGGGAGGGATGGGATTGCCCCCAGCCGTCGGTAGCACGGGCTCGGCGCCGGAGTCCACGCGGCCGCCGGCGTGCGCGGCCCCTGCGCGGCGAAAGCTGGAGCAGGGTAGCGAAATGTCTACATTTGGCCGTTGTGCTAAGGAGAGCAGGGGGGTCCGGGTTGGGCTGCGAGGTTCGTCCAGCCGGGAACAATTTCGATCGTAGGCTGTTGGGTACGGGATCGGAGCTGCCGGCCGATATTCAGCGGCAGCCGGCCGCACCCATGAACCCTCAGACCCAAGGGGGAACCATGAAGCGTCCAAGCCGAATCTGGCAATTCCTCGCGGTTGGGCTCGCCCTGCTGGCGGCGGGGTCCCTTCAGACTCGGGCCCAGGCGCCCGCGATCGTGCGCACTCCCATTGCCGGCACGACGCTGCCTTCGGTTGCGGACGCGCCCCGGTCCTGGAAGCTGCTGCGGGTGGAATTGCGCGCAGGCGATGCGGAACCTGCCCCTCCGGTGGTCGGCCTGGTGTATGTGCTCTCCGGGACTCTCGCCATCCAAGTCCGTGGCCAGACGGCGCTGGTGCATTCCGGCGAAGGCGCGGTGCTCAAGGAGGAATCGGGAGCCAGCCTGGTGCCGGAAGGAAAGGAGAAGGCGAGCTACCTGCACTTCCTGCTGCTGAAGCCGGAGCAGATGAATCTTGCCCATTATCCGGCGGACTGCGCCATGGAGTTGTACCGCACCTCGGCGCCGCTGCCGGGCCTGAAGGCCGGGCCCTACGCCTTCAACCTGACGCGGGTCACGTTTCCTCCGCACATGCCGCCCAATGCGCCCCACCATCGCTCCGGCGGCGCGCTTTACTACGTGCTGTCCGGAACCGGGAGCTTCGCGACCGGAGGCACCACCACGAGCAAGCCGCCGGAGATTCCCCATTACGAGCCCTTCGGCATGGTGCACCAGTGGGGCAATCCCGGGGACGAGCCGCTTACGTTCCTCGCGGCCAACCTGAATCCGGAGGGTACGGCGGCCGTGGTGCCCGGCAGCCCGGCGCCCTAGCTCTTCATTTCCGGAGCGCACCTGACCTTGCGCGTCCCAACGGGACCAGCGAGCGCGAACGGCCACGAAGCGCAGGTTTCGGCCGCGCAGCGTGGCGACTACCGCCCGTTGCGACCACCGCCCGTTGCGACCACCGCCCGTTGCGACCGCCGCCCGTTGCGACCGCCGCCCGCGGCCGCCAAGCGACACACCGTTCGACCGCCGCCGGTCTGGATCGCCACACGGCTCGACCGCTGCACGGCTCGACCGCCGCACGGCTTGAGCGCCCCACCGGCGATTTCCGAATCGAGGAGCCATGGCACTCCCCAAGCAGATCGTCCCGGGCTTGTTCCACTGGACGGCGAAGCATCCGAACATCGGCGTGTCCGTCAGCTCGTACTACCTCGTCCGGGAGCGCGTGCTCATTGATCCGCTCCTGCCGTCACCCGGCGGGCTGGCCTGGCTCAAGAAGAATGGGCCGCCGCAGCACATCCTGCTGACGAACCGCCTGCACTCGCGGCATTGCGCCCGGCTCGTCGCCGCCTTCGCCTGCACGGTCTGGTGCCACCACACGGGACTTTTCAACTTGGCCCCGGAGCTCAAGGCGCGCCCCTATGCCGCGGGGGACGAGCTGCCGGGGGGCGCGCGCGTGTTCGAGATCGGCGTCCTCTGCCCGGACGAGTCCGCGCTGCTGCTGGGCAGCGTCCGGGCCGCGGCCGTGGCCGACGGCGTCGTGAGGCGCGGCAGCGGCCCGCTCGCCTTTGTGCCGGACGAGCTGCTCGTGGACGATCTGTCCCAGGCCGGCGCGGTGAAGCGGGGCTTGAAGGCGGCCTACTTGCGGCTGGCCAAGGAAGATTTCGACCATCTCCTGCTGGCTCACGGCAACCCGTGGCTGAACGACGGGCGGGCCGCGCTGCGCGCCTGGGCGCAGGAGAAGGACGCGTAGCGGTAAGCGGCCGGCGGGCTTGGTAGTGGGGCAAAGTGGATGCAGGTGCCGTGATCTGCAACAGCAGACTCCTCGCATTCGCTCGGAGTGACAAAGAGCCGTCATTTCGAGCGTAGCCGGAATGCCGCTGGAGTCGCCAAACTGACCCCCTACCGCCGGGTTGAGCAGGGCTCGCCCGGCGCGCGGCGCGTGTGCGGACGAGGCGCGCCGCGTGCCCGGCCGGGCTTGTGCACGCCGAAGCAGGAGCGCAGGCGGAAGGCGCTGTGGGCTGGAGGCCTGCGGTGAGGGAAGGCCTGCGGGCGCTTGGGTGGAGGGGGCGCTGCGAGCCGCCGGGGAGCAGCGAGGGGCGCGACGCCCCTCGAAGCTCATTCCCAGGGGGAGCCTAGCCATTGCGGACTGCAACGTACCGGTCGGCATTGCCTGCCTGCACGAGCAGCAGCACGTATTTCTTGTCGCGCGCGCGGGCCAACTGCTCCCGCACTTCGCGGACATTGCGCACCGGATGATGGTTCACCTCCAGCACGACCTCTCCCTCGTGCAGTCCCGCGCTCGCGGCGGGCCCGTTCGGGTCCAGGTCCGTGACTACGACGCCGTGATCGCTCTTGCTGCCGACACGGGCGGCGAGCTCCGGATTGAGCGCCTGCAACGTCATGCCCAGCACGCTCTTGGCCGCATCCTTGGCGGAGGAATCGCCCTGCCCCTCGCCGCTGGTGGCGGCGACCATGTCCTTCGGCTGCTCGGTGATCTTCACGTTCAGTTGCACGTGCTTGCCGTCCCGGAGCACTTCCACGGGAACGGAGTCACCCGGCTTCACGCTGGCCACGGCGTAGCGCAGCGCGTTGACCGACTGCATGGGCTGGTTGCGGAAGGTCAGGATCACGTCGCCCTGCTTCAGGCCGGCTTGCGCCGCCGGGGTGCCGGGACCCACGCCGGAGACCAGCACCCGCTGATCCGGCGTGAGGTTCATGGCGCCGGCGATCTCGGGACCGACTGCCTGGATCGAGACGCCCAGGAACCCGCGCACGACCTTGCCGTCGGCGATCAGCGTCTTCATGATGCCGCGCGCCTGGTTGATCGGGATGGCGAAGCCGATGCCCATGTTCCCGCCGGAATTCCCGTAGATCGCCGTGTTGACTCCGACCACCTCGCCCTTGAGGTTCAGCAGCGGGCCGCCGCTGTTGCCCGGATTGATGGAGGCGTCGGTCTGGATGAAGTTCTCGTACTGCGCCACGCCGACCTGGTTGCGCCCCTTGGCGCTGATGATGCCGGCCGTGATGGTCTGGTCGAGACCGAACGGATTGCCGATGGCCAGGACGGATTCCCCGACCTCGATCTCGTCGGAGTTGCCCAGCTTCGCCACCGGGAAGTCCTTGCCGTCGATCTTCAGCACCGCCACGTCGGTGGCGGGGTCGGTGCCGACGCGCTTCGCGTCGAAGGTCCGGCCGTCGGGCAGCTTGACCGTGATCTTGTCCGCGCCCGAGACGACGTGATTGTTGGTCAGGATGTAGCCCTGCGCGCCGACGATGATGCCCGAGCCGAGCCCATGGACGTTGGGGTCATGGGGCGGCGCGGGAATCTGGCCCTGGAAGAAGCGGCGCATGAACTCGTCGTTGAACGGGTTCGGAGCATCCGAGGAGCTGGTCTGCTCCGCGGTGGCCTTCTTTTCGACCGTGATGTTGACGACGGCGGGGCTGGCCTCCTTCGCGATGGCCGCCCGGGCCTTCGATTCCCGTTCCAGCAGGCCGATGTCCTGCTGCAGCAGCGGCTCCGGCTGGGTCTTGGCCTGTGCCATTCCGGCCAGGGGCATGAGCAGCAGGGCGGCCATTGCCAGCACGACCAGGCGGCCGCCGTGCCGCGGGATTTGCTGCGAAACCATGATGAGTCTCCTCTCACGATGAATTGATGAGCGGTGCGGGTCCGGGCATGGTGCGCACGCGGGGACCGGCCGGCGCCGACGAGTCCTGTGATGCGGCGGTGCTCCGACCGTCTGGAAGCACCCTTCTCAATAGTAGGAGTGCCGATCTTCCCGATCCGTTCAACGGCAGGTGGCGCGCGGGAATCCGCGGGGTCCGATCGGGTGGCGCGAAGGGCCGCGCGAGGGGGCACGCGCAGGCGGCTACGGCCCGGTTCCCGCGCGCAATTTCCCCGACGCTCCCCGGCGCACCCTGGCGCGCAGCGGGGGCGGATGCGCGGCAGGGAGCGATCGCCGGCAGTAGGTCAGTTCGGAGACACAAGCAGATTTCCCGCTGCGCTCGAAATGACCATTCTTGTCACTCCGAGCGAACGCGAGGAGTCTGCTGTTGCAGTTCACGGCTGCTTGATCGAACCAACCCGCGATCCGAGCGCCGCACAGGTTGTTGTTTCCGGCCTAATGTGATTGGTACTAGGGACGCGGCTTCCGCGGACCGCCTTGAGCACCTGACCCCTTTGTGGACCTACTGCCCATGGCTGCTGCCCCTCCCGCACCGTCCAACCAGCGCAAGAACGAGCGCTTTCCCTATGCGGAGCGCATCCGCGTCACCAAGCCTGCCACCCAGCACGGCACTGCCACGGACATCGGATTGACCGGCATCGGCATCAACGTGCCGCAGGCGATCCCCGAGGGCACCGAGGTCGAGCTGGAGCTGTTCGGCGGCTCGATGTTCGTGAAGGGGACCGTGCGCAAGGCAATGCCGGGCATTCGCGGGGTGCGCATGGGGATCGAGTTCATGAAGGAAGAACCCATGGCCCTGACGCGGGCCAAGGGCGCGCGGGCCTGACCCCGCGGCGGATGCCGCCCCGCGGCGGCCTGAACCGCGGAATCCTGCAGCGCCTGCATGTGCAAGTGGAAACGGGAACGGCGCGCTGCCGCTCCGCTGGGACGCGACGGCGTGGGCGTCGGCCGGCGTCATGTCCGCCCAGGCTAGCGCCGCGCCCACCGCCGCGAGCGCCGCATCCGCGGACGGATGAGCCTGTGCGGAAGCGGGCTGCCGCTCCAGGCCCGCGCCCGGGTGCGATTCCCGCTAGACCTCCTTCATCCGCAGCACCTGGGGCGGGCCGTCCATGAACGCGCCCATCTTGCGGCCCAGGTCCTTGAAGTGGTCGGAGGCGCGATGCGCCTGGGTTGCCGCCTCGTCCGTGTAGCGCTCCAGGAACACGTAGGTCAGGGGCGCCTCGCCCTTGCACAGGGTGTACAGCTTGCAGCCCGGCTCCGCGGCATTCACCTTCTGGACAAGCTGCATGGCGACGGCCTCGAAGTCGCGCTCCATGCCCGGCTTGACTTTGATCGTGGCGACGACTGCAAGCATCGGAATCTCCGCTGGTGGGTGACGGGCGGGCGCGGGCGCCGGACTTCGCACCTGTTCCCTGAGAACGACCGGCCCTCGGAACGACCGGCCCTCGGAACGACTAGCCCTGGGAACGACCGGCCCCTCGGAGCAGGGCCGCGCCGCGCGCCTGCCGGGCCGCGGGCCGGGGGGCGGGACGGAAGTGCGGCAGCACCTGCTCGGCGAACATTTGCATTGAGCGCTGGCGCAAGGGTTGCTCCATCTCGTATTGCGTGTGCACCGTCACCACGTGCCCCACCTTGAGTTTGTCGCGCACGGTCTCGATTCGGCGGATCACCTGCTCCGGCGTGCCGACCAGCTTGTTGTCGAAGAACCGGTCGCGGAAGTCCGCATCCGTCACGAGCCGCGACAGGTTGGCGAAGAAGCGCGAGTGCGCCTCGTAGCCGCGGACGTTCTTCCAATAATCGTCCTTGCT
>JBGOTW010000044.1:0-21129 GCA_041476685.1 bacterium | reverse complement strand
TCCGTCCTACGAGCAGTAAGCCGAGTCGACAATTCCGTCTTCACACAAGTGACTTTTCGGAATTCCGGCTTCTGGCCGGAACAATTCTCTCCGCACTGTAATGTTTGTGCTTTCCGCGGGTGAGACACTCCTTCCCGAGAGTGGCTCAGAGCTCGACTCCCTTGTCCGATCCTTGGGGACCGCTTCAGAACCACCACCCACACAATATTTTCGCGGCTCATCCGTCTACAGCAGTAGATGGAACGCGCGCCGAGAATTGAAGCGATGGCTGAGCAAGACGATCGCATCTCCAAGGCGTTCGAGCGGGAGCGCGCACGGCTGCGGAAGTTCATCCGCCGCCGCGTGCCCAACGAAGCCGACGCGGAGGATGTGCTGCAAGACGTCTTCTCCGAGCTTGTGGAGGCGGAGCGGCTGATGCAGCCGCTGCAGCAGGTCGGCGCGTGGCTGTTCCGGGTGGCGCGAAATCGCATCATCGACCGGTTTCGCAAGAAGGCGTCCCAAGCAGTGGAAGCCACCTATCCGGCCGACGGTGGAACGCGGTTGTTCTTGGATGACCTGCTGCCGGGGCTGGATGCCGGTCCCGAGGCCGCCTACGCCCGCGATGTGCTGCTGGAGGAGTTGGATGCGGCGCTAGAGGAGTTGCCTCCGCAGCAGCGGGACGTATTCATTGCGCATGAGCTGGAAGGCCGCAGTTTTCAAGAACTTGCCGCGGAGACCGGCGTTCCCGTGAGCACGCTGCTGTCTCGCAAGCACTATGCCGTGCTGCATCTGCGGCGGCGTCTGCGGGAGATCTACCGCGAATTTGTCGAACCCTGAGGAGATCACCATGAAGGGTCGTCGGATATGGAGAGGGATAAGATTCCTGCTGCTGGTTGTGGTGGCGGTGGCGGTTTTTGGTGCTGCCGTCATGCTGCTGTGGAACTGGTTGATGCCGGCTCTGTTTGGATGGTCTTCGATCGGGTTTCCGCAAGCGCTTGGGCTGCTGATTCTCGGCAGAATCCTGTTTGGCAGGTTCGGTGGGCACTGGGGCGGGCATATGGGATGGCGCCACCGGATGATGGAGCGCTGGAACCACATGACGCCAGAGGAACGCGAAAAATTTCGGGCTGGCTTCCGGGGCCGCTGCGGACCCACAGCCTCACCCCCCAGCGCCGCGGTTTGACGCCATGGCCGGACAAGGACGCGAGCAGCCCGGGCTTGCTGGTTCGCAAGAGCGACTGCCGCGTCCATTTTCGAGTCGCTCTGTGCCGGCTGCACATCCCCAGCTCCCTTCTCCGCATTCCGGTGAAGCGGTCCCCTGGCCGATCCGGCATCCCGACGTAACGAAACGGAAAGCCGCCACTGCCGACACGACGAGCGGCCGCCGGGGAGCGTCAGCGTCCCTCGAAGCGCGCGTCCCGTTTCTCGCGGAAAGCGGTCGTGCCCTCCTTCAGGTCGGTCGTCTGGCCCAAGTCGTGGAACGAGCGAGACTCCATCCGCAACGCTTCGTCGATCGGCAGCGAGAGCGCCCGCAGCATCACTTCCTTCCCCAGTCTTTGGGCCAGCGGAGCGCGCGCGGCCAGGCGCTCGGCATAGGCGAGCGACTCGTCAAGGAGGCGCTCCGCGGAATGGATGCGGTTCACGAGACCGATCCGTAGCGCGTGGTCCGAGCCGATTCGGTCGCCGGACAGGAACAGCTCCATGGCATGGCCCAGCCCGACAATTCGCGGCAGGCGCACCAATCCGCCGTCGCAAGGATGGAATCCCCACTTCACGTCCTGCAAGGCGAACTCTGCGTGCGGCGCGCAGAAGCGCAGGTCGCACGCCAGGGCCAGCTCGAAGCCGCCGGAGATGCAGAAGCCGTTCACCGCCGCCAGGATCGGCTTCGCGATGTCGAGGTTGCGGGTGATGCCGCCGAAGCCGGGCCCGTTGGTGAACCGTGCGCGGAACTCGGGCGCCGGGAGCGTGGCGAAGTTCATCGTGTAGGTCTTCAGGTCGGCGCCCGCACAAAACGCCCGCTTTCCCGCGCCGGTGATCACCGCGACCCGCGCCTGATCGTCGGCCGCGAAATCGCGCCACCGCTCCACGAGCGCATCGTTCGCCGCGAAGTCCAGCGAGTTCATCTTCTCCGGCCGGTTGATCGTGATCAGGCGCACGCGCCCGTGACGCTCGTACAGGATGTCCGCACTCATGGCATGGCCTCCATCAGGTGCCCGCGGATCGCGCCGGAGGTCACTCTGGCCCACAGGAGGCCCGGCCGGCAGCGCGGCGGCAGGCGAACGCGGGGGAAATGGCCCTCAGCCCAGGTAGGACCGGATCAAGTCGGAAGTGGCGAGCAGTTCGGCGGACGGGCCCTTGAGCGCGACTTTGCCCTGTTGCAGCACGTACCCGTAGCTGGCGACTTTCAGCGCCGCCATCGCGGCCTGCTCGACGAGCAACACCGCGGTTCCGGCGCGCGCCAAATCCACCAGGGAGGCCATGATGCCGTCCACGAGCATGGGCGCAAGGCCCAGCGACGGCTCGTCCAGCATGATCAGCTTGGGCTGCATCATCAGCGCCCGGGAAATGGCGAGCATCTGCTGCTCCCCGCCGGACAGGGAACCGCCCGGAGTGCGGCGGCGCTCGGCCAGGATCGGGAAGCGCACGTACTCTCGCTCCAACCCCGCCTTCCGCTCCACCGCCGTCAGTGCCGGGACGTGCAGGGCGCCGATCAGCAGGTTGTCCTCGACCGTCAGGGTAGGGATGATCTGCCGGCCCTGAGGAACCTGGACCAATCCGGCGCGCGCGACGTCATGGGACTTCCATCCGTTGATCACCTGCCCATTGAAGCGGATCTCCCCTTCCAGCACCGGCCACACGCGGGAGATCACGCGCAGCAGCGTCGTCTTGCCCGCGCCGTTGGCGCCCAGGATCGCGACGATGCCGCTGGACGGCACGCTCAGGTCGATCCCGTGCAGGATCCCGATCGTGCCGATTCCGGCCGAGACGCCCTTTAGCTCGATCATGTGGCGGCGGCCTTTCCCAGGTACGCTTCGATCACTTTCGGATCCCGCTGCACTTCCTCGGCGCTGCCTTCGCCGATCTTCTTGCCGTAGTCCAGCACGGTGATCCGGTCGCTGATCTTCATCACGAAGCCCATGTTGTGCTCCACGAGGAGGATCGTCACGTGCGCTTGGCGCAGCTTTTCGATGGCGTGACCGATCGCTGCCGCCTCTTCCTCGTTGAGCCCGGCGATAGGCTCGTCCAGCAGCATCAGCCTGGGCCGCTGCATGAGCGCGCGCGCCAACTCGCACAACTTGCGATGCCCATACGACAGGTCGGAGGGGTAGTGCCGCGCATATGCGCCGATTCCGAGAAAGTCCAGCGCGGCGGCGGCCCGCTCGCGCGTCCCTCGCTCGAAGTCCCTGCCCAGCGCCCAGGCGGCGAATCCGGCCGAGAAGGCCGGCAGCGCATCCTGGCCGCCCAGCATGACGTTTTCGAGTACGCTCTGATTGTGGATCAGCTGCAGACTTTGGAACGTTCGGGCGATCCCCAGACGCGCGCGCGCATGGGCGGGCCAGCGGGTAACGTCGTGGCCCAGCAGCCGGATCGTTCCTCCATCCGCGCGATACAGCCCGCTGATGACGTTGATGGCCGTGCTCTTGCCCGCGCCGTTGGGTCCGATCAGGGCGTGGATCGTGCCGGCGTTCACGGTCAGGTCCAGGGCGTCGACCGCCACGACGCCACGGTAGTGCTTGTGGAGGCTGCGGATGTCCAGCAGGGCCTCGCCCGGCCGGGGGACGGCCCCGCCGGCTCCGGCCGGCAGCAGCGTCTCGAGCGCCGAATCCTTCGCGGGTTCGCTTTCGCGCAGCGGCGCCCGCCAGCCCCTGCGCACCAGCGCGCCCGCCAGCCCGGCCGCGCCCCCGGGGTACACGAGCATGACAAAGAGAAGGATCGCGCCGGAGATGAAGTAGGTGTACTGGTACAGCCCTGCGGTGATTTGCGAGAGCGCCGTGAGGATCACCGCGCCCACCAGTGGCCCGTAGGGATGGCCCAGTCCGCCGATGACGATGGCGATCAGCAGGTTGATGCTGAGTTGAAGGTTGAACGCGTCGCTGCTGATGTAGCCGTTCTGGTGCACAAAGAAGGCGCCGGCCAGGCCGGCCAGCATCGCGCTGGCCACGAACACCCCCGTACGCCAGACGGGCACGTTCAATCCCACCGTGCTGGCGAAGCTCTCGTTCTCCTTGATGGCGCGCAGATTCCGCCCCCACGCCGACTGCATCACGTAGTCGTTCGCCAGCTGCACGGCCAGCAGTGCCAGGCCCACCGCCCAGAAGTAGTAGACCGGGCCGCGGGTAAGAGCGCCGAAGTAGAGCTGGGGCACGCCGAACAGGCCCATCGTGCCGCCGGTCACGCTGATCCAGCGCTGCGCGACGATCTCGACGATGAATCCGAACGCCAGCGTCGCCATCGCCAGATAGTGCGAGCGTGCCCGCATGGCCACCAGGCCGACGACCACTCCGGCCGTCGCCGAGACAGCCAGCCCCACCGGCAGGCTGGCCCACAGCGGCCAGCGGTATGTCGTGGCCAGGATCCCCGAACCGTAGGCGCCCAGCGCGAAGAAGCCCGCCTGCCCCAAGGAAAGCTGGCCCGAGAGCCCCACCAGGATGTTCAAGCCGATGGCCGCGATGGCGAGATACGCGACCTCCTGGGCCAGCTTGAGATAGAAGTCGTTGAGGCCGACGAGCGGAACAGCGAAGATGAAAACGGCCGCCGCCGCGTATCCGATTCGGTTCCGCATCGCCCGTCCTTACCTCACGTCCGCTTTGGCTTCGCCGAACAAGCCCGACGGCTTGACGATCAGGAGCAGCAGGATCAGCAGGAAGGGATAGAGGTCCCCGAAAGCCGAATCGAAGTAGTTGCAGAACGCCTCGATCACGCCGAACAGGATTCCCCCGATGAGAATCCCGATCGGGTTGACGAACCCGCCGATGCTGGCGACCGCGAATCCCTTGAGCGTGAACGCCAGGCCCATGTGCACGTGCAGCGTGGTGATGGGGCCCGCGAGGACGCCGCTGATGCCGGCGAGCAGCCCCATCAGCACGTAGGAGGTGACGATGACCCGGTTCACCGGAATGCCCAGCAGCGCGGCCGTCTCCCGATTGAAGGCCACCGCCGTGATGGCCTTTCCGGATCGCGTGCGGAACAGGTACCAGTACAGCAGCGCCACCGTACCCAGCGAGACGACGCCCACGACGGCTTCTTCCACGAACAGCCGCACCCCCAGGAACGTGACGACGTTGTGGCCCGTCTGAGAGAACAGGGGCGGCATGCTCTGGTCGGAGGATCCCCAGATGAGCAACGCCGTGTTCTGCAGGATCAGGCCGAAGCCGGCGGTGGTCAGCACCCAGGATAGCAGGCCCTGATCCCTCAGCCCGCGGCGGTTCAACGGGCGGATGGCGACGCGCTCCAGCAGCGCCCCCAGCAGCGCGAGCACTCCCAGCGTCAGAATGAACACCGCCGGAATCGGGAGCCCCCCCACCACCAGGGTCAGGGCCACGTACGAGGCGATCATGAGGAAATCGCCCAGGCCGAAATTGAGCGCGTTGGACGTGAGGTTGGTGATGAACAGGCCCTTGGCCATGAGCGTGTAGATGCCCCCCAACGCCAGGCCCGTCACCAACACCTGCAGGAAGTTGACCAGTGTCATTCCACCCTCATCGGCGTGGCGCACTATCCGCGCGCTGGCAGCCGGCGCCCAACGCGCGGCGAGCCGCCGGCGGCGTTCCGTGGTTCCGTCGGCGCCAAGCGCCATGCCTCCCGCGCTCCCGGGGGAAAGCGGGCGCTTCCTACGCCCCGCTGCGAGCCCTCCTCACTGCCGATTTCGGCAGCGCTGCAAGGGAACCGTGTGACTTCTCGCGGCGCAACCCCATCCCGTTCCGCCGGAGCGGCCCCCGCCCTGCGGCAAGGGAATTCGAACCGCCCCGGCCGCTGCGGTGCACCCTCTCTCGGCCCGCGGAGAGGGTCGGGGGGAGCGGTGCGCTGGCGGTCGCCTCGCTCGCATTTCAAAGCCCTGCTGCCTTCGGATAGCTCATGGACAGACCTGGCCCTGGAGCGCGGCACCGCCATCCGTTTCCGTCGCGAGGGGCCTTCCCTTCAATTGGCCCGCACGACATCCCCGCCCCGCCAGATGCCGAGGAACACGTCCTTGGCGTCCAGGCATTCGTGGTCGGTCGGCGAATAGGGCGTGGCAGGAGTGCCCGAGACCGCCTTGAATCCAGTGGTCGTCTCGAGGGCGTTGCGGATGGCATCGCGGCCCGATCCAGCACGGTCAATGGCGTTGAGTACGAGATTGCCGGCGTCATACCCGAGGGCGGCGATCACCGGCCAGCGGTATTCCTTGCCGTATTCGGCGCCCATCTTATTATTGAATGCCTTCGCCTTGGGGTCGGCCAAATCCAGGGCTTGGCCCATCAGCGTGCCCTCGATGTTCTGCATGCCGACCACTTCCGCCACCTTCAGGGAGGACAGCCCCCAGTTCCCCATCACGACGGGATGGTAGTCCAGCTTGCCCATCGCGCGGAACATGAGCTCGAACGATTCGTGGAAGTTCAACGCCACTTCCGCGCCCGCTTCCTTGAGCTTGAGCAGCTGTGGCGTCAGGTCGGTGACCGTCGGCGCGGCCGCCTCAATCGCCACCAGCTTAATGCCGCGTTTCTGCATGCCTTCCTGGATTCCCTTGGCCGCGAAGATTGCGTAGCCGGTCGTCGAGTGGATCAGCCCGATCCGCTTGTACTTCCGGGTCGCGTAGTCGAGGATCGCGTCGATCTGGTTCTGCTCCACCATCGAGCAGCGGAAGATGTAGCTGGGCTTCTCGTTGATGAACTTCGTCGTGATGTCCGTCGCGATGGATGGCCCGGCGACCAGAGGCACCTTGGCCTGCTGCAGGATGGGGGCAAAGGCCATCACGTTGCCGCTATTCACCGTCCCGATGACCACCGACACATTGTCGTTGCTGATGAGCCGCTGCACGAGGGAGACGGAGCGCTGCGGATTGGCCTCGTCGTCGTACACGATCAGCTCAATCTTGTGTTTGCCGCCGCGCGCCTGGTACTCCTTCACCGCCATCTTGACCCCTTGCAGGTAGGACTCGCCGAAGTCCACGATGGCCGGGGCTCCGCTCAACCCCTCCACGACTCCGATCTTGACGTTTTCGGCCAGTGCCCCGGACGTCAGCAGGCACAAGCTTGCGACGGCGACGGCGGAAATTCGAGCGATCGAGATCATAACGCCTCTCTCCTGAACCGGCATTTTCCTGCTGGACGGCCAACGGCGGACGAAACGTTCTTCCGGCGATGCGTACCACGAGCCTTGAGCCAAATCCACTTGGCGCCGCCCTTGCCGGGCCACGCTCGCTACGCGCTGCGCGACCGGTGGCGGATGAAGCGCACGCGGGCTTTGCCGGGCCGGTCCGGGCGGCAGGGGCCGCCGCTCAGGCACCGGCCGGCGCGGCCAGCCTCTGTCTGAGTTCAGTCTTGAGCACCTTGCCGTAATTGTTCTTGGGCAAGCTCCCGATGAAGAAATAGGCGCGTGGCCGCTTGAAGCGGGCAATGTTCTCCAGGCATAGTCGGTCCAGCTCCTCCTCGCGCGGAGCATGGCCAGGCCGGGCCACGATGAACGCCACGACCTCCTCCACCCAGTCCGGATGCGCGCGGCCGACTACGGACACCTCCAGCACGCCCGGATGCTTGAGCAGTACCTCCTCCACCTCGCGCGGATAGATATTGCTGCCGCCGCTGATGATCATGTCCTTGGAGCGGTCCCGGAGCGTCAAGAAGCCGTACTCGTCGCAGAACCCGACGTCGCCGGTATGCAGCCAGCCGCCCCGGAGCGTATCCGCGGATGCCTTTGGGTTTTGCCAGTAGCCGCTCATGACGATGTCCCCTCGCACGAGCACTTCGCCCAACTCGCCCGGGGGCAGGGTGCGGTCTTCGGCGTCGGCCACCCGCACCTCGACGCACGTGCGCGGGATGCCCACCGAGGCGAGCCGCTCCAGGTAGCGTGGATGGCTCGAGTCGGTGTGCATGTAGCGGGGAAGCACGGTGATGGTGTTGGGGCTCTCCGCCTGGCCGTACAACTGTACCAGTGCCAACCCGAACACCTCGATCGCCTTGCGCAGATCGGCCACGTACATGGGGCCGCCGCCGTAGAAGATCGTCTTCAGCCGGGTCAGGTCGGCGCGGGGAATGCCCGGAGCGTTCATCAGGCGGATCAGCATGGTGGGCGCGGCGAAGAGCGTCACCCGCGCGTAGCGTCGCATCAGCTCCAGGATTTCTTCCGGCTCGAAGCTCCCGCTGTCCGGCACCACCTGGGCCGCCGCCTTGGCGACATGCGGCAGGGCATACAACCCCGTACCGTGGGAGATAGGGGCGGCATGGATGATCGAATCTCCCGGCAGGATCGCGTCGATGTCCGCGAAGTAGGCCAGCGTGCAAACGTTCAGCACGCGGTGGGTCAGCGTAGCCCCTTTCGGCCTGCCCGTCGTCCCGCTCGTGTAGAACAGCCAAGCCGGCTCGTCTCCCTGGACGGCCGCCAGATCGATGCCCTCTCCGGCGCAGAGTGCGGCGTATTCGGGATCCGCCACACAGATCGTCCGCTGCAAGGATTCCACCTGATCCGCCAGCGGTGCGACGGTGTCATTCAGGTCGGGCCCGGTAAAACAGACCCGCGCGCCTGAATTGTCCAGGACGTACTCGAACTCCTTCTGGTGCAGCTTGGCGTTGATCGGGACGATGGTGAGCCCGGCCCACCATGCCGCAAACATCACTTCCAAGTACTCGGGCCGGTTCTTCATGATGATCGCGACCCGGTCGCCGTGCTTCAAGTTAAGCCGCTCCCGGAGCGAGCCCGCCAGCGCGCGGACGCGCTGACCTAGCTGCCCGTAGGTCGCCACGGGTTTCTCGCCTTGGGCCGTAGCCAGGTAGGACGGAAAGCTTCGGGCGGTGGTCTGGAGAATCTTGGCGATGTTCATGGGTGGAACCGCTAAGCCATCGGACCGGGTACGTTGAGGCCGGCAATGCCGATACGCACCGGGCTGAAATAGGGGGTTTCGCACGCGGTGAAACCGGCGCCGGCCCCTGTTGTAGGTGCCCAGCACCCCCGCGCGCTGCCGAGACTACTCGTTGCCGAGGATCGTGATGCAGGCCGTCGCTTCCTCCCAGCGGTAGAATCCGCCGCCGTTTTCCGCGATCCCGAAGCGGGCGTTCTTCACCTGCCGCGTACCCGCCTCCCCCCGCAATTGCACGACCAGCTCATAGAGCTGCCCCAGCCCGGTCGCGCCGATGGGGTGCCCCTTGCACTCCAGGCCCCCGGACACGTTCACGGGAATACTGCCTCCCAGGCTCGTGGCGCCCGACTCGCTCAGCGGGCCGCCCTCCCCCAGCTTGCAGAATCCCAAGCTCTCCAGCTGCTGCACCTCGGCGAAGGCCGTCGCGTCGTGCACTTCGGCCAGCGACATCTGCTCGGGGCCCAGACCGGCGGCGTCATAGGCTTTCAGGGCCGCGCGACGCGTAATGTGCTTGTCGAGCTCGTCGGCGCGGCGGTCCAGGCTCGTCGCCAGCACGCTCGCGCGCACGCGGATCGCCCGCGAGCGGTCGAAGCCGGCCAGGGCCTCCTTGCTGCAAAGCACCGCGGCCGCCGCCCCGTCGCTGATCGGTGCGCACATGGGCAGCGTCAGCGGCCAGGAGATCATCCTCGCCTCCAGCACCTCGTCGACACTCATCGGGTTCCGGTATTGGGAGAGCGGATTGTGCGCGGCATGGCCATGGTTCTTGGCGGATACCGCGGCCAGCTGCCGCTCGGTCGTGCCGAACTTCTTCATGTGGAACCGGCTCAGGGCCGCATAGACGTCCATGAACAGGCTCTTTTGCTTGGGCTCCTCCGTGCCGGCCGGCGGCTCGATCCCCTCGCCCAGCTCCAGCAGCCCCTTCATGGTGGCTTCCGCGTTGTGCACATCCCAGGCGCCATTGAACACGGCGAAGGTGCGCTCCTTGTCGGTGGAAAACAGCTTCTCGCTGCCCACCGCGAGCACCACGTCCGCCAGCCCGGCGCGGATCTGCTGGGCGGCGAGATGAAACGCCGTGCTGGCGCTGGCGCAGGCATTTTCCACATTGACGATTGAAATGCCCTGGAAGCCCATCGGGCGCAGGGCCATCTGACCGCTCACGTTGAATTGCCCTTCCATCGGACCCTGCGCTGCATTGGCGAAATAGGCCGCCTCGATGCGCTCCGTTCCGATGCCCGCGTCTTCCAGTGCCGCCCCGACGGCGGTGCGCGTCAGGTCCCGCACGGACCGCTCCGCAAACTTGCCGAAGTGAGTCATCCCGACACCAACGACGTAGACTTCCCCGCCAGGACGCGCCATGGATTGCCCCTCTTGCCGATGGAATCGCTCGTGTCGGCGCTGCCCGCCGCATAGGCCGGAGCAACCCGATGGAAACCGACTCCCGAGCGGGATACACCCTACCTATGGCTATTGCGGCTGCTTTGTCCAGGCTCGGGCCAATGGCGCATCCGCCCACCGCGCGGCCGCCACGACGAGCAGGTCGGCTTGGCACATGAGGTCGTCCAATTCCGGCGGAATCGAACGTCGGTCGGTGGACGCGTACAAATCGTCGCAGCGCCGGCTCAGGCCCCAGCGAGCTGCTCGGCCGCCTTGAAGCACCGCACCACGTGATCCGGGGCGGGCCAGCTGTTGCCTGGAAGCTGCGTGCGGCAGGCATTGCTGGCGTAGCGGCAGCGCGGTGCGAAGCTGCAATGGTCGGGCGGGCTCGTGAGGCTGGGCGGGGAGCCCGGGATGGCCTCCAGCCGTTGATTCCGATTGCTGCCCTGTACCGTTGAGGCCAGCAGCCCCTCCGTGTACGGATGCCGTCTTTCGCGGATCACGCTCCCCACCGGACCCATCTCCACCAGTTGTCCCGCGTACATCACCGCAAGGCGGTCCGATATCTCGGCAGCCGCGCCGACGTCGTGGGTAACGAAAATCATCGCCATCCCGAGCTCGCGCTGCAGTTCCCGCAACAACAACAGGATCTGAATCTGCACGGTCGCATCGAGAGCGGTCGTGGGCTCGTCCGCCAGCAGCAAGCTGGGCCGGCAGCACAGTGCCAGCGCGATCATCGCCCGCTGGCGCATCCCGCCGGAAAGCTCGTGGGGATAGGCCTTCAGGCGCTGCGTTGGCGAGGGAATCCGCACGCGTTCCAGCAGGTGCAAGGCTCGTTGCTGCGCCTCGCGCTGCGTTACTCCCTCGTGCCGGATGATGGTTTCGGTAATCTGCTCTCCGACGGTGTAGACCGGGTCGAAGGCGATCATCGGCTCCTGAAAGATCATCGCCACAGTCTTGCCGCGGAGGTCGGCCAGCGCGGCCGGCGCCAGCGCAAAGATATCCTGCTTGTCGATGAGCACCCGCCCGCCGATGCGCACGCGGCGCGTGGGCAGGAGGCGCATCAGCGCGCGCAGCGTCACGCTCTTGCCCGATCCCGACTCGCCCAGGATGCCTAGCACCTCTCCCCGGCGCAGGGTGAAGCTGACGCCGTTTACGGCATATACGCTGTGGTCGGGCGATTCGAAGCAGACGCTGAGTCCGTCCACTTCGACGAGCGAGGCTCCGGCAGTTTGCGGGGATCCCGCGGTGAGCGGGAATTCGGGAGAGGGGGATCCGTTCATCGGATTGCTCCTTGCGCCGAGGGTGGATTCACCATGCGGGCGACTTGCGATGCCAATCGGTCGCCTGCTGGAAGGCGTTCCCCAACTGGAGCAACCGGGCCTCAGAAAAGGGCCGCCCGATGAGCTGGAACGCCACGGGCAGGCCGTTATCCGCAAAGCCGGCCGGCATGCTCAGCGCCGGCAGGCCCAGGTAGTTGATTGTGCGCGTGCAGTGCGTGAGCCCTGCAATGACGTCGCGGAATCCCGGATTGGCCTTGACATCGGTCTCCGCCAGGGTGGGCACCGGGAAGGACAGCACCGGCGCGTGCACGACATCCACGTGCGCGAACACGTCCGTCATGAAGCGCTCCAGCACGACGGCCCGCAGGTCCAGAGCCTCCAGGTAGCGCGTGGCCGGCAAGTACAGCCCCGGTTCGATTCGTGCCCGCACCTGGTCCGCGTAATCCTGGGGCCTGGTGCTCAGCCAGTGCCGATGCAGGGTGGCTGCCTCCGACTGCATCACCACCGCACTGAGCTCCCCGATGATGTCGTGGTCGGGGATCTGGATCGGCAGCACCTCCGCGCCGAACGACCGGAATACGGCCAGACTCTGCTCCATGGTCCGGCGCACCTCAGGCGTGGCGAGGTCGTAGAAGTAGTTGGACGGCACCCCGATGCGCACGGGCGTGCCGTCCTGCTCCAACGCCGACTCGTAGTCCGGCACGGGCTCGGGGCTGCAGGTGGAGTCCAGGCCGTCCGGCCCGGCGATTACGCGCAGCAGCCGCGCACAGTCGCGCGCGGTGCGGGCCAGCGGACCCGCCTGGTCCAGGGAGAAGGAGAGCGGCATCATCCCATGCCGGCTGACGCGGGTCTGCGTGGGCTTGAGCCCGACCACCCCGCACATGGCGGCGGGCAGGCGCACCGAGCCCCCCGTGTCGGAGCCGAGGGCGCCATAGACCAACCGGGCCGCCACCGCCGCGCCCGAGCCGCTGGAGGAACCGCCCGGGATGTGCGCGGCATTCCACGGGTTGCGGCAGTCGCCGTAGTGCACGTTGTGACCGGTCGGGCCGACCGCGAACTCGGCCTGGTTCAGCCGTCCCAGCACCAGCGCGCCGGCCGCTTCCAGGCGGGCCAAGACGGTGGCCGTCGTGTCCGGCACGAATCCGCGGCGGATCTTCGAGCCGCAGGAGGACTCCCGCCCGCCGCGATAAAACATGTCCTTGTGGGCCAGCGGCACGCCGTGCAGAGGCCCCCGGCGCCGGCCCTGCGCGAGCTCGGCATCGGCCTGCGCGGCGGCCTGCAACACCGCGTCCGCTTCGATGGCGATGAAGCAGTTGAGCCGCCGCTGCCCCTCCTCGCTGCGTTCCAGGCAGGCGCGTACCACCTCGAGCGACGACACCTGGCGGGACGCGATCGCCTCGGCCACCTCCACCAAGGTCATGGCGGTGAGTTCATGCTCCGTCATGGCTTGGCTCCTTCGCGGTAGCGGTGCAGCAGCGCGGTGAATTGGCCGGGCTCGCTCTCGAAGGCCAGTTGCTGAGCGGCAGCGAGTACCGCGTCATTTTCGCGTTGCACCAGCCCGGCCAGGTCCTGCGCCTGCCTGGGCTGCAACCGGATATGTTGCAGCGCGTCCGCCAGGGCGAGGAGCTGTTCTTTGCTGAAAGTCTCAGCTTTGCTCATGAGGATCGCCTCGTTGCACCCCCGGGGTTGGGGTCATTGCCGCCGGGCGCTAGTCGCGGCGGGGGCGGGGATTTGCCCCGCGCGGGTGTGACCGGAGCCGGGGACGGCCATGTGACAGGCCACCGCGTGCCGGGGCCCCCAGGCCCCGCCGGCCAGCTCTGGCTCGCGTGTCCCGCACACCTCCTCGGCGTAGGCGCAGCGCGGACGAAAGCGGCAGCCCGGTGGCGGGTCGATCGGGTTGGGCGGGTCGCCGGTCAGCGGCGGCTCGGTGGTGCGCCGGTCCGGGTCCATGGACGGCATGGCCGACAGCAGCGCACGCGTGTAGGGGTGCAGGGCGCTGCGATAGATGGCCTCCACCGGCCCGACCTCCATCACCTTGCCCAGGTACATGATCATCACGCGATCGCTCAGGTACTGCACGACATTGAGATCATGTGAGATGAACAGGTAGGTCAGGTTCAGCTTGGTCTTGAGGTCCATCAGCAGGTTGAGTACCTGGGCGGCAATGGACTTGTCCAGCGATGACACCGCCTCGTCGAGAATCAACACCTTGGGATGCAGTGCCAACGCCCGGGCAATGTTGACCCTTTGGCGCTGGCCGCCGGACAACTCGTGCGCGTAGCGGCGCACGAACGAATTGGGCTCCAGCCCGACCTGGGCCAGCAGCGCGCGAGCCAGCGTGCGGGCCTCCTGGCGCGACAGGCCGTGCACCAGCGGGCCGAAGGCGATGGTATCTTCCACCGGCAGCCTGGGGTTGAGCGAGGAATAGGAGTCCTGGAATACCATCTGCATGTTGCGCCGAAGTTCGCGGATGCTGATGCCCGCGGCTTCCCCCACGCGCCGGCCGGAGAAATCCACCTCGCCCCGGTCCGGATCGAGCAGTCGCATCAGCAGTCGTGCCGCGGTGGACTTACCGCAACCCGATTCGCCGACGATTCCCAGCGTCTCACCCGCGTCCATCGAAAACGAAACGTGGTCGACCGCGTGCACCCATGAAATGCGCTTGCGGAGCAGGCCGGATTTCAGGGGGAAAAACTTGGTCAGGTCGCGCACAGCCAGCAGGGGCCGCTCCGCTCCGCCGGCGCCGGCAGGCGCCACGTCGCCGCGGGGATCACTACTGGAGGGAACAGGATTCATGCCCGCACCGGTCAAAGCCGCATGTCCATTGCGCTGCGCAAGCCGTCGCTCATCAGGTTGAAGCACAGCGAGGTGACGAAGATCATCACCCCCGGCAGCGCGGCGACGTAAGGGCTCACGTAGATGGATTGACGCAGGGTGTTCAGCATCAGGCCCCACTCCGGCTCGGGCGGCACGACGCCCAGCCCAAGAAAGCTCAGCCCGGAGGCCAGGATGATGCTGACGCTGATCAGGCTGGTCGCGTAGATGAACACGGGGCCCACCACGTTGCTCAGCACGTGCACGCGAATGACGGTGAGCGTGCCGGCCCCGCTCGCCCGGGCCGCCTCCACGAAGTCGTAGGCGCGCACTTGCGTGGTCACGCTCTCGGCCACGCGCGCGACCGGCGGCACGAACACCAGGCTCAGCGAGACCAGCGAGTTCACGATGCCGGCGCCCAGCGCCCCGGAGATGGCAATCGCCAGCAGCACCGAGGGAAACGCGTAGAAGACATCCACGACGCGCATGATGGCCATATTGACCCGCCCCCCAACGAACCCGGCGACGACCCCCAGCAGCCCGCCCACCACCAGGGCGTTGAACACCGGCATGATGCCTAGGAACAGCGACAGGCGGCCCCCATAAAGCAGCCGGGACAACATGTCGCGCCCCAGTTCGTCCGCCCCGAGCACGAAGCCGGGCGTCCCGATCGGCTTGAGACGCTTGAGCATGCTCGCCTTGTACGGGTCGGCCGCACCCAGCCAGTCGGCGAACACGGCCGACAGGATGATCAGCAGCAGCAGCGCCGCGCAGGCGATGGTGACCTTGTCGCGTTTCAAGCGCTGGTACACCGTCTCCCAGTACCCCCGCGAACTCACCAGGTTCTGGACGGCATCGATATCGGGATTGACGGCCTGGCTGGAGACATCGGGCATGGCCCACTCCGGGTCGGGTACGCGGGGGCGGTTCATCCCCGCCGGATGCGCGGATTGAGCATAGTCTGGATGAGGTCCACAACCAGGTTCAGCAGGACGAAGAATAGGGCCAGCGTCAGGATGGTGCCCTGCAACAGTGGCAGGTCCCGCCGGAAGATTGCGTCGTTCATCAGGAACCCGGCGCCCGGCCAGGAAAACACCGTCTCCACCAGGATCGAGCCGCCGAGCAAGTAGCCCAGTTGCAGACCGATCACGGCCAGCACGACGGGCGCGGCATTCTTGACCACGTGCGCAACCACCTGCTGGTTGAGCAACCCCTTGGCGTGGAGGGTCTGCACGAACTCCTGATTCAGAATCTCGGCCACGCAGGACCGTGTGGTGCGGGCGACCACCCCCAGCGGGATTACCGACAGTGTCACCACCGGGAGCACCAGGTGGCGCGCGTGCAGCCAGTCCCACGCCCAGGCCGAGGACCCTCCGGGCCCCATCCCCATGGCGGGCAACAGGTTCAGCTCCACGGAAAAGAAAATCACTAGCACGATTCCCAGCCAGTAGTGCGGAATGCTCACCCCCGTGATGGCCAGGCCGGTGGTCAGCTTGTCCCAGGCGCGGCCTTGCGTGAAGCCGGCGATGCCACCAAGCAGCGTGCCGCCGCTGAACCCGATGAACGCCGCTGCCACGGCCAGCATCAGCGTGTTCAGGATTGCCGGGCCGATCTCGCCGGCCACCGGCCGGCCGGTGGCGATCGACTTACCCAGGTCGCCGGTGACGACGCGGCCCAACCACATGAAGTATTGAATCGGCAATGGCTTGTCGAAACCGTAGGCGTGCCGCAGACTTTCCACCACGTCGGCCGGCGCATCGGCCGGCACCACGGCATTGAGCGGGTCTCCCGGCGCCAGGTGCACCAGCATGAACACGATCAGGGTCACCCCCAAAGCGATGGGCAGCGTATAGAACAGCCGCTTGAGCAGATAATAGAGCACAATGGATTTCGGCTGCGGCCCCTTGTGCCGAGAGGCCGGCTTGCGCCGGCCTCTCGGCAGCGCGGGACCCCTATTGGGCCACGGTTACCGGGGTGAGGTCCTGGAACCAGTTGCGTGCCTGCACGAATCCTTTCACCTTCGGGGAGAGAGCGCGCGGGTTGACGTCGTGGGCCACCCATACGAACAGCGCATTGTCTACCTCGTAGGTGTGCACGTCGGCCAGGTAGCGGTCGCGCTGTTCGGAATCGAACGAGTGCTTGGCTTTTTCCAACAGCTCGTCGGCCTTGGGATCGCTGAACCAGCCCCAATTGACGCCGTCGGGCGCGTGCAGCGGACTGTAGAGCAGCCGCGTGAACGCGCTGAAGGGATCCTGGGTGGCGTAGCTGACGTTGATGGCCTGTCCGCCGGGATTCGCTGCCGCCTTGGCTCCTGCGCGCCACTGATCCAGCAGGCTCTGCCACTCCATCACGACGAACTCCACCTCAATGCCCACGTCTTTGAAGTTCTGCTGAATGAACTCATTCATGGGCAAGGGTTGCATCTGACCCGAGCCGCTGGCTGAAATCAGGATCTTGGCCTTGACCGGATGGCTTGGGCTAAAGCCGGCTTGTGCCAGCAATGCCTTGGCCTGTGCCGGATCGTATTTCAGATCGAAGCTGGGATGGCCAAACCAGGGATCCCCCACCGGCATGTGGCCCTTGGCTGCCGTCATCAGCCCGCCGAGCAACTGGGTAAGCCCGGCGCGGTCCACCGCCAGATTGGCTGCCTTGCGAACCCGGATATCGTTCCAGGGGGAGTCGGGCAGCCGGCTCAGGTGATAGGACCAGATGTGCGGATACACATTGGTGATGATCTGCATGCCCGCGGACTTCAGACGCGGCACCGCGTCCGGCGAGGGCGCCTCGATCCAGTCTACCTGCCCCGAGAGCAAGGCGGCGGTGCGTGTGGTGGCTTCCGGTATGGGGATCAGCACCAGCTTGTCCAGCTTGGGCACGCGCTTCTTGTCCCAGTAGACCGGATTGCGCGCCAACTCGGCCCGCTCACGCGGCACCAGTTTGGTCAGCTTCCAGGGACCCGTCCCCGACGGCTCGAATGCGAACTTGCTCCAGTCCTTGCCAGTCTTGGCCCACTGTTGAGGGCTTGCGTAGACGATGTAACAGATCTGGAAGGGGAAGAAGGCGTCGGGCTCGTTGGTGGTGAATTCCACGGTGTACGTGTCTACCTTGCGGTAGCTCTTCACCGAAGGAATGCGGAAGTTGACCAGCGACGCCTGCCGCGCGTCGTACTGAGGCGAGTCCTTCTTGAACAGCTTGTCGAAGTTGAAGATCACCGCGTCGGCCGTGAACTCCGATCCGTCATGGAACGTCACGCCCTTGCGCAGATGGAACGTCCATTTGGTCTTGTCCTTGGCATCCACCGCCCAGGACTGGGCCAAGCCGGGGACGAGGCCGGAGGGCTTGTCCGCCGAGCTCAGGTCCCAGTTGATCAGCGCGTCGTAAATCGTGTAGCCGATGAATCGGAAGCCCTCGAATCCGTTGTCCGGCTGGCCGAACGTCACCGGAACGTCGGCAGCCGTCATGCCCACTCGCAGCACGGATTCAGCGTGGCCTTGCGCGGGCAGCCACGTCAGAAACAGGGTCAGCAGACCCGCGACCACAACTCGTCTGTTCATGAAGAATCCCCTGATCGGTCGGATATGGTGGAGAAGGCTGGGACCGCGACGTCTCCTGGATAGCTTGAAGCGCACCCTATCAGCATGATTCGTTCCGAACAAGGCGCCACTGGTCTTCCCGATCCCATGCAAAAGGGCAAGTCTGCACGAGCGCATTGGCTCGAATTTTTTCGCACCGATCCGCTCGAGGATTGGCGCTCTCGCTATCCTGGTCTGGAGGTTGATTGACGTCTGACCAACGTAACCCCTGTCGTGCGTCCACTGTAGGTGCCGACGTTCACCCTGGAGCAAGAACCTGGGCGAACGTCAAATTCTCGCTCAGCTAGGCAGAGCAACGGGAGCGCTTCGGCCTCCGTCATGCCTAGTTTTCCGGCTCAACGGGGCGGCCTCCGAAGTTGGGGATTCAGTCACACTGAACCCAAGGTCGGGCCTTGGAGAATGTGGGGAAGTCGTGCGCACAATAACCCCGAAATCCGCCCCCAGAACTCGCCCGGAGTGGGGATGCTTCGGCTCTATTACGCTGAAGTGAGGCAGGAAGAATGCAGTCCGGCAGAACGGCTCTGATCTCGCGGACTCGCTAGCGGTGGGCCGAGTCGCCTGCGAACTGCGCTCCGCGTGATATTCCCTGATATGTGGGAAAATTACAGGGAAATTGCGGGAGTGAATGTTCATCAAGAGTCACAAGTCCTGGGAATGGGCGGCTCTGCGGAGAGTTGCCATCACTTGGCGAGGTCTAGAACAGGGAATTTTCAGGGAATAGCTCGAGACCAATGCTGCGCGGTACTGCTTCCGTTTTGTCTCATCGGCTCACCCCTTTTCCGAGAGTGGCTTGCCCTGTTGAAAACCTTTGGCGCGCCATCTCAATATGAGCAAGTTGTGAGTCAGCACACGCAACAGGATTTCTGTGCTCTGGGTAGCTTCGCTGCGGGCAGTCAGTGCGGAGCCAAGCAGACGTTTGTGTCTAGAGAAGCCGCTCTCCGCCTGCCAACGCTGACCGTACTTGACGTTGAAGAAGCGCTTTCGCATGTGGCGCCGGTACTTGGTTTTGGGCCACCTGCGCCCGGTGTTGCGCACGTTGAGCGGGATGACTGTGCTGCGAATGCCCAATTCTTCTCGGCACAAGCGATGGATGTATTCGGCGTCGTACCCTTTGTCGCCCAGCACACGGTCCGGGAGCAGGTAGGCCACTGCTTGGCGCATGGCTGGAGCGAAGGCGAGGGAGTCGCTGCTGGGTCCGCGGCCAGTCACCACACCCGCAATCAGGTGGGTGGCGGTGTGGTAGACCGCGGTGAGCTTGGGCCAAGTCTTTTGTTTGAAGTGCTGCTCGCCCCGGCGGTTGATGTAGTGGGCGCTGATGTGCCGGGTTTCCAGACCGGTGGCGTCGACGGCAACCTCGAGCTTGTCCTCGATCAAACGCTTTTGCCGGGCACGTTTCCACACTGCTGCATGCAGCCGTCCAAATTTCACCTCCCCCAGCAGACGTCTCTGCGCGTAGCTGAGTGTGGAGTAGTGGGGGACTTTCTTCAGCCCCAGCTCGCTGCGCAAATCGGACCACTCGGCCAACATGGCCACGATCCCGCGCAGATCGGTTTTGAGGAAGACCTTGAGAACCAGAATCGCGAAGAGCTGAGGCTGCGTGAAATCGTGGCGCGAAAAACGGCCCGAATAGGCAGGCAAGGCAGACTGCCCCACGGCCAGCGCCTCGCGGGCCAAACGCAGCGGAGACTTGGTCATTGCGCGCATCGCAGGACCTCCCTGTCCTGAGGACTCGCAATGCAAATCTTCTCATGACTGGCCAAAAACGAAAAGGCTTTTTTAAAAGGGCAAGAGTGGCTCGGAACCTCGCACAAAGGGCGCTCATGGAAAGAAGTCATGCCCCCGTATGCCGAAGCGTTTCATTTTGAGGTGCAGGGTCTTGTAGTCCGTGTCCAGCGCGCGTGCCGCCCGGCTTTTGTTGCCGCGGGCCGAGCGCAGGGCTTCGGAGATTGCGCGTCGCTCCGCTGCCTCGGCGGCTGCGGCGGCGACTTCACGCAAGGACACGCCGGTCGGTGTTGCAACGATGACGTGTCGTGCTGCACTTGGCTTTCCCAACAAGGCCCGCACAACGTCTCCACCGATCATGAGATCCTTCGTCATGAGCACCGCCTGTCGTATGACGTTGCGCAGTTCCCGCACGTTCCCGGGCCACGGGTGGGCCTCCAACAGCGCTAGGGCGTTCGGCACGATCTGTTGAACCGGGCGCCGCAACTCGACGCTCACCTCCGCGAGAAATCGGCGCGCGAGATACGAAATGTCCGCGGGCCGATCTCTCAGCGCGGGGAGGGCGATGGTGTACTGCGCAAGTCGAAAGTACAAATCGGCCCGGAACTGTCCTTCGGCAACGCGCACTTGCAAGTCGTCATTCGTGGCCGCGACAAAGCGAACATCCAGCACCGCTGACTTGTCGGCGCCCACCGACTGGACTTCCCTGGACTCGAGAACGCGCAGGAGCTTGGCCTGGAGGTTCATCGGCAAGTTCCCGACCTCGTCTAGGAAGAAGGTGCCGCCTTGTGCGAGCTGGAACCGGCCCTGCTTTTTTCGCTCCGCGCCGGTGAACGCGCCCTTCTCGTGGCCGAACAACTCGGATTCGAGCAGTTGCTCGGGGATTGCGCCGCAATCGATAGCGACGAATGGCTTCGCGCGCCTCTCGCTCCCGCGATGAATCGCCTGCGCCACGAGTTCCTTGCCGCTGCCGGTCTCGCCGATGACGAGCACGGTGAAGCTCGTTCCCGCGACGGCGCGCACCTGCTCGACGAGGTCCCTGACCTGAGCGCTCGGGCCCATCTGTGAAGCAAGGTCGCTGCCGGCTCCGAGCTGTCGGCGGAGATCTTCCACCTCGAGCTGCAGCGCTCTCGTTTGGAGAGCGCGCCGAACCACGACGATAAGCTCCTCGTTGATGAACGGCTTGGTGACGTAGTCGAACGCGCCGAGCTGCGTTGCCCGCACTGCGGACTTTACGTCTTGATGTCCCGTGAGCATCACCACCGGCAATGCCGGGACCTCTTCTTTGAGCTTGGCGAGCACTTCGAGACCATCG
>JBGOTW010000043.1:0-21444 GCA_041476685.1 bacterium | reverse complement strand
TGTGAGCCTGCATAGATGTGAGCCTGCATAGAGGACCTCCTTTCGCAACAGACTAGCACGCCCGGCGGCCGTGGTCAGCGGCTCCGTTTGAAATAATCCTCTATCGCCTCAGCTCTTTCCGCGCCCGGTTGGCCAGCTCGTCGCAGCGCTCGTTCTCCGGGTGGCCGACATGGCCCCGCACCCAGTGCCACGTGACCTGCCTGTCCTGAACAAGCGCGTCCAACAGCCGCCATTGCTCCTGGTTCAGCACGGGCTTGCCGTCGGCCTTGCGCCAGCCTTTGCGCTTCCAGGCCACGATCCACTTGGTGATCCCGTCCTTCACGTACAGGCTGTCGGTCGTGAGTGCGACATGGGCGCCCGGCGGCGTGCGCCGCAGCGCCTCGATGGCCGCCGTCATTTCCATGATGTTGTTGGTGCTGGCCGGATGATGGCCCGACAATTCCTCCCGTCGGCCGTCCTGTTCGATGATGGCGCCCCAGCCTCCCGGCCCGGGGTTGGGAGAGCAGGAGCCGTCGCTCCAGACATGGATCGCGTGCGAGGAGCGGTGGGCGTGAGGCGGATGCGGCGGGGTCTGCGCTGCGGTCATGGTCTCGGCCAGCGGAAAAGGATGCGGAGGCAGCGACTCTTGTACCGCGGCGCGCGGCGGGACACCATGCTTCGCATTGACATCGCCGCTGCCGAAACCGTACGGTCCGAAAGTCTGCGCTGCTCCCGTAGTTTAACTGGATAAAACAAGGCTTTCCTAAAGCTTAGACCTGGGTTCAAGTCCTGGCGGGAGCACCTCCGGCTGGCCCAGCCGCATCCCCGCCGGCCCCGTCCTCGACGACGCCCCCGGCCGGCATGTGTTTCCTCCCCGGCCTCGGCAGCGAGCGGCTCCATGCGCGATCTCACCTACTTTGTCGCCACCAGTCTCGATGGCTTCATTGCCGGCCCGGACGGGTCCATTGACTGGCTGTTCACCGACGGCGACTACGGATATTCCGACTTCTACCGCTCGGTGGACTGCGTGGTGATGGGCCGGAAGACCTTCGAGCTGAGCCTGAGTTTTCCAGAGTATCCCTATCTGGGCAAGCGGGCGTACGTATTCACCCACCGCACGCTCAAGCCGCCGCATTCCGACGTCGTCATCGTCCATGAGGCGCCGGACGCCTTTCTCGCCGAGCTGAAGCAGCAGGCGGGTGGGCGGATCTGGTTCGTGGGCGGCGGGGAGCTCGGCGGCGCGCTGGACCAGGCGGGCCTGATTGATGAGCTGGTGCTGACGATCCATCCGGTCAGCCTGGGTCGCGGCATCCCCCTGTTCAATCCCCACGACCGGCGCACAAGCTGGTCGGTGCAGGCGATGACGAGCTTTCGCAACGGGCTCGTGCAGGTGACGTATCGCCGCAGCGAGGATTAGCCGCAGCAAGGAATAGCCGCAGCAAGGAATAGCTGCGGCGCTCCGGCGCGTGGTGCCCCGCACGACGACCCTGGCACGCTCAAAAGTACCAGCCCACGCCCGCCTTGAGCTCCCGGTAGGCCGAGACACGGTTGCTTTCCAGATATGCTCCGTCCACGCGCAATTCCAGGTTCTGGCTCAGCGTGACCCGCTGGTCCAATGAGATGCGGGAAGTCCAGCCGGTCTGGCCGGACGAGAAATCCGAATGCGCGGCTTCCAGGTGCGCCCGCCAATTCGAGCTCATGTCCACGAGCAGGCCCACTCGGGCCGCCAGGCCCGCCCGGTACCCGTCCACGTACGCCGGATCGAACTGCGCATCCAGCTCCGCCAGCCCATAGGCGATCCAGCGGGTGAGGGCGTGGAACTCCGTCGTAGCGCCGATGCCCGGATTGGCGACGAAGGGAATGCACGCGCGGCACGCCCGGTCGTGGGTACGCTCGAAGGCGAAGTGCAGCTTCCAGGAGGGCAGGTGCTGCACCGAGGAGAACGGAAAGAGCGAAAGGGCGTCCAGGATCGCGAAGCGTTCGAGCTCAAGGCGCTCGCGCTCCGGAAAGTAGCGGACGCGCGTGTCTCCGAGCAGGATCTGGGTATTGGGCGAGTAGCCGCGCTCGTCGGACAGCAGGTCGTGGAAGGACATGAACCAGTCCAGCTCGACGAAGTCGGCGCGGCGGCGGGTGCGCTCCACCAGCGGATCGAGCGCGGCGGAGCGTCCCTGGGCCGTCTCGCCCAGGGCGACGCTGAGCCGGGAAGAGCGATGCCCGGTCTCGGGCGGCTGCGAGCGCGGCGGAAAAGCATCTGCATCGTACGTCTCGCGCAGGTGGCTGCGGCGGAGCAGCAGGCTGCGCAGCTTCGCCCGCAGTTCCTTGTCCCCCTCCGGGTCGCCGCCGAGCTTGTACTGGTAGTAGTCCGACGCGGAATCCAGGATCAGGGCCTGGCTGAGCGGGGCAAGCTGCGCAAAGCCCTCGGGCTCCGCGTCGGGCCGGGCGATGAACTGCACCGCCAGCCTGCGCTCCACCGGAGCGAGCTGGGCGAGCTTCTGCTCCATCTGGCTGCCGCGGCTGGGCCGGTAGGTCACGCCGCTCACCAGACCCGGCTGTTCCGTGATGGCGCGCACGGTGTCCGTCGGCAGCGTCCACACGCGGAAGCGCTCGCGCAGATGCAGGCGCGGATCCCCCACCTCGATCAGGCTCAGCAGGTGGTACGAGCAGTTCTCGCCGAGGAAGAAGTAGTCGTAGTAGGTCGCGCCCATCTCCCACACGTGCCGCACCATCCAGTCGAGCTGGTCCGCGTCGAGCGCGAGCCTGTATTCCCACAGGTCGCGGCTGTCCAGGTCGGAGTATTCGCGCACCTTCAGGTAATAGGGCAGGAGCGAGAAGTAGCCCGGGTAGTATCCCAGCAGGCCTTTCCACGCGTACGTGATCGCGTTGTCGTCCGGCGGCACGATCGCTGCGAAATTCACCGCATAGTCGAGCAGGCGCTCGGACTCGCTGCGGTCCTTCCGGTCAAAGCGGATCAGCGTATGCCCGAACAGGCTCGCGGGATTGTTCACGTAGAACGAGGCGAAGATGAAGGTCGCCGACCCTGGCTGAAGGGCTTCCCGCCACTTGCGGAAGCGCTCGCATTCCTCCTCGGGCAGGCGCGCCGGATCGAAGCCGAGCTGCTCCTTGAGCCAACGGAAGCGGGCGGGAAAGGTGCACTGCGCCGTCATCTTGCCCGGCTCGATGATCGCCGGGCTGAAGAAGGCGGAGAGGGTCGCGTCGAGCTCGGCGCTCGGATCGGTCTTCCCGTCGGGGGCGAAAAACAATCCCGGGCCGTCCGCCTGGCTGGTGAATCCGCCGAACCAATTCGGCTCGTAGTGCAGCAACAGGTGCCAAAAACGCTTGTCGGCCAGCCCCAGGGCCGCCGCCTTGGCCTGAAGCTGCGGCAGGTACACCTCAGCGGACAGCGCGGGGGTCGGCGTGGGCGCCGCAAGGGGCGCCGCCTGCTCCGTGGGGGGTGCACCGAGCGCAGCGGGCGCACCGTCAGCGGACGCCTGCGCGCACGCGTCCGCCGGCAGAGCGATGCCCGCGGCGAGCACAAGCAGGCCCAGCAGCAGGCGGGTCGCCGCGTGCGAGCCGCGCCCGGACTCAGTTACGCTCATGGCAGGGGTCGCAACACGGGCAGCCGGACGCCGCCGGGCAAGTACTGCGCGGGTGGGCTATGGGTCGGTTTCGGAGCCGAGTCCTGCCACAGACCGGTCTTCACCCTGGCCTGCAGCCACCCCTCTTCCGTGTTGCTGGTCAACCGTGTGGCGAGGGGCCAGGGGGTAAAGACGCGCGGGGCGGGCGGAACATGCTCCTATCGCCCCGGGTCCGTGAAGGGCACGCCGGCAGCTTCGGGCTGTGGGAGCGCCCGCGGCCGCCGGCGTTTCAGCCAAGCCTAGGAGATGCGGGTGCACGAGGAGGCCAGCGTCGGGCGGCGGCCCATCTCGTCCTTCAGGCTCGCCAGCACCACTCCAGCCTGCACGTCGGATTGGGCGAACACGGTCCCATAGCTTTCCTGGGACATGCGCGCGAAATCGCCATGCACGGCCGCCGGGCAGCCCAACAGGGACGCCAGCGCCGTCAAGTGCTGGCCTTGGCCCTGCGCCATTTCCTGATTCAGCGCGCTCAGGGTCGTCGCCACGAATGCTTCCTGCTCTTTGTCTTTCATCACCACACTGTCCGCCTTGCAGCCGGAGGTGCCGGAGGTCATGGCGAAGGTGTTGCCGAACATCCCGTTCGTGGTCATCGCCAGCAGGTTAGGAATCATCCCCGACTGGCCCTTGAACAGCATCGATCCCAGGCCACAGCCCGCACCATCCTGGGCCGCGAAGGCGGTCGTGCCGAACGCCATCCCAATCAATCCCAGCAACACGAGCATGCGCTTCATAGTGTTCTCCTGTGTCGGGTGAATACGTTTGCTCGGGCAGGCGGGCAATATCCCCTCAGCCCGTGACGCAGTCTGTGGGCCGCAATCCCAACCTCCGGCCGGGACAAACCACTCGCGTGGCGTGCCGCCCCATGCGCCCAATGCCATATGCCTGTCGCGGACGCGGGAAGTCAAGGGAGCAGTGGGAATCCCCCAGGCCCGTCCGTTTCGCGGCGCGTACAGCCGGCGCAGCCACTGGCGCTTTCCCGGCGCGGCGCGCGTGCGGCGGTTCGCGCGGGGAGTCCGCGAAGTGTGTCCGCACAGGCGCTCCGGAGGCTGCGTGCCGTGGGAGCGCCCGCAGCCGCCGGCGAATCGACACCGCCTAGGAGATGCGGCTGCAAGAGGAGGCCAGTGTCGGGCGGCGGCCCAGCTCGTCCTTCAAGCTCGCCAGCACCGCTCCAGCCTGTGCATCGGGTTGGGCGAACACTGTCCCGTAGCTTTCTTGGGACATGCGGGCGAAATCGCCGCGCACGGCCGCCGGGCAGCCCAGCAGGGACGCCAGCGCGGTCACATGCTGGCCTTGGCCCTGCGCCATTTCCTGGTTCAGCGCGCTCAGGTTCGTCGCCACGAAGGCTTCCTGCTCCTTCTCGTTCAGGATCACGCCGTCGGACTTGCAGCCCGACGTCCCGGAGGTCATGCCGAAGGTCTGGTTCCCGGAAATACCGTTGGTCGTGGCCGCCAGGGACATGGGAATCAGCCCCGACTGGCCCTTGAACAGTTGCGTGCCCAGGCCACAGCCGGGCCCATCGTTGGCCGCCATGGCGGTCGTGCCGAGCGCCATCCCCAGCAATCCTAGCAACACGAGCATGCGCTTCATGGATTCCTCCTCTGTTGAGTAAACTTCGTCGGATTAACACCGTTACGCGGGCGGGCAATTTCCCCCAGCGGCCCGTGACGCGGTCCGAGGGCGTCAGGCGCAACGATCCGGGCCGCAAGCACCGCTCGTGTGGCATGCTGCCGCATGCGCCCACTGCCATCTGCCTGTCGCGCCCGCGGGATGTCAACGGGAAACGGAGCGACTGCCGTAGGCCAGTCCGATCCGCAACACGCAGGGCCGCCGCAGCCGCCGACTCTTTTCCGGCGCGCCCGCGGGCGCCGGCCCGGGCAGGCTATCCGGGACTATTCCGAGCGCTTCGCCAACGTCGCCAGGTACGCCCGCGCGGCGTCCCGGTCCTCGGCGATCTGGGCCTTGAGCGCGTCGAGGGAGCGGTAGGAATCTTGTGGGACGGAGGTTTCATTTGCAGGACCGTGACCCGGCACGGCAAGTCAGTGCACAGCGGGAAAGAACCGCAACACCGCTAGGATCACACCGATCAGGGCCATCACGAACACGATGAGCGAGACAGAGGTGACGCGGAAGGAGCGTTCCAGATTCGCCTCGACGGCGGCAATTTTTGCGTCGGCAGCGGCAAACCGCACGTCCACCTTGTCGAAGCGGCTGTTCATTTCGCCGCGCAGGGAGTCGAGCTTGGCTTCCACCCGTTCCCAGGCGGCGTCACGGGCGGCAAGCGCGGACGATTCGAGGGCCACCGCAATGGCCTCGGCCAGCTCATGCGAGGCCCCAGCGGATTCCAGGGCCTGAATGGCTTGAATTTGCTGAGTGATGGGACGCATCCCGGGCCTCCTCGTCTGCGGCGAATCTACCATGGCTCCTTGCGGCAAGCGAGCAGGCTGCCCCGCCACGACGGTCCGCACGGACTATTCCGAGCGCTTCGCCAGCGTCGCCAAGTACGCCCGCGCGGCATCCCGGTCCTTGGCAATCTGGGCCTTGAGGGCGTCGAGGGAGGGAAACTTGCGCTCCTCGCGCAGGCGCTTGAGGGGCAGGATCTCGATCACCTCGCCGTACAGGTCGCCCGAGAAGTCGAACAGGAACGTTTCCAGCAGCGGCGCCGTCGCCCCCTCCACGGTGGGGCGGATGCCGTAGTTGGCGACGCCCCCGAGCGTCTGCTCCGCGACTTGCGCGCGCACGGCGTACACGCCGAACGGGATCGGCAGCGGCTCCTCGGGCACCTGGTTCAGGGTCGGGAAGCCCAGCAGCCGGCCCTGCTGCCGCCCCCGCACGACGGGCTCCAGCACGCTGTAGGGCCGCCCCAGCAGCCGAGCCGCCTGGGCGAACTCCCCCGCCTGGAGGAAGCCGCGGATGCGCGTGCTGCTGACCGTCTCGTCCCCGCTGCTCACGGCGGGAAAGACCTCGAAGCCGAAGCCGTGCTCATGGGCGGCCTGCATGAGCAGCTCCGCCGTGCCCTCGCGGTTGCGGCCGAAGGCGAAGTCGTAGCCGATGATCAGCTTCTTCAGGCGGAACGGGGCGATGAGGTACTCCTCCACGAATTGCGCGGCGGGGATCTTCGCGAATTCGGGAGTGAAGGCGATGACGCAGGCCTCATCGAGCCCCAGGCGCTCGAACAGGCGCAGCCGCAGGCGCAGGCTGGTCAGGATCGGCACCTGGTGCGCGCGCAGCACGGCCTGCGGATGCGGGTTGAAGGTGAGCAGGACGCTGGCCGCGCCCAGCACGCGCGCGTCCTCGACCACCCGGCGGATCAGCGCCTGGTGCCCCAGGTGCACCCCGTCGAAGTTCCCCACCGTCACCACTGCGGAGCCGGAGCCCGTTTCCCCGGCCGGGGGAGAACGGAACGGGTGCCGCTGCATCGTGCCCATCGTTCGCCCTGTCCAGGCCGCCGGACTCGACCTCAGCCGGCGGGCGGGTCTAGCGGCCCGTATAGGCCGCCTTGCGCTTCTCCACGAAGGCCCGGGTCGCGTTGCGGAAGTCCTCGCTGCGGCTGGAGGCGATGATGCCGCGCGCTTCCAGCTCGAGCTGGGTCTCCAGGCTGTGGTCCACGCTGCCGTAGATCAGCTCGCGCGCCCGCCCGAAAGCCAGCGTCGGCCCGGCGGCCAGCTCCTCGGCCAGCTTGCGCGCCTCGGCCAGCAGCTGGGCCGCGGGCACCACGCGGGTCACGAGACCCCAGGCCTGCGCCTCCTGCGCGCTCAGCACGCGGTTGGTCAGCACCAGCTCCAGCGTGCGGCGCACCCCGATCATGCGCGGCAGGAAGTAGCTCAGGCTGCCGTCCGGCGAGGCGCCGATGCGCGAATAGGCGGAGGTGAAGGTAGCTCCCTCCTGCGCCAGCACCAGGTCGCAGGCCATCGCCAGGCTGAAGCCCCCGCCCGCGGCGACGCCGTTGACCGCGGCGACGGTCGGCTTGCCGAGCCGCACCATCTGCGTCACGAACAGGTGGAACGGCGTGACGACGCTCTCGATGTACTCGGGCACCTGATCCCCCGCCTGGACGAAGGCCTTAACGTCCCCGCCCCCGCAGAACGCGTTGCCGCTCCCGGTCAGGATCATGGCGCGCAGGGAAGGCGTGCGGTGGACGTAACGCGCCGCCTCGAGCAGCTCCGCGGCCATGACGTGGTCGAGGGCGTTGTACGCGGCTGTCCGGTTCAGGCGCACGACGGCCAGCGCGCCTTCTTCGCTCAGTTCGATGGTGCGGTAGGTCACGGGGTCCTCCGGGGGGCAGACGCACTGTGTCGGACAGGCCGTGCGGGGCACGCGGTGCGGGAGTCGCGCTTGGACTACGCCGCGGACCGCGCGCGGCGATTCGGGGGTCCCGCCTTCTAGCGCAAAACGGAGCGGATGCCCATCGGGCTGCGGCCGGCGCGGCGAAGGACGATGAACCTGGCGCTCAGTTGCACATCGCGCACCGTCAGCCGCGCTTTGCAGCCCTGTGCCGGTCGGCCAAACCCCGCTTCGGTTGCGGGCGCCGCGCTGGGGCAACGGCGGGCGGCCGGGAGAGATCGAGTGTCGCGCAAACGACCCGTGCCCTCGGTCAAGATGACCCGTCTTGACGACTCAGTCTTGCCGACCCGGTCTCGGTTGCGGGAGGGACGGAATAGCGGCCCTCACGGGATTCCATGTGCGCGCCCTGCGCCGTACGCGCTGGCTGGGCGGTGCATGGCGCTTGTGCGCCGGCGGCGACACGCGGCGGATGGGCAATGCGGGCGGCGCGGGGCATAGGCAGGGCGTCCGCTGAGTCCGGAATCAGCCTGGTAGCAGAAGCGTTGCCCGATTGTCCGCTCAGCACGCTCGCTTCGCTCGCGCCTCATCCGGCCCGCGCCGCAGGCGCCGCTGGCGCGGTGCGCCACCTTCTCCAAACCCGCATACAGCGAGGGTTGGAGAAGGGAGAGGCTCCGGGAGGGGAGTCCTTCTCCACGCCGGCAGTTCGGCGTTGGAGAAGGTGCCCGCAGGGCGGATGAGGCCCGCCGCAGGCGGGAGCGCACGGACGAATCGACACGATCGAGGACTTTGCGGTTGCCCTGGGGGCACAGGGTCTTTCACCTTGCTCCCACGGGGCGGAGACTTGCCGCGTCGAGGGGCTGCCTACGGCGCCGCCATGGCCGCCGGGGTAAAGGCGCGCAGGGTTTCCGCGTGCTCTTCCGTCACGGGCGAGGAACTGACGACGATGCAGGTGTTCACTCCGGCGTCCCAGCGGCGGCGCACAAAGTCGCGGCAGCGCGCCGCGTCTCCGATCGCGGCGAGTTCGTCCAGCACCTCGCCTTGCAGGGCGCCCAGGGTCTTGGTGCGGTCCTTTTCCCGGAAACCCTCCGTGATGCGGGCGGCTTCCTGCGCGAACCCGCTCCAGGCGAGGAACTGGTTATAGACTCCCGCCGAAAAATAGTTGGCCGCCACGGCGGCGAAGTCCTTGCGCGCGCGCTCCACATCGCGCGTCACGTAGCAATTGAGGAGCGTGGCGACTTCCAGATCTTCCACGCGCCGACCGGAACGCTTGGCGCCCCGGTCAATGCTCTCCAGCATCCGCGGCAGGGCGCGCGGGTGGGCGAGGTTGAGCACCACTCCATCGGCGACCTCCCCCGCGAGTTCCAGCATTCCCGGGCGCAGGGCCGCCAAGTAGATCGGCACCGGACTCAAGACCGGAACATTGAGACGGAAGCCGCGGCTGTAGATCGTTTCCCCCTGCCATTCCACCTTTTCGCCCGCCAGCATCTTGCGCAGCAGATATACGGTCTCCTTGACGCGCGTGCGGGGTTTGACGAACGGCGTGCCATACCAGCCCTCGATCATCGTCTGGCTGGAGGCTCCCAGGCCCAGGATGAACCGGCCCGGCGCCAGGTGCGTCATCGTGGCGGCCGAAGTGGCGAAGACCGCGGCCGGCCGGGTAAACACCGGCACGATCCCCAGCGCGATGCGCGCGCGGCTCGTGCGCACGGCGGCGGCGGCGGCCAGGGTAAAGGCATCCGTGCGCCCGGACCCGTCGCGGAACCAGATGCTCTCGTAGCCCTGCTCCTCCGCCCACAGGGCGTCGTCAAGGAGTCCCGCGCCATGGGAGGGAACGGTCGGGCTGAAGCCGACACGCCGGGGTTGTTTCATGAAGCGCGCTCCACGCTGGGGGACAAGCCGCCTACTCGGCGCTCATCTTAGAAGAGGCGCCCGACCAGGAGCAAGAACGGCGGGTACGCGAAGCGGAGCCTCGCGCTTTCCCTGCGCACGGCCGCAAAGGATTTCCGGCGCTCTGTGAGGAATCGGGCTACCCGCCGTGCCGCAGGACGGCTTCGATGATGTGGCGGGGCTGCTCGGTGATGACCTCGATCTCCGCGCGCGACAGGCCGCGCCGGGACAGGGCCAGGATCATCTCGCGCATCGGGCTGGGGGAGCTCTCGAACATGGGCTGGGAGATTTCCATCAGGTTGTTCACCAGGGCGGGAGCGTTGGCCGGCGCAACGGGCTCCGCCACGGCGGGCGACGGGTACGCGTCTGCATGGGCCTGGCGCATCACGCCCACCTGCGCTTGCGGGCTCGCGCGCAGGGCGTGCGCGGGCGGCGCCGCGGACGATGCTTGGGGTGCCTGGGCCTGGGGTGCTGGGGGAGGACGGGGGACGCCATGCGACAGCGTTCCATTTCCGGGCGTGGCGGGCTCAAGGGCGGGCCACGCGGCGCCTAGCCCCACACGCGCGCCCGGCGTCGGGCTCAGGTGGGGCGGGACGAGCGGAGGGGACACCGGCTCGACCGCCGGTTCCGAGTAGCGCAACACCGCCGGACCGCGATCAATCGCCTGATCCAGCGCCGCCATCAGGTGCGCCGAGAGGGCGGCCAGCTTGAGTGCCCGCTCGAAGGCGAGCCGGAGCTGGTGGGGCCGCGGCAGTTCGCCCTCCAGGTGGATCATGTTCTGGGTCAACTGGCCCAACTCGATCACGAGTTGCTCGACCCACTCCGCCGACGTGCCCAGTTCCTTGAGGGACGATTTCTCGAAGCGGCTCATTTCCTGGGCGAAGCGCTCGGACAGGCCCTCCTCGTACCAGGCCGTTCGCCACACGGGGGGCGTCAGCTTCATGGCACCTCCTTCCCACAGTGCGCGCTTTCTACAGTGCGCAGACGGCCCCAGGCTCCGGGGCCGGCGCAGCCGAGCGACACGATTCTTCCGCCAAAACAGTCACCTGCCTCATCAACAAGCGGGCTGGAGTCCGGGCGGGCAGACCTCCTGGGAAAGATTCCATGCAGGGAAAGTGCCGGGGCAGAGCGATACGAGAGCAGCAATAGGAGAGCGATGCGCTGGGCGTGTCCGTTGCGCTTTACGACCATGGACGATGAAGCCGAGTCGGGAACCCACCGCTCGAACCGGCCCAGCGCTACCGGCCCGAGTGCGCGCTTGCCTCGGCGTGGTTCGAAATGACCTGGGGCAGATCGGATCGGCGCCGGAAAAGCGCGCGAACGCCGCGCAACTCGGCGCGAACCGTCGCCGCCTATCCGTCGTACCCTTCCGGCACGTGCACGGTCAGCCCCGCTAGATTCAGGGCCGTCGCCGCGATCTCTCCGGCCTGGACGACTTCCCGGTCCGACGGGCTGGCCGAGCCGGGTACCAGGCGCACCTGGCCGTTGAAGCGATGCACGAAGGAATCGCCCTCGCGCACGAACAGGCTGCCGTAGCGGTTGTCCTGGAGCGGCACCCAGCGCACGGGAGTCTGCGGCGTCACGGCGCCGGGGAAGTTCACGTTGACCAGCATGGCGCCGGCGGGCAGGCCGCGCCGCACCAGCCGCTCGACCAGGTCCGCCGTGCGCTCGCTGGTGGATGCCAGGATCGCCTCCGCTTCCGCGCCTTCGAAGCGCCGCTCGGTCGCCCAGGGCTGGAACAGCTCCGGCGGGACGTAGGTGCTGAAAGCCGCCGCGGGCAGGCCGCACAGGGCCCCTTCCAGGGCCCCGCCGACGGTGCCGGAGTTGATGACAAAGCTGGCGCCGGCGTTGAAGCCCAGGTTGACGCCCGACAGCACCCAATCCGGCGGCCCGTCGAAGAGCTGGAACACGCCCAGGTTGACGCAGTCGGAAGGCGTGCCGTTCACGGAAAACGCCTCGTCGCCCAGCTCCGGGCGGCGTGTCGCCTTGAGGCGTCCGTACCGCGTCATTGCCTTGGCCTTCCAGCTTTGCTCGGCGTCGGGCACGACCACGCGTACGCGGCCCAGGGCCGACAGGCGCGCGATCACGGGCAGCAGGAACGGCGAATCCGCGCCGTCATCGTTGGTGAGCAGAAAGGTGGGCATGGCCTATGGTGCCGCCGCCGGGGACAGGGGAGCAAGCGCGAAAACCCCGGATGAGCGGGTGTCTCCAGCGCGCACGGCGGTGGAAGCGCCTAGCACCGCGGAAACGCCGGCGGTTCCCGGGCGCCACTGGCCGCGTAACATGGAGGATTTGCCAAGCGCCGCCGACCGCCGAGTCGCTTCCCTGTCCGTCGGGGCGTGCGCGGGCACGGGGAACTTCGGCCGCGCAGCACGCCTATCCCTTCACCGCGCCGGTCATGCCCGAGACGTAGTTCTCGACGAAGAACGAATAGACGATGGCGACGGGCACGGAGCCGAACAGGGCGCCGGCCATCAGCGAGCCCCAGAAGAACACGTCGCCCTTGATGAGCTCGCTGACCACGCCCACGGGGATCGTCTTCATGGTGGGCGAGGAGATGAATACGAGGGCGTAGAGGAACTCGTTCCACGACAGGGTGAACGAGAAGATGCCGGCGGACAGGATGCCGGGCAAGCCGAGCGGCAGGACGATCTTCAGCATGGCCTGCAGCCGCGTCGCGCCGTCGATCCGCGCGCACTCTTCCAGCTCCCGGGGGATGGTCTTGAAGTAGCCCATCAGCAGCCAGGTGGAGAACGGCACCAGGATCGTCGGATAGGTCAGGATGAGGGCCCAGGACGTATCGAGCAGCCCGAAATTCGACACCACGGACGCCAGCGGAATGAACAGCAGCGTCGGGGGCACCAGGTACGTGACGAAGATGGAGATGCCGTAGAAGGTGCTGCCCTTGAATCTCAACCGGCTCAGCGCGTAGCCCGCCAGCACTCCGGCGAAGAGCGAGAGCGCCGTCGAGGCGGTGGCCACCCAGAGCGTATTGAGCGCCCAGCGGCCGAACAGCGTCTCCTTGAACAGCAGCACCCAGTGCTGGGAAGTGGGATCGTTCACCACAAAGGGAATGTTGCGGGTGTTGTACAGCTCGTTATCGGGCTTCAGCGAGGTGATGAGCATCCAGTAGAACGGGAAGACCATCGCCACGACGAACATGAACAGCGGGATGTAGAAGACGAACAGCCGCCTCAGATACGTTTCGCCTACCCGGGAGCCCATGCGTCCCCGCCTCGCTAGGTGCCGCCTGTGATGATGGAACGGGGCGGAGCGCGGACCATTCCGCAGTTCCACTTATTTCCCGCCGGATTTCCCCGCAGGACTTGAGCGCCGCCCGCAGCGTCCGCGCGCCGGCCGGCGCTTCCCCCCGCACCGCATCAGGCCGATTCGGCCCGGCGCAGGTACCAGAGCTGCCCGACGATCAGCAGGGCCAGGATGGGGAACATGAACAGGGCCACCGCCGCGCCCTGCCCGAGGTTACCGGAGGCCATGCTGAGCTGGTAGGCGTAGGTCGCCAGCAGGTGCGTGCTGTTGTGCGGTCCGCCGCGGGTCAGCACGTACACCAGCTGGAAGTCCGCGAACGTCACGACGATCGAGAAGACGACGACCACCACCGCGATGGGCTTGATGAGCGGCAGCGTGATCCGCCAGAACTTCTGCCAGCCGTTCGCGCCGTCAATATCCCCGGCGTCGTACAACTCCGTGGGAACGGTCTGCAGCCCGGCCAGGAAGCTGATGGCGAAGAAGGGAACCCCGCGCCAGACGTTCGCGATGATGATCGAGGACATGGCCCACCACGGATCGCCGAGCCAGTTGATGCCCTTGAAGTAGCCGAAGTTCGGCTTGAGCGTGACGCCCAGCACGCCGATGTCCATCTGCCAGAAGAACCGGCCGATCCAGTTGAACACGCTGAAGGTCGCGTCGAACATCCACAGCCAGGCCAGCGAGGAGAGCACCGTGGGCACGATGAAGGGCAGCAGCACCGTGGCGCGCGTCACGCGGGACAGGGCGAACTTGCGGTTCAGCAGCAGCGCCAGCAGCATGCCCAGCACCGACTTGAAGATCGTGGCCATCGTCGTGAAGAAGATCGTATTGAAGAACGTCTGCTGGAAGATCTGGCTCTGCATGATGGCGTGGAAGTTCTCGAAGCCGATGAAGTGGGCTTCCTTGCCCACCAGTTTGTCCGTGAACGCGAGCCAGACGCCCAGCACGAACGGATAGGCGATGAACATGACGATCAGGGCCAGCGCGGGGAGCATGAGCGCGTAGCCGAGCACGCCCTCGCTTTCGAGCACGTTGGTCGCGCGGAAGTACAGCCGTGACAGACCCCGGCGCTGCTCGCGAATGGCGGCGTCGGCTCCGGCCAACCCGCCGTGTTGGCCGGCACGGATAGCGGCCTTGTTCGCGGTTTGCAAGGGCCCTCCGGCGAGTGATGGGCGGGCGCTCGAGGCCCGCAGTTGCGTGATCGGCCCCGCGGGTGCCCAGCGCGGCCCCGCGTCGTGGGGTGCGCCGCCGCGCGGTCTATCCGGGCGGCGGGGGGTAAACCTGCGGCGTGGGCGCGTACGGTCGTACAGCGCCGTCCTGGCCCCGCCGCAACATGCTGATGAGCCGATGGGCCGCTTCCCCAGCGGGCCCCACCGCTGACTCTAGGCGCAATCCGGACGCATTTTCAAGCGCACCCGCTACGCGGTAGTGATCCAATTTGAAAGATTCACCGCGCCGCGCGCCAGAAGCACCTCACCCGCGTCGCTGCGCGCCGCCGCCCTCTCCGTCATGGAGAGGGCTTCTCGGTGCTCGAGCCTGGCGCAGTTCCGCCTCTCCATCAGGGAGAGCAGGTGGCGCCGGTGCCGACCGCTTGCGCGAGGCGCAAGCAACATCGGCCGGAGGTGAGGTGCGTCCTAGGCGCCCGCGCATTTCAAACCAGATCCCTACCCGCTGCGCCGGTAAAAGCAAAGGCGCCGGCCCCCCTCGCGGAGGGTCCGGCGCCCGCGCTGTCCCGGAGTGCCGCCTATGCTCCCCGCTCGTACACCGCCTTGAGCTCGGACACGGCAAATTTCAGCACGGCGTCCGTGGTTTCCCCCTGCACCGCCTTGGCGAACATGTCGGTGATGATGTACTTCTCCATCACCTCCGACGCCTTGCGGTTGTAAGGACCGGGCCAGCCGAAGTTCCGGCCGAATTTCGCATTCACCCGGAACGGCGCCAGCGAGGGATTCTCCTTCCACATCGGATCGTTTTCCCAGGCCGCCGTCGCCCCCAGGTTGTAGCCCTTGCCGAGGTGGATGTAGTCCGCGTAGTTCTTCTTGTTCTCCACGAACTTGATCCACTCCACGCAGGCCGCCTTGTTCGGCGACCACTTGGTGATGCTGTGGGTCATGTTCAGGATGATGTGATGGCGGCCGTGCGCGGCCATCGGATTGAGGAAGTGGCCCATCTGCTTGTACAGGTCCTTGGGCCCCTGCTTGCCGATCAGGTTGTTCACGTAAATGCTCGCGCCGTTCTGCGTGCAGGAGATGGTTTCTCCGTAGAACGCGCGGTTGTTGCTCGTGTCGTCCCAGCCGAGCCCTGTCTCGTCGGCCGCGCCGGTCCATACCTTGCGCAAGTATTCGATGGCGGCGCGGGTCTCCTTGCTGTCGATGGCGACCTTGCCCTTCTCGTCCACTTCACGGCCGCCGAAGGCCCACAGCAGCGGATACAGGTTGGCCGGCGTGTCCCCGAACGTATGACCCATGGTCACGCCATAGGGATGACCCTTCTTCTTCAGCTTGATGCCGTCCGCCAAGTACATGTCATACGTGTACTTCAGGTCCACGGTCTGCGGGTCGCTCGCACCCGCTTCCTTGAACCAATCCTTGCGGTAGACGTGGGCATTGCCGACCGCGTAGTGCGGAATCCCGCGCCAGACCCCATTGACGACCGCGGCCTCCTTCATGAACGGATAGATCTTGTCTTTTCCCAGCTCCACGGCGAGCTTGCTGACGTCCTCCAGGCCCGCCTCGTACAGCCACGGCTGGTTCCATTGCAGTTGGAAGATGTCCGGTCCGCTCTTGCTTTCGACGGCGGCCGTGGCCTTGGCGGGAATGTCGTTGGCGTTGATGAACTCGAGGCGCACCTTCACCTTGGTCTGCGTCTCGAATTCCTCCGCCTGCTTCTTGGAGAGGACGTCGCAGTCGGGAATGAACTGGCTCCAGGCGACCACCTGGATCGAGCGTTCCTGGGCGAAGGCCGGGGCCTTCCCGCCGAACATCCCGACGCCTGCGCCCGTGACGACCGCGGCGGCGGCGCCGGAGGCTTTGAGCAGTTCGCGTCGGCTGAATTCCAGCTTGGACTTGCGCTTCATTTCTTCCCCTTTCACGTGGTGATGATGGGTCTCGTGGCCGGCACCCGATTTCCGCGCGTCACGAAACCAAGCGGCCGACCCTGGGCGGCGTGAATTCCGCCGCCGGTGTCGCCCTTGACGATGTAATGCGGCTGCATTGAGGCGTCCGGGAGGCGCTCCCTGCCCCGACTGGCGAGGTCCGCAGTTCGATAGAGCCGGGCGGTCCTCTGGAAGCCCTGTCCCTAGCGAGGGTTCCGACGCCCCTGTCCTTTCCTCAAGTGTATCGCGTGTGTAGTGAATATCCCGGGGGCTGTCAAGCGCGGCGCACTGCCCGCAGCGGGTGGAACGTGATCTTTAGACCCCCCGGCGCTGGAATCGGTTTCACGATCAAATGTTCCGGGACGGCCTGCTCAGCCGCGCAGCGCAGCCAACAGGCATAAGAGCCCATTTCAATACCCGGTGAATGGCTCCAATCCTTCCCACTGCCGGCAACGGGCCTCACCCCGCCTGCTGCGGCGCAGGCTGCCTCTCTCCAACTGCATGTAGAGGGGCGTCCCACTGGACGAAGTCCCTCTCCGCGCAGTCGGAGAGGGACCGGCGCGAAGCGCCGAGGGTGAGGCGCAGTCGGGCGCATCCACCGCAATGTTCGGGGCTTGAAACGCAATCCAAACATGGCCGGACGGACGCTGCCCGGCCTCGTTCGCCTGCATGCGTGAGGGCCGCATTCGTCGCTGGCCGCGCAACGGTTGCGCGCCGCCGCCGCAGGGCGCCGCCATCCGGCTTGGACAGCTTCCGGTGTTCCTGCTAGGACCCGCGTCGGCGGAGCCGCGCGCTTCCCGACCGCATGCGTAGCGCCTTGGAGGAATCGGAGAAATCGGAGAAATCATGGCTCAGCCGGTAAGCTTGACCATCGCCGAGTTTCCCGGAGACGGCATCGGCATCGAAGTGATGAAGGCCGCCAAGCAGGTGCTGATCCGCGCCGAACGGATGACGGGAGGGTTCGCCTGCCGCTACGAGGAGCTGCCGGCGGGAGCGTTCTGTTACAAGGAAACCGGCGAGGCCCTGCCGCGCGCGTCGGTGGACGCGGCGGAGAAAGCCGACGCGATGCTGCTGGGGGCGTGCGGCTGGCCGGAGATCCGCTATCCGGACGGCACCGAGATCCGGCCCCAGATCGAGCTGCGCTTCATCTTCGACCTGTACGCGGGCGTGCGGCCCATCCGCTTCTATCCGGGCCTCCCGCCCGTCCTGGCCAATCCCCGGCACAAGCCGATCGACTTCATCCTGATCCGCGAGTCCACCGAGGGCCTGTTCGCCTCCCGCGGCAGCGGGAAGAATCCCGAAGTCGCGACCGAGACCCTCATCATCACGCGCGCGAAGACCGAGAAGCTGATGCACTTCAGCTACAAGCTGGCGCGGAGGCGCAAGGCCCAGGGCAAGCCCGGCAAGCTCACGTGCGTGGACAAGGCCAACGTGTTCAGCGCCTTCGCCTTCTACCGCGCGATCTACGACCGGATCGGGCTGGAGTATCCGGACATCGGGAAGGAGTACGGCCTGGTGGATGCGATGGCGCTCAACATCGTGCGCAGGCCCTGGGACTACGACGTGATGGTGATGGAGAACATCTTCGGGGACATCCTGTCCGACCTCGGCGCGGGCGTCGTCGGCGGGCTCGGCATGGCGCCCTCCGCGGACGTGGGCGACCGCCATGCCCTGTTCCAGCCCTCCCATGGCACGGCACCGGACATCGCCGGCAAGGGCGTCGCCAACCCGCTCGCCATGATCCTGTCGGGGGCGATGCTCTTCGACCACCTGGCCGATCGGCGGGGCGAAGCGTCGCTGCGCAAGGCCGCCCAGCTCGTGGAGGGCGCCGTCGCGCGCTACCTGGCCAAGGGCCAGCGCCTGCCCGCCGACCAGGGCGGCGCGGCCGGCACGTCCGAAGTGATCGAGCGCGTGATTGCGGAGATGGAGGCGAAGGAGTAGGAAGCACGCCCGGCGCACCGCAGGGAGCCCCGTCCCGGCCGCCCTACGTGCGGCGCGGCCCGGAGCGACGCAGGCCCGCGCGGCGCGGGCCCATGCGGCGTTCCTCCCGGACTTCCCCCACGCCGCTCCAGCGTCTCTCGTCCACGCGCCGGTCATTGGCGCGGCGGTCCTTGCCCCTGCGGCGCTCGCGCTCCTTCTGGGCCGCGTCCTTCGCGGCGGAACCGGGCTTCGGGGAGTCGGGGTCGCGGCTCATGGCAATTCCTACATCACAATTTCGCTGATCTGCATGACGGGGGCGATCGTGGTGTAGTTGGGAATGTCGCCCATGATCTCGTTGGCCGCCGGCGCCATCGCCTTGTTGAAGGCGTCCACCGAATCGAACGTCAAGTGGGCGATCACGCCGTAGGCGGCCGGGGTTCCGGGCGCCCCGCCCGACACGCCCTTCTCTACCGTCGCGCCCTTCATGGCGGCGCCGAGCTTCCGCTTCACCATCGGCATGTGCTTCTTCAGGTAGTAGTCCATGTCGAACTTCGCCCCGTCGGTTTTCGGATACAGGACGCTGACGCGGATCATGGCGTTCTCCTGCTAGGGGTGAAAGGGAAGAACCCGTTCACGACATGTCACGAGCGCGGTTCAGGGGTCGGGCCGCATGGCTCCCTGCCGGGGCGCTGGCGGGCACAACCCCGCCCGTTCTGCGAGTGGGTCAATTTGATGAAGGTGCCGTGAACCGCAACCACAGACTCCTCGCATTCGCCCGGAGTGACAAGAATCGTCATTTCGAGCGCAGCGAAAAATCCGCTTGTGTCCCCGAACCGGCCCCCCTATCCCAGTTCTCGTCTTGCGGCAAATCCTAGAACGTCACGGCCACCTTGAGCGCGTTATCGCTGCGGTCATAGGCGATGCGCAAGGCCTGGTCAATCCGCTCGATGGGGACGTGGTGGGTCACCATCCGCGTCACGTCGATCTGCTTCGTCGCGATCAGGTTCAGTGCCAGCTTGAACGAGGCCTGATCGCCTTCCTGCTGCGTGCCGTAGGTCGAATAGCTGCGCAGCCGCTTGCGGAAGTAGTCCTGGAAGTTGAATCGGACCGGCTCGTTGCTGTCGGGCAGCCCGAACCAAAGCATCTGCCCGTCCACTTTGACATAATCCACCGCGTGCAGGAACGAGTCGGCATGTCCCACCGCCTCCACCAGGTAGTCCACCCCCTGGCCGCCCGTGTGCTCCTTCACCGCCTCCGCTACCGTGGCCGGATCGGCCTTCACGGCGACATCGGCCCCGATTCGCTTGGCAGCGGCCAGGCGCGCCTCGGACTTGTCGCTGACGATCACCTTGGCCGCTCCCGCGCGCTTGAGGTTGTAGGCGAAGAACTGGCCTGCGGATCCCTGGCCCATCACCAGCACCGTCTTGCCGACCACGTCGGTGGGCATCTGCCGCAGGGCGAAAATCGTGGTGCCGAACTGTTGCGCCATGAGCAGGTGCTCCACGGGCCCATCGTAGGCGGGCAGGGCGACGCACTCGCGCCCCGGCAGCGCCTGGTACTCGGCGAAGCCGCGCATGGCCGGCCCCGACGGGCAGGTCAGCACGCGCGCCCCGGCCGTGAACAGCGGGCTCCGCGATTCGACCACGCTGCCGACCCCTTCATGTCCCGGGTACCCGTGGGGACAGGGAAACGGAAGGAAGGACAATCCGTCGTACACCACGTGCAGGTCGCTGCCGCAGATGGCGGCCAGTTCGGTACGCACCAGCACGTCTCCGTCCTGCAAGGGCGGCAGCGCGGCCTGTTCGCAGACCATGCGCCCCTTTTCGACGTATCTGGCGGCACGCATCTTGTTCATGGTTCGGCGCATTCCTCGAAGCGTAGGGGAAAGACTTGGCAGGCGGCCCGCAGACACCGGCTGAGGATTGACACCGGCTGAGCCCTGACACAGGCGAGGGCCCGCGTAGCGTCGGCGCGAGCCAGCGAGCCGCCGCGCAAGCGGGATCGGTCCGTTGTGCGACCCCCCTCTAGCCCACGCTCCGCCGATTGGCAAGGCGCGCGGCGCGCCCGGCCGCCCGGCAAGCCGGCGTTTTCGCATGCCCCGCCCGCGCCGGCACGGTAGACTCAATGCCGTCCGCGCGCCCGGCCGATCCGGCCCACCCAATGCCCGGAGTTTCCATGCCCGCCTCCCTCGCGACGCCCACCTTTGCCACGGCAGCCGCGACCCGGGACTGCGCCGCGCGGGCTGTCGCCGCCCACGGCTTTGCCGCCGGAGCCTACCGTCCGCTCGGCCGCACCGGCCTGACCGCCAGCGCGCTCGGGTTCGGCGGCTATCGCGTGGACGACGAGACGCCGGCGCACCGGCAGTCCCTGGAGCAGGCGCTCGCCGGCGGCGTGAACCTGGTTGATACGTCCAGCAACTACACCGACGGCGGCAGCGAGCGCCTGATCGGCCGGGTGCTGGGTGCCGGACTCGCCGCGCAACCGGGCCTGCGCGAGCAGGTGATCGTCGTATCGAAGGTCGGCTACGTGCAGGGGCAGAACCTTGCCCTGGCGCGTGCGGCGCAGGAGCAGGGCCAGCCGTTTCTCGAAATGGTCGAGTACCATCCCGACTGCTGGCACTGCATCCACCCGCGCTTCCTCGCGGACCAGCTGGGCCGCACGCTGGAACGCCTGGCGCTGCCCGCGCTGGACGTGTACCTGCTGCACAATCCCGAGTATTTCTTCTCCGATTGGGCGCAGCGCACGCCCCAGGGCGACCTGGACGCCGCCCGCGCGGAATTCTACCGGCGCTGCACGCAGGCGTTCGCCGAGCTGGAGCGGCAGGCACAGCAGGGCCGCATCGCCTGGTACGGAGTCTCGTCCAATACGTTCGGCGAACCCGCGCCCGCGCCCGAATTCGTGTCGCCCGAGCGGCTGCTCGAAGCGGCGCGCGCGGCAGCCGCATTCGTCCATGGCCCGGGCGCCGCGCCGCGCTTCGCCGTCGTGCAGTGTCCGCTGAACCTGTTCGAGGGCGGCCCCGCGCGCGAGTTCAACCAGTCCGCCGGCCGCACGTTCCTGGACCTCGCGCGGGCGGAGGGCCTGGGCGTGCTGGTGAACCGGCCGCTCAACGCGATCCGCCAGCGGCACCTGATCCGCCTGGCCGACCGGCCCGCGCCGCGCCCGGACCATGCCGCGCAGGCGGAGACGGCGCTCGCCGATCTGGGGGGACTCGAAGCCGACTATGCGCAGCGTTTTCGCCCGTCCATCCTGGAGCATCTGCCCGAGTCAGCCGGCCCGCGCGAACCGTTCGATTGGGCCAGCGCGTTCCGGTCGGTCGTGGCCCACGTTGACAGCCGGGACGGCTGGATCCAGATGCTGCACGGGCAGGCGTTTCCGAATATC
>JBGOTW010000042.1:0-21733 GCA_041476685.1 bacterium | reverse complement strand
GGGATGCCGCGCCAGGGGCAGGTCAATCGTGCCGCGCTCGGCCGGAGGCCGGCCCACGACCAGCGCCAGGTACACGCGGTGAATCGAGTGGGCCTTGAACTGGGCGGCCAGGGCGAGGTGCGCCGCGTCGTGCTTGGCGACGACGACGATGCCGGAGGTGTCCTTATCCAGGCGGTGGACGATGCCGGGGCGGATCGTGCCGCCGATGCCGGACAGGTCGCGGCAGTGGGCGAGCAGGCGGTTGACCAGCGTGCCGCCCGGATGGCCGGGACCGGGATGCATGGACTGGCCGGCGGGCTTGTTCAGCACGACCAGCCACTCGTCCTCGTACAGGATGTCGAGGGGCGGCCCGTCCGCCTCGGGCGCGGCGGTCGCGGGCGCGGGCGGCGGCACGTGGTACGCGATCACATCCCCCACGCGCACACGCCGGTCGGGCGCTGCGGTGCTGGAGTGCGCCGCTCCAGCCGTGCTGAGGCGGGCAGCGCCGCTGGCGATCAGACGATGTGCGGCTTGGCGGGAGACGATGCCCGGCAGCCCCGCCAGCACGCGGTCGAAGCGCTGCCCCGCCTGGGCGGGCGTGACGATGTGTTGCTGCTCGGCGACAGTCATTTGTAGTGGGGCTTGGTCGCTTTCGAGAACTACTCCGAGGGCCTGTTGCCTGGGCAACAGCGCCCCTCGGACTCCCCAGCAGGGAGCAGCGCGCCGCCGCTTGGGCGGCGAGCCAACAGCACGGCTCCCTGCACCCTCATTAGGCGCTGTTGCCGCGCTCGCGCGGCAACAGCGCGAAGTAACGGGGTCTGGGGCCCGCGGCCCCAGCGGGGATGCAAGGGGCAGCGCCCCTTGCAACGCGGGCGCTTAATACTCGAAGATCTCGAACTGCTCGTGATGGAAGTCGGTCATGGCGCGGACGGTCAGCTTCTGCCCGATCTGCTCCTGGATCGTGTTGAGGTTGCCCGCCTCCTCGGTGAGCAGGTAATCGGCCACGTCCGGGTGGAGGTTCACGGTGAGGGGCCCGAGCTTGCGCGTCTGGCGCCGCAGCCGGTCGATGTCCCGGAACAGCTCGAAGCAGACGGTGCTGGGCGACTTGATGCGGCCCGTCCCGCCGCAGTGGGGGCAGAGCGTGGAGAGCAGGCGACCCAGGTTCTCGCGGTCCCGCTTGCGCGTCATCTCCACCAGGCCGATCTCCGAGATCTGCAGGATCTTGCTGCGCGCCTTGTCGTTCTTCAGCTCCTCCTTCAGCGCCTGGTATACCTTCTGCCGATTCTGCGACACTTCCATGTCGATGAAGTCGATGATGATGATGCCGCCGATGTTGCGGAGCTTGAGCTGGTAGACCAGCTCCTTGATCGCCTCGAGATTGGTCTTGAGGATCGTCTCCTCATGGCTGGCCTTGCCCACGAACCGCCCGGTGTTCACGTCGATGGCGGTGAGCGCCTCGGTCTGGTCGATGATGAGGTAGCCGCCGGACTTGAGCCAGACCTTGTGGCTGAGCGCGCGGTCGATCTCCTCCTCGATCGCGTAGTAGTCGTAGATGGGCTGGTTGCGCCGGTAGGGCTCGAGGATGTGCGCGTAGCGGGGCAGGAACTCCTTCATGAAGGACCGCACGCGCTTGAACTCGCCGTCCTCGTCAATGACGAGCCGCCGCACGTCGTTGGACAGCAAGTCGCGGATGACGCGGAAGGTGATGGACAGGTCCTCGTTGACCAGGGCGGGGGCCGACACCTTGCTATACTGCTGCAGGATCGTGTCCCAGAGGGAGACGAGGAAGTTGATGTCGGAGCGGAACTCGTCCTCCGAGCGCCCCTCGGCGACGGTGCGGATGATGAACCCGGTCTTCGCCGGCTTGAGGCGCGTGACGATGTCCTTGAGGCGGTGGCGCTCCTCGTCCTCCGTGATCTGCCGCGAGACCCCGACGCTGTCCATCGTGGGCATGAACACCAGGTTGCGCCCGGGCAGGGAGAGGTGCCCGGTGATGCGCGCGCCCTTGGTGCCGATCGGGCCCTTGCTCACCTGCACCAGGATCTCCTGGCCCTCCTTGATGAGCTGGTCGATGGGCGGGCGCTTGTCCCTGCGCACGTGCTGGGTGACGCCCTTGGTGGCGCCGCTGCCCTCGTCGTATTCGTCGTAGACGGTGAAGTCGGGCAGGACGTCGTCCACGTAGAGGAACGAGGCCTTCTCCAGCCCGATGTCCACGAACGCCGACTCCATCCCGGGCAGCACCTTGAGCACCTTGCCCTTGTAGATGTTGCCGACGACGCCCTTCTCGCGCGGGCGCTCGTGATACAGCTCGGTGACCACGCTGTTTTCCAGCACGGCCACCCGCGTCTCCATCGGCGCGTGGTTGATGATGATGTCTTTCATGGCACCTTTGCTCGAATGATCCGCGGCCGCCGCTCAGAACGGGCCCGCGTCCCGCACGATATGGGAAGCTCCCTGTACTTTCCGGTCAAACACCCGCGCCGGTCAAGTCTGCCGCTGCGGCCGGTCGTCCCGGCTGGCTATCCTGGCAGGACCGATCGTCTGGGCCGATTGCCCGGGTAGGCGGTCCGGTGCGCCTACTCCGCGGGGCGCTTGAACACGTACAGATCCACGATCGGCCACTGCTCCAGCACGCGCACGTTCTCCGGCAGCACGACCCTGGGCACCACGCCCCGATAGTCCCCCGGAGGATACTTCGCCAAGTCGATCACGGCGAACACATTCTTCCGGCTCAGTCCCGCCAGTGCGTCCCGCGATCCTTCCAGGTGCACGTTGAGGGCGGTGGTGCTCACCTTGTAGGTGTGCTCGACATTCTCGAAGATCACCGGAATCTCGCGCAGCAGCACGCGGGTCGGATTGCCCGTGACCTGGATCACGGCGCGGAAGAAGGGCTCCTGCTTGCCGGCCACGCGCACGCCCTGGGGCAGGTCCAGGTTGACGAGCAGCTCCACGTTGGAGTGCAGGTCCTGCACGTCGAGCGGGCGGGTGTACAGGGCGTGCACCTGCTCCACCACCGAGCGCGGCCCGATCACCTCGGCCATCTGCGGCACGATGCGCGTCTGCACGATCGTGAAGCCGGGGGCCGGGCTGCCGGAGAAGCGCGGCCGGACGGCCAGCTCCTTCTGCAGCGTTTCCTCCAGCCTGAGCGGAATCCGGCTCGGGCTGATCTGGAGCACGGTCATGTCCTCCGGCGGCGCAACATTGAGGTAGCTCACGTTGCGGGCGGACAGGTCGTACTCGATCTCACCCGGAAACTGGTTGGCCAGGTCGATGAAGACCTGGAACTGGTTCGGGTTGAGCGAGGCGGACTGGCGGCGCGGCGCGCGCACCAGCACGCTGACGGCCTGCACCGGGGCCTGGGCGACCTCGACGTTGGGCGGGATGTTGCGGAACACGAGCGGGCTGGAGAACTTCAGCTCGGTGGTCTCGCCCCTGCGCTGGGAGGCCACGAACGTCCACATCACGATCGCCAGGACGATCGCCACCAGCTTCAGCGCCAGATTATGGGTCAGCAGTCCCTTCAGGGACTGCCGAGTGAAGCGGGCCCTAACCTTGGAGCGGGCGAGATTGCGGAGGAACGACGGCGATTCCATCTGGCTCCTGCCTACCCATCAGAATGGTCGTGATGCGCCGCCGCAGGTCGTCTTCGCTCAGGTTGCGGTGCAACTCGCGCCCGTGGGCCAGGGACACCGTTCCCGTTTCCTCCGAGACGACGATCACCAGCGCGTCGGTCTCCTCGGCCATCCCCAGGGCCGAGCGGTGGCGCGTGCCCAGGAACGGGTCGTGCACCGGTTGCGTGGTGAGCGGCAGGATGCAGCGCGCCGCCGCCAGCTGGCCCTCGCGCGTGACGATCACCGCGCCGTCGTGCAGGGGCGAGCCGGTATGGAACAGCGCCTCCAGCAGCTCCACCGTCGGAGGCGCGTCGATCGCCTTGCCCCGTTCGATGTAGTTGCGCAGTCCCGTCTCGTTCTCCAGCACGATCGTGGCCCCGAGCTTGCGCCGGGCAAGCTGGAACGCCGCCTCGGACACCTCCTCGATCAAGTCCCGCTGATCCGCCACCGACAGCTCGCGGAACATCGTCGTCATGCCCAGCTGCGCCAAGGCGTCGCGGATGTCCGCCTGGAACAGCACGACGAGGATGACCACGGCGGAGCTGAACAGGTGCTCCATCAGGAAGCCGATCGCGTCCAGGTCGAGCCACGTGGCCAGGGCGTAGGTGGCCACCAGCACGGTCAGGCCCAGCAGGATCGGGATGGTGCGCGTACCCTTGATGAGCACGAGCAGCCAGTAGATCACCGTGGCCAGCAAGGCGATGTCTATGAAGTCCTGGGGCCGGATGGTCTGCGCCAACTCGATGATCCGCGCCATCGGCTCGCTCCTCGCCCGCCGCCCGGCTCGCGCACGACTCCGCCGGCGGCCTTGGTCCGGTCCGGCGCGGCCCACCGCCCGCGGCAGGGTGGATCAAGCCGGCTGCGAAGCCACATCCTGCAACAGCCGCCGCACCTCGGCGCCTTCCACCGTTTCCCGCTCGATCAGCATCTCGGCCAGGGCGACGAGGATCTTCTGATTGGCCTTGAGCAGCCCCAGCGCCCGCTCGTAGCAGGTGGTGACGATGCGCTTGACCTCCATGTCGATCGTGCGCGCGGTGCTCTGGCTGAACTTGGCGTGCTGGATCAAGTCCCGGCCGAGGAACACGTTCTCCCGCCCTTCGGACAGGGCAACGGGGCCGACCGTCTCGCTCATGCCCCACTGCAGCACCATGCGCCGCGCGACGTCCGTGGCGCGCTTGATGTCGTTCGAGGCGCCGGTGGTGAACTGCTCGAAGGTCAGCTGCTCCGCCGCGCGTCCGCCCAGCATCATCGAGATCTGCCCCAGCAGCTGGGTGCGGTTCGCGCTGTGGCGGTCCTCCTCCGGCAAGAGCTGGGTCAGCCCGAGCGCCTGGCCGCGGGGTATGATGGTGACCTTGTGCACCGGATCCACGTCGGGAATGAGTTCGGCGACGAGCGCGTGGCCCGCCTCGTGGTAGGCCGTGACGCGCTTCTCCTTCTCGGGGATCAGCACGCTGCGCCGCTCCGGGCCCATCATCACCTTGTCCTTCGCGAACTCGAAGTCCTCCTGGGCGACCTGGGCCTTGTTCTGGCGGGCCGCCCAGAGGGCCGCCTCGTTCACCAGGTTCGCCAGGTCCGCCCCCGCGAAGCCCGGCGTCCCCTTCGCGATCACGGACAGGTCCACCGACGTGCCGAGCGACACCTTCGCCGTGTGCACCTTCAGGATCGCCTCGCGCCCCTTCATGTCCGGCAGCGGCACGACCACGTGCCGGTCGAAGCGGCCGGGCCGGAGCAGGGCCGGATCGAGCACGTCGGGGCGGTTCGTCGCGGCGATCACGATCACGCCCTCATTCGTCTCGAACCCGTCCATCTCCACCAGCAGCTGGTTGAGCGTCTGCTCCCGCTCGTCGTGGCCGCCGCCCAGGCCCGTGCCCCGGTAGCGGCCCACCGCGTCGATCTCGTCGATGAAGATGATGCACGGGGCGCTCTTCTTCGCCTGCTCGAACAGGTCGCGCACGCGGCTGGCCCCGACCCCCACGAACATCTCCACAAAGTCCGAGCCGCTGATGGAGAAGAACGGGACGCCCGCCTCGCCCGCGATCGCCTTGGCGAGCAGCGTCTTGCCCGTGCCCGGGTTGCCCATCAGGAGCACGCCGCGCGGGATCTGCCCGCCGAGCTTCTCGAACTTCTGCGGATCGCGCAGGAACTCCACGATCTCCCGCAGCTCGTCCTTCGATTCTTCCACCCCGGCGACGTCCTTGAACGTGATGGCGTTGCTCTTCTCGTCCACCTGGCGGTTGCGGATCTTGCCGAAGCTCAGCGCGCGGTTCCCCCCGCCCTGCACCTGGCGCATGAAGAACAGCCACACGCCGATGATCAGCAGCATCGGGAACCAGCTGTTCAGGATCGCGAAGAACAGGCCGCTCTGGTTCGGCGACTCCGCGCGCACGCGCACGCCGGCGTCCACCAGCGTCGACACCAGGTTGGGCACGTCGGGAATGTAGGTCTGGAAGGGCGTGCGGTCGTCCAGCACCCCGCTGATCTCCTCGCCGCGCAGGGTCACCTCCACCACCTTGCGCGCCTTCACGTGGTTCATGAAGTCGGAGAAGGCGATCTGCTGGGTGTTGTACGGCCCGGTGTTCACCAGGTTGAACAGGATGAACACGATCAAGCCGATCAGGATCCAGATGCCCAGATTCTTGTACAGACTGTTCAACTTCGCACCCTCTGCTCGTTTCGCCCTACGTGTCTTGCCACCGCGCAGCGGTCATCCCCTCCGTGCGGCAGTCGTACGGCCCGGGCGTCGCACACCGCGTCGCTGGGCTCTCACACAGGGCCGATCCCGTTTCCGGCGCGGGAAGGGCGGCGGCATGGCGGGCTGTCCGCGGATGTGCTGCGCCCCTGTGGGCGGCGTGCGCGGCGCGTCGCCCGAATGCGGATGGAGCGGCGGGAACACCCCTCCCTCCCGCCGCGGCCCCCCAATTATGCGCCTCCCCTTGAGGCCGGCGTTGCTCATCGAAAAGCATACCTCACATGGCGCGCCTCGCCAACCACGTGCCGCGGCGGCAGCTCCGCCCGGGGAAGACCGCGGCGCAACGGGGCGTGAGCCATCGCACGGCCCTGCCGCGGCCGCATCAGGCGCGCGCGTCCGGCGCGGCGGGAGATCGGCTCCCCTCCAGCCACAGGCGGCCGGCCTTGCGCCGCAGCACCCGCCCGCCGGGCAGGTCCAGGCGGAAGGCTCCTTCGCGGCCGGGCCGGGGCCGGTGCAGCAGACCCAGCACGTCCTCGATGCGCCCGTACGCCAGCTCGCCGGGCAGCCGCTGCTGGATGAAGCGGTGGAGCGCGGCCCCCTGGGCCAGCGGGGGCAGCCGCAGCAGGCCGGCGATCTCGATCCAGTGGGGAGGCCGGCCCCGGCGGCTCTGCCGCGGGGCGGAGACGCCCGTCAGCACCTGGCCCAGCCAGGCCGCCAGCTCCCGGCTCTGCCGCTCCAAGGCCAGCAAGCGCGCGCCGGCCGCTCCGCCGGCCAGCTCGTCCAGCAGGGGCAGCAGCTCCCGGCGCACGCGATTGCGCTTGTAGCGGGGCGAGGCGTTGCTCGGATCCTCCAGCCAGCCCACCCCGCGCCGGGCGAGGTAGGCCAGCAGCTCGCCACGCCGCACGTGCAGCACGGGCCGCACCCAGGGGCCCTGACGCACGTCCATCCCGCGCAGCCCGCTCAGGTGCGCCCCACGCAGCAGCTTGAGCAGCACCGTCTCCAGCTGATCGTCGAGCTGATGGCCGGTGGCGACCCAGCCCGCGCCGGTCTGCGCGGCCAGCCGCTCCAGCTCCGCCCGGCGCCAGGCCCGCGCGGCAGCCTGCACGCCGGCGGGCAGGGCGGCGAGATGCCGCGTGGCGCGCAAGTGGCAGGGCAGGCCCAGCCGACCCGCCGCGTCCCGCACCCAGATCGCCTCGCGTCCCGATTCCGGCCGCAGCCCGTGATCGAAGTGCGCCACCTCCAGGCGCAGGCGCATCCCCGGCGCAACGGCCGCCAGCAGGTGCAGCAGCGCCGTCGAATCCGGGCCCCCGCTCACGCTCACCAGCCCCAGTGAACCCGGCGGCACCCGCGCCTCGCGGCGCAGCACGGACAGAATCCGCCGTTCGAGGGGGTCCATCGGGGTTCCAGGGCACGGGAAGCCACGCAAGCCAGGAGCTTGAAGCACTGTAGCGCGTCGCCGCCGGCCGTGTCCCGCTCCCGCCACCGGATCCCGCCCTTCCCGCGCGGTGAGCAGGGACGGGCGCGCACGACTCTTCGCCGCAGCTGCGCCCAGGGGAGCCGCCCCGTCCTTGCGGAACAACGCGTTCCATGAGCGCCGCGGCCTTTCCTCCAGGATTGCGAGGTTCTTTCACACGATCACCACAATTTTCTGCAACACCTTAATCGCTGGCAGGCCAATCCTCGTGGGAGCCATTGGATGCAGTCCGAAAATGCAGAGGCAATCCGCGCCAAGCGATACCATTTGGATCCGGCGCGGTCCCCGCAGCTGGCCGAGACCTACCGGCGCGTCTATGGGCTGAGCCACGCGTTCTTTCCCGAACCGCTGACCTGTGCCGCACTGACGAACGCGATCCTCTCGGGCGCGGTCGCGCAAGCGAACATGTGCGGGGTGTACCGGCGGGTGGTGCTCGCGATCCGCGGCCGCAGGGACCGGTCGCAGCCCGTGCCGGCCTGCTCGCAGATCGCCAACTTCGCCTGGCTGCTGAAGGAAGTGGCCGAACTCAGCTACGCGGAGATCGGCGACGTGCTGCAAATGGAGCGGGACGAGGTGCGCCAGCAGATCGCGGAAGTCCGCGAAGCCGTGCTGGCCTACCTGGACGAAGACGCAAGCGAGTGAGGCGCCGCTCCCACGGACTGCCCGCGAATGCCCCGGGGAGCGGCCCTGTGCCCCTGTCCCCGCGCGTTGCGCGGGTGCGCAGCCCAGCGGGTGCGCGCCTTACACGCGCGCCCGATTCAGCCGCAGCGCGTTGCCGATCACCGACACCGAGCTGAAGCTCATGGCCGCGGCGGCGATCATCGGGCTGAGCAGCACGCCGAACAGGGGGTAGAGCGCCCCCGCCGCCACCGGGATCCCCAGCACGTTGTAGAAGAACGCCCAGAACAGGTTCTGCTTGATGTTCGCGAGGGTCGCCCGGCTCAGCCGCCGCGCCCGCACGATCCCGCGCAGGTCGCCCTTGACCAGCGTCACCCCCGCCGTCTCCATCGCGACGTCCGTGCCCGTGCCCATCGCGATGCCCACGTGCGCCTGGGCAAGCGCGGGCGCGTCGTTGATCCCGTCCCCGGCCATGGCCACGGCATGCCCTTCGTCCTGCAGGCGCTTGACGACGGCCGCCTTGTCCTGCGGCAGGACTTCCGCGAAGACCTCGATTCCCGGCAGCTGCCGCGCGACCGCCTCGGCCGTGGCGCGGCTGTCGCCGGTGAGCATGATCGCCCGCACGCCCTCGGCTCGCAGTGCCGCAAGGGCCTGGGGCGTGGTGGACTTGATCGGATCGGCGACCCCGATCAGTCCGGCAGCGCGGCCATCGATGCAGAGAAACATGACTGTCTGCCCTTCCTTGCGCAGCGCCTCCGCCTGTGCGGACAGCGGAGCGGGATCCGTCCCCAGCCGCTCCAGCAGCCGGGCATTGCCCAAGGCCACCGCGTGGCCGGCGACGTTCCCGACGATCCCCTTGCCGGATTCGGTCTGCACGTCCTGCGCTGCGGCGAGCGCCAAGTTGCGCTCCTGGGCGCCGGCCACGATCGCCGCGCCGAGCGGATGCTCGCTCGCCCGCTCCAGACTGGCGGCCAGCCGCAGCACCTCCGCCTCGGTCGCGGGCGGCAGCGCCTGCACGCTGACGAGCCGGGGATGGCCCTCCGTGAGCGTGCCCGTCTTGTCCACGACGAGGGTGTCCACCTTGCGCAGCACCTCGATGGCCTCGGCATTGCGGAACAGGATGCCGAGCGTGGCAGCCTTGCCCGTCGCCACCATGATCGAGATCGGCGTGGCCAGCCCCAGCGCGCAGGGGCAGGCGATGATGAGAACCGCCACGGCGTTGACCAGCGCGTAGGCGAAGCGCGGCTCGGGACCCCATAGCGACCATGCCGCGAAAGCCAGCGCCGCCGCCGCCACGACCGCCGGAACGAACACGGCGGACACGCGGTCGGCCAGCCGCTGAATGGGTGCGCGGCTGCGCTGGGCCTCCGCCACGAGGCGGACGATCTGAGACAGGAGGGTATCGGCTCCGACACGAGTCGCCTGGAAGACCAGGGAGCCTGTCCCGTTGATGGTCGCCCCGATCACCTTGTCGCCGGACTTCTTCTCGACCGGGATCGATTCGCCCGTAATCATGGATTCGTCCACGGAGCTGGTGCCTTCCATCACCACACCGTCCACGGGCACCTTCTCCCCGGGCCGGACACGCAGGCGATCCCCGACCTGTACGTGTTCCAAAGGCACGTCTTCCTCGGCGCCGTCGGCGCGCAGGCGCCGCGCAGTCTTGGGGGCGAGGCCCAGCAGCGCCCGGATCGCCGAGCCGGTGCGGCTGCGGGCGCGCAGCTCCAGCACCTGCCCCAGCAGCACCAGCACCGTGATCACCGCGGCGGTCTCGAAGTACACGGGCAAGCGGCCGTCCTGGCCCTTCAGCTCCGCGGGCATCCAGCCGGGCAGCAAGGCGACCGCCACGCTGTACAAGTAGGCAACCCCCGTCCCCAGGGCGATCAGGGTGAACATGTTGGGGCTCAGATTGACGAGCGAGGCCCAGCCGCGCACGAAGAACGGCCAGCCCGCCCAGAGCACCACGGGCGTCGCCAGGACGAGCTGGGCCAGCGTGCCCAGGCCGGCCGGCAAGCCATGCAGCCAGGCCGGCCCCGCCATCTCCAGCATCGCGTATCCGGCAACGGGCAGGGTAAGGGCTGTCCCGATCCAGAAGCGGCGGGTCATGTCCACCAGCTCGGGATTGGCCGCCGCCTCGAGCGTGATCACGCGCGGCTCCAGGGCCATGCCGCAGATCGGACAGGAGCCGGGGGCGGACTGGATGACCTCGGGGTGCATCGGACAGGTCCATTCGGTGCGGGTCTCGGGCGTCGCGGGCAGGGCGGGCTCGAGGGCCATGCCGCACTTCGGGCAGGCGCCCGGTTGCGTTTCCTGCACCTCCGGATCCATCGGGCAGACGTAGGGGGTGGCTTCCGCGGCGGTCTTGCGCACGTCCGGCGCGGCGGCCGTCTTGCCCACTCCCGGCGCGGCATGTGCGTGGTGGTGGGCCTGCATCGCTTCTGTCGCGTGCGCGGGCGCGTTCGCCGGGCGCAAGTATCGCGCTGGTTCGCGCACGAATGCGGCGCGGCAGTGTTCGCTGCAAAAATAATACGTCTCGCCCAGGTGTTCGGCGTGGACCGCCTGCGCCGGATCCACCGTCATGCCGCAGACGGGGTCCTTGGCCGGAGCCGACGGGGCGGCCGCGGTCGCCGGCGCGGAGGTGGCGTGTGCGTGAGGATGTCCTGCGGCACTCATGGCATGGCTCCAGAAGTGGAATGGGTTGTCGTCCACTGAATGGCGGTCGATTGAATGTCCGTGTGCGGAGCCGCGGTGCGCGGAGAATCCGTGCGCTGAGCGTCGGTGCGTCCGGCGCCCTTGCCCCGGTTCGGAGCGGCCGGCGAAACGGAGGTGGCCGACAATCCGCTGTCGTCCGCGGGCAGCCCGCGCCGTGTGCCGGCGGGTGCGCAGAATAGCCGGGCCGCGACGCGCAGGATGAATGGAGGCAAGAGCGCGAGCTGGAGGACGGGCAGCAGACCGACTCGCAGTCCAGGGATGACGGGCATCCAGGGCGTGTAAGCCCAGCGTCCGCGGGCCAGGGCCCACGCTTCGATGGCGACGGCCAGCGCCGCCCCGATTCCCCCGAGCCAGACCCAATCCTTCCACGCGAGCCGGGCGATCCACTGCGGATCGCGATGGATCGCCCAGCCGGCCGCATACAGGGCCACCATCAGCCCCGCGTCCTCGAGAGTGGCGAGGAAGTGGTACGCGATCACCCAGTTGACGCCGAGCGGGCCGACCTCATAGGCGAACGTCTGCAGCATCTCCCACAGGAAGTGGACGAACACGCTCACCGCGAACGTGCCGGCCGCGAGTCCGACCGCCCTCCGCAGACCGCTTCGCTCCGATGCCATCGCCAGCCTCCGGCTATTCCAGTCGGCTCAGCACCCGCAAGACCTCGTCGATCTTTTCGCGGATCGAGGCCTGGTCACGGGACTGCACCGCTTCCTGAACGCAGTGATTGATATGGGTCTCGAGCACGCCCAACTCCACCTGCCGCAGGGCGCCGTACACGGCCTTGAGCTGGGGGAGGATGTCCATGCAGTAGCGGCGCTCCTCGATCATGCGGCGGATTCCCTTGATCTGCCCTTCGATCTTTCCGAGACGGTCGAGCTGCTCCGCGTGGCTCGGATAGACGCGCGGGACTGGGCCAGCCGCGCTGGGGGAGGTGCCGGGGACGTCCATGGCGTTCTCCACGAGGGAAGTGCTGGTACCATACCCTGGTATAGTATTCAACTCTCGCAGCAAGCGCAATCTCCCAGCGGAACCTTGCGCTCCAGTTAAGGGATACCCCTAATCCGTTCAATGGTTTGATGGGAAGTTCGGACAGCTATCGCGGCCCCGGCACGCTCAGCTCTTCAGGTGTTGGGCGCGCACACTGAGCACGGGAATGGGGGCCAGGCGCACAATCCTCTCCGCCACGCTGCCCATGAGGAGATGCGACAGGCCGGTACGGCCGTGGGTGCAGATCACAAGCAAGTCGCACTGGTGCGCCTTGGCTGCGTCCAGGATCGCCTCGACCGGGTTGCCGTCGCGCACGTCGGTCTTGCAGGGTCCGCCCCGGGGTTCGCCGGCGAGCTTGTCGAGCTGCTTCTTCGTCTCGGCCTTGATGTAGTCCAGGTCGAGTAGCTGGTTGTTGACCAGGGGATAGAGCGGCACGTCGGGCAGGAAACCCTGGGCGGCGTAGATCTCGTAGGGGGTTCGCTCGACGACGTGCACCAGCACCATCTCCGCGCCGAACTCCTTCGCAAAGTTATCGGCGTAGGCGAGCGCGAACAGGGAGTGCTCGGAGAAATCGATCGGGACGAGAATGCGCCGGATGGGGACGGCCATCTGAGGCTCCAGAAGAGGGGGGACGCGCATGCGGCCCTGCGAGAGGTCAAGCGCGGGCGGCCGGCGAGGCGCGCCAGACTCATTGCCTAGCCTCATGCTACCATGGCGCCGCCGTGCCGGGGCGGGCGGACCGCGCCGAGTTGATCTAGCGCAATTGGCCGGGCCCGCCGGAAGCGGACGGGTGGGCGGCTCACAGTGTTCAGCAACCCGGGGGGAAGATGGACGCCTTCGAAATAAGCGCGCTGCGGAACGAGGAAGCGTGGCGCCTGTTCCGCATCCTCGGCGAATTCGTCGAGGGCTTCGACACGCTGGTGGAATTCCTGCCGGCCGTCACGGTATTCGGCTCGGCCCGCACGCGGGAAGGCCACCCCGAATACGAGCTGGCCCGCCGCCTGGGAGTGATGTTGGCCAAGCGCGGCTACTCGGTGTTCACGGGCGGGGGTCCGGGGATCATGGAGGCGGCCAACCGGGGGGCGTTCGAGCACGGCGGGCCCTCGGTCGGGCTGAACGTGGCCCTCAGCACCGAGCAGCCGGCGAATTTGTACACGACGGTACAGCTGCACTTCCGCTACTTCTTTGTGCGCAAGGTCATGCTCGTGAAGTACTCCTCCGCCTTTTTTGTCCTGCCGGGCGGGTTCGGCACGCTCGACGAGCTGTTCGAGGCGCTCACGCTGATCCAGACCGCCAAGGTGGAGCCCTTCCCGGTCGTGCTGATCGGACGGGAATTCTGGAGCGGGCTGGTGGACTGGCTGCGCGCGCAGGTGCTGGGGCGCGGCATGATGAGCCGGGGCGACATGCACCTGTTTCAGGTCACCGACGACATCGAGGAGGCGGTGCAGGTGGTGGAGGATCACCGCCGGGCGCACGAGGCCACCAGTGCGCCATAACCCGCGCGGCCCGGCTCGCGAGAGTCCGGCCCCAGCCGAACCCGCCATGACCGATTCCGCCCTCAGCGAACCCGCGCCGCGCCCGTCCGCCGCCGCGCATGCCGCGCCCGCCCAGCAAGCCGCCACCGGTGCGGATCCGATGGTCCACCTCGAGGACGTGACGATGGCCTTCGAGGGGAAGATCGTGCTGGAGGGGGTGGACCTGAAAGTGCCGCGCGGGAAGATCACGGTCGTAATGGGCGGGTCCGGCAGCGGAAAATCCACCTGCCTCAAGCTGATCGTCGGCTTCATCCGCCCCAGCCAGGGGAAGATCTGGATCGACGGGAAGGACGTGCTGCGAATGACGCCGGCCGAACGCCTCGAGGTGCAGAAGAGCATCGGCATGTCCTTCCAGTACTCCGCGCTCTTCGACTCCATGACCGTGTTCGAGAATGTCGCGTTTCCCCTGCGCGAGCACACCCGGCTCGGCGAGGAGGAGATTCACGAACGCGTCGTCGCCATGCTGGCGCGGCTCGGGATGCCGGGCAGCGAGGACAAGATGCCCTCGGACCTGTCGGGCGGGATGAAGAAGCGGGTCGGCGTGGCCCGCGCCATCATGCTGCAGCCGAAGATCATGCTGTTCGACGAGCCGGAGTCCGGCCTGGACCCCATCACCACCACGTCCATCGCCGAGCTGATCATGGAGATGCGGGACAGCTTCCACATCACCTGCCTGGTCATCTCCCACAACCTCGCCAGCACGCGCCTCATCGGCGACAAGGTATGCATGCTCTACAAGGGGAAGATCATCGCCGAAGGCACGCCCGCCGAGCTCGACGCCAATCCCGACCCGGTGCTGCAGCAATTCCTGCACGGCAGCTCCACCGGGCCGTATTGAAGCTCCTCCCGCGCGCGCCTTTCGCGTTCTCGATCCCTTCACGGGAAAAGCGGCGATCGGCGTCCGCCCGAACGGTCCTGATCCGCTGCTGGAGTGAACCGACGGCTGTGCCTTCCGCTGGAGCGGCGCGATGGCTGTAACTCCCGCGTGGCCACCCGCCTGCTACTTCTCGACCTGGATCAGCTCGATGCTGCGGTTGTCCGGGTCGCGGATGAAGGCGATCACGCTGCCGCCGAATTTCATCGGCCCGGGTTTGCGGGGCACGGACACGCCCGCCTTTTCAAGCCGCTCGCACAAGCCGTAGATGTCCTGCACGCCAATGGCGATGTGCCCGAAGGCGTCGCCCAGATCGTAGGCGCTCTCTTTGCCCCAGTTATAGGTCAGCTCGATCTGGGGGGAGGCGGGGTTGTCGTCGTAGCCCATGAAGGTATTGGTGAACTTTCCGTCCGGATACTCCTTCTGCCGGAGCACCTTCATGCCCAGGTGCTTGGAATAGAATTCGATCGCCTTGGCCTGATCCTTGACCCGGATCATCGTGTGAAGGAAGCGCATGGACTTGGGGTCTCCTTGTCTCGCCGAACGGGAATGGTACGGGTGCGCCGGGCGGCGGGGGGACCCGGCCCGGCAGTTGCGCGATCTCCTAAAAATACCAAATAATGTCAGTCGCTTCAACGCCAAAGCGCGACCCTGATTGTCCTCCCTGCATACCCGATTCGGCTGCGATTGTAACCCTGTGTAACCTTTTAATTGCAAAACGCGAACATATACGCTAGAGAAAGACGTATATTGGAACGGGGGGCGTTTCCGGACTTCGAGGTTCCTATGCTGAAGCAGGCAGCCAACAAACCATCCAAGCGATTCCTTGTGCAGCGGCCCAAGGGCAGCAAGGCGCAGCGCGAGCTGACCCACGACCAGGTCACCCAGGCGATCCGGAGCTTCCAGACCCAGGGCGGCCTGATCAAGAAACTGCCGCCCCAGGAAGTGGATGCCCGCACGATGGTCGGCAAGCAGTGGGATGTCGCCTACGAGTCGGTGTTCGAGCGCTGGTAGGCCGCCCGCACCCCTCGGGCGGAACCGATCGCCCGGGGGAGTCGCCGAGTTTTCGCTCGCTCTTCCCTTCTTCGCCAGAGCTACCCGGGCCCGACCTCGCGGTTCACGGAGCGGTGTACCCGCCCGCCGTGTGCCCGCCCCCCATGCACCGGCCTACCGTGCCCCCGCTTGCGGAGCGGCATGGTGCCGTGCGCCCGCTTGGCGCGCCGCCGATTGCCGCGCATGGGGCGCCGGTGCTACCGTCGGCGCCTGGAATTCGCACGCGCGCCGCCCCCTTGGGAAGCCGCTCCATGCCCGCATCGCACCACAATCCCGGCAAGCCCATCACGCTGAAGTTCGAGCAGGAGACGGTCACCGCCTTCTCCATCTCGGCCCTGTCCACCTACGTGCTGGTGCCCGAGTTGAACTGCGCGTTCGACATGGGCGACTGCCTGCTGGAAGCGGTGCCGCTGGAACGCGTGTTCATCAGCCATGCGCACGGGGACCATACGCGCTGCGTGCTCCGGCACGAATCGCTGCGGCGGCTGATGGGGATGGCTCCGGCCAGCTACTACGTCCCGTACCAGATCCTGGACGGCTTCAAGGCTCTTGCGCAGGCCTGGCGGCTGCTGGAAAACGTGCGCGAGGCGCATCCCCTGCCGCGCTTCGAGCCCCTGCGCCCCGGCGACGTGGTCTGGCTGCACCGCCAGCTCGCCGCCAAGGCGTTCTCCGTCACCCACACCCTGCCCTCCCTCGGCTATACGCTCTACGACGTGCGCAAGAAGCTGCGGGCGGAGTTCCAGGGGCGCAGCGGTCCGGAGCTGGCCCAGCTCCGCAAGCAGGGCGTGAAATTCGAGGATGAGGTGTGGGTGCCGCGCCTGACGTTCATCGGCGACAGCACGATCGAGACGCTGTACCGCGAGCAGCACGTGGGCCAGTCGCGCATCCTGTTCCTGGAAGTGACCTATCTGCTGGAGGACGACCAGGAGCTGGCCCGGCAACGCGGCCACACGCACCTGGAGGACGTGGTGCGCTTCCTCGCCGAATGCCGGGACGTGCTGCAGAACCCGCACATCGTGCTCAAGCACTTCTCCATGCGCTACGACCGGGGGCTGATCCTGCACACGCTCAAGACGAGGCTGCCCGCGGAATTCCTCGAGCGCTGCCATATCCTGATCTGAGCGCGGCGTTCAGCTCCACCCCGTCCTCAAGAGGAGCGATGGCCGAGACCAAGACCTACACGGGCAGCTGCCACTGCGGGCAAGTGCGCTACGAGGTCTCCCTGGAGCTGGAAAAGGTGATGGACTGCAATTGCTCCCACTGCTCACGCAAGGGCTTCTTGTGGAGTTTCGTGCCGGCCGCACAGTTCAAGCTGCTCAGCGGCGAGGATGCGCTCACCGAGTACCGCTTCAACAAGAAGGTGCTGCGACATGTCTTCTGCGCGACGTGCGGCGTGCAGTCCTTTGCCTCGGGTGAGGCAGGGGGCAAGCCCACCGTGGCGATCAATGTCCGCTGCCTGGAGGGCGTGGATCTGAGCGCGCTCACCATCATGCAAGTGGACGGGAAGAGGCTGTAGAACGCGGGAATGGAAGCGACGCGGCGACGCCCCAGCAGGCGGCGCGGTCAAGCTACTTGCGCTTCAGCACCTCGACCCGCTCTCCGTCGGCGACGAAGATCGTCTCGGCCATGCCGACGAACAGGCCCGTTTCCATCACGCCCACGATCCGCCGCAGCTTCGCTTCCAGGCCCGCCGGGTCGGGGATCGCGCCGAAGGCGCAGTCGAGGATGTAGCCCCCGTTGTCGGTCACGAAGGTCCGGTCGCTGACGGAGGGCTTGCCGCCGGCCTCGCGCAGATTGACCTGCGCCCCCAGCTCGCCGATGCGGCGCGCCGCAACCTGCCAGCCGAAGGGATTGACCTCCACGGGCAGGGGGAATTTGCCCAGCACGGGCACGCGCTTCGAGCCGTCGGCGATGATCCAGAGGCGCTCCGAGGCCGCCGCCACGATCTTCTCGCGGAACAACGCGCCTCCCCCGCCCTTGATCAGGGCGAGGTTGGCGTCGAACTCGTCGGTGCCGTCAATGGTCACGTCGAGCCGCGTGACGTCCGCAAAAGTCAGCAGCGGGATGCCCACCTCCCGGGCGAGGTTCTCCGCCCAGCGGCTCGAGGGCACGGCGCGGATCTTCAGGCCCTGTGCGACCCGCTGGCCGAGGGCCTTCAGCGCGTAGGCCGCGGTGCTGCCGGTGCCCAGGCCGAGCACCATGCCGTCGCGGATTTCCGCGACGGCCCGTGCGGCGGCCACTTCCTTTTCGCGTTCGCGGCTCATGGATCCGGGGCGCTGCGGGAGAATCAGGTGGCCGGCTTGTCTGTGCCGGAAGCCGGCGCAAGGGGCGTGCGGTCTTCCTCGGCGTGACCGGGACTGCCGCCGTTGCTTCCGGAAGCGGTGGGGGCGTCACCGGACAGGGCAGGACCGGCGGTCTCGCCGAAGGCCGCTCCAGCGGACGCGGTCCGTCCGTCTTCGGCCGCGGCGGATTGGCCAGCGGCGGCAGGAGCCTGCGCGGCGGGGTCCTCCGCCGGCGGCGCGATGGAAGGCTCGGCCGCGGCAGCGGTGTCAGGCCCTCCCTCGGCTGTGAAAGCCCGCTCGATGTCGCGGGCCTCGTCCTCGAGCCGCTTTTCCTCCTGCTCGATCTCGTTCTGGACGTAGTTCTTGGCGGTGTCCTGCATGTTGTACAGCTCGGACTGCACCACGCTCTTGAACTCCTTGACCTCTTCCATGTCCTCGAACTTGCGCACCTCCTCGTGCATCTGGTCGCGCAGCTGGTTGGTCGTGCGCTTGGCGGTGGCAACAAGCTTGCCGATGGTGCGGGCCACCTCCGGCAGCTTATGCGGGCCGATCACGACGACGGCGATGATGAAGATGACGAACAGCTCCCCGACTCCGATTCCGAACATGGCCCGGCACCGCGCAAATGAAACCCGTGCACAGAGCACTGTGCACAGAGAACTGTGCAAAGAGAACCGTACATGAAGCATCGGCGCTCCGGGCGTGGACGGCCCGGGCGCTTTCAGGCATGATGGAGCTTACGCGAGGAAACGGCAACCCATGACCAGTGCCCAGTCCGTCCGTCCCCGAACCTGCCAGCCCTCCGACACGCCGGAGTGGGCCCGCGTCGAGCAGATCGTCGCCGCCGCGCGGGACACCAAGGCCGAGGACATCCTGGTGTTCGACATGGAGCGGCGCTCCCCGATCACGGACTTCGTCCTGGTCTGCAGCGGGCGCTCGCAGGCCCACGTGCGAGGCATCGCCGAGCGCATCGCGGCGGGCCTGCGCGAGGCGGGCGTGCGCTGCTCGTCCCTGGAGGGGGAGCAGGAAGGCTCGTGGGTGCTGCTCGACTACGACGTCGTCATCGTCCACGTCTTCCATCCGGAAACCCGCAGCTACTACGACCTGGAGTCGCTGCTGTCCGGCTATCCGTCCTGCCGCTTCGCCTCCGAGCCGCTCACGCCCGATGACGCCACCTCAGCTGCGTAAGGGGCGTCCGCACGCGCGGCATCGCTTCTTCGCGGCCACAGCCTCCGGCCTGGAACCCGTCCTGCTGGCCGAGCTGCAGGCGCTTGGGCTGGAGGAGCTGGCCCAGGACCAGGGCGGCGTGTTCTTCTCCGGCGGAATGGATGCCTGCTACCGGGCCAACCTGTGGCTGCGCACCGCCTCGCGCGTCCTGCGCGTCGTGGCGCGGGTGCCCTGCTCCGACGAAACGACGCTGTACCGGGAAGTGTACCGGATCGACTGGCACGGCCTGATGGACGTGAGCCAGACGCTGGCCGTGCGCGTGCGTTTCGGGCAGACGGGTTTCACCAACAGCCAGTTCCTCGCCCTGCGCATCAAGGACGCGATCGTGGACCGGTTCCGCGACACCTTCGGCAAGCGCCCGTCGGTGAACAAGGAGCGGCCCGACGTGCAGATCCAGGCGTACGTCCACCTGGGGCACTGCACCCTCGCGCTCGACAGCTCCGGCCCGCCGCTGTTCATGCGCGGCTACCGCCAGGGGCCGGCGCAGGCGCCGCTGAAGGAGACGCTCGCCGCCGGCCTGATCGCGCTGAGCGGCTGGCAGGCCGACCGGCCTTTCTACGACTTCTTCTGCGGCAGCGGTACCCTGCCCATCGAGGCGGCCCTGCTGGCCGGACGGCGTGCCCCGGGGCTGCTGCGGGAGCGCTTCGGCTTCGAGGGCTGGCCGGACTTTCACGCCCCCGCCTTCCGCAAGGAGCAGCAGCAGGCCCGCGCCCAGGCGCGCCCCGTGCCCGTGCCCATCTTCGCCGCGGACCGCGATCCGAAGGCCGTCGCCGCCGCGCGCGCCAACGCCCGGCGCGCCGGAGTCGAGGACGCGATCTCCTTCGCGGTGCGCGACATGAACGACTTCACGGCGGAAGCGGGGCCGGGAGTGATCCTGGTCAATCCGCCCTACGGGGAGCGGATGGGGGAGGAGAAGCGCCTCGCGCCGCTCTACAAGCAGCTGGGCGACGTCCTCAAGCACAAGGGCAAGGGCATGGAGGCCTACGTCTTCACCGTGCACGGGGCGCTGGTCAAGTCCATCGGCCTGCGACCCTCGCGGCGCGTGATCCTGCGCAATGGGCCGCTGGAGTGCCGCCTGCTGCGCTTCGAGCTGTATTGAGGCGCGCGCCCGGATACCGCGCGCCTAGCCTTCGCCAAGCACCGCGGCGATCGCGGTGCACACGTAGTCCATGTTGCCCGGCGTCATGCCGGCGACGTTGATGCGGCCGTTGTCGGACATGTAGATTCCGTAGCGCTCCTTCAGCTTCTGCACCTTCGCTCCGGTGATGCCGGAGTAGGAGAACATGCCCTGCTGCTGGAGGATGAAGCTGAAGTCCTTTTGCACGCCCTTGGCCTTCAGGGTCTCGACGAATAGCCGGCGCATCTGCTGGATGCGCGCGCACATGCCTTGCACCTCGCTCAGCCACAGCGCCTTCAGCTCGGGATTGAACAGCACCAGCTCCACGGCCTTGCCGCCGTGGGCGGGCGGATTGGAATAGTTCGCCCGCACCGTCAGCTTTGCCCGGCTCATCACCCGGGCGCACTCCGGCGAGTCCAGCGTGACGAAGGTGATAGCGCCCACGCGCTCGCGGTACAGTCCGAAATTCTTCGAGAAGCTGCTCGCCACCAGCAGCTCCAGCCCCGCCTGGGCGAAGGCGCGGACGCCGTACGCGTCCGGTTCCAGGCCCTGCCCGAAACCCTGGTAGGCGAAGTCCAGGAACGGGACGATGGGGCGGCGCTGGAAGACCTTGACGATCTCGTCCCACTGCGCGGGCGTGGGGTCGAAGCCGGTCGGGTTATGGCAGCAGGCGTGCAGCAGCACCACGTCGCCTTCCGGCACCTGCTCCAGGGCCGAAAGCATGCGCTCGAAGGCCAGGCCGTGCCTCGTCTCGTCGTAATACGGGTAGGACTTCACGGCCATGCCCGCGCTTTGGAAGATGCCGCGGTGGTTCGGCCAGGTGGGATCGCTGAGCCACACCGCCGCCTTGGGAAACTGGCCGTGCAGGAAGTCCGCGCCCACGCGCAGGCCTCCCGTGCCGCCGGGCGTGTGCAGCGTCGCGGCGCGTTTGTCCCGCAGCACCGCGCTGTCCTTCCCGAACACGAGCTCCTGCACGATCCGCCCGTAGGCTTCCTCGCCGGCCATGCCCAGGTAGTCTTTCGTCGTCTCCTGCTCGAGCCAGATCTTCTCCGCCTGCTTCACCGACTTCAGCACGCCGTTGACGCCTTTCTCGTCCTGGTACACGCCGATGCACAGGTTGACCTTTTTGGGGTTGGTCTCCCGCTTGAACTGCTCGACGATGCCCAGGATGGGATCCGGCGGAGCCATTTCAACGGTGGCGAAGGGTCGGTACGACATGACGGGATGGCCTTTCTTCCGGGCGGGTGAGGGTTGCGGCCGGCAGCGGCGGGAAGCCGCTGCGGAACCGTCGGTCAGCATAGCAGAATTCGCGGCGCGTGGGCGGAGTGGGTTCAGGGCGGGCGCGGACCGGGGAATGGGTCGGCCCCGGCTTAGTTGACCGGCGGGGAATGGAATTCCTCGCGGGGACTATCTGCTCTCCGCCGCATTCGCGGAAGGTGGTTTTACCGCCCGCCCGGGTGGTTGGCGCTCGCGCCGGAGCCGTGTTAGCGTCCGCGCACATCCATTCATCCCCGCCGGACCCGCGCCGCAGCCCGCCCGGGCCCTCACCCTGCCTGGAGCCACCTCGATGAAAGG